>NZ_JBFAWG010000022.1:0-110419 GCF_040680215.1 Streptomyces sp. NPDC052107
AGGGATTCTGACGCCTGCCGCTATGTCTCAACCGCCTGACCAGCAGGTTTGCCATGCATCACCTGCCAGAAGGCCGATTTGCTGCGGAACTCCGGTGAAGGGGTCTCGATGGGGTCATTCTGCCCTTGGTCCTCGCCGTCACCCTCGCCGCCGGCCCCGATGATCCGGCCTTCTTCGTCGCCTTCCCGTCTCAGATGCCGGGGTCGAGTTCTTGTTCGGCCCACATGGTTTTGCCGCCGCTCGTCAGACACCTGGCTCCGTGGCGCCGACAGAGCTGCGCGACGATGTAGAGGCCGCGGCCGCCTTCGTCGCTGGTGCACGCGTGGCGCAGCCGGGGGAGAGAACGCCGGTCCGGCGGCCGCTTCGGCAGGTCACGCGCACTGACGTGGGTGGTGAGGCACTCGCACCGGGCGAGTGAGGCGTCGGCGGCCGTCCGGCCAGTTCACCCGCGTTGTCCCGCGCTACCAGGGCGCCATCCGGAACGTCCTCCGTCGGTAGGGTTCGGAAGCGCACATGGCAGCCTGGCTCTGGGCTGTGCGGGACACACGGGGACGACGGGTATGGGTTACACGATTCCAGGCTCGCTTGACCAGGTCCTGGACTGCATCGGCATCCACTTCCGAACGTGGACGAGGACGACTACCGCCACATGGCGGACGCCATGCGGAAGTTCGCCGACTTCGAGGGACACGGCGCGGACGCGCACAAGGCGGAACAGATCCTCGCCTCCTCCAAGGGCTGGGCCGTCCACTGGGTGCAGACCCACTGGAACCAGGTCGACGCCGGCCACCTGGACAAGATCCCGGAGCTGGCCCGCCTGTTCGCCGGCGCCTGTGACGTGGTCGCGGACATCGTCTTCGGGATGACGACCAAGGCCGAGGCCGAACTCGCCGTCATGGCGGGCTCGGTGGGCCTCTCGCTCGGGCGCGGCCTTCATCCCGGGAGGCCTGTCCGCGGTCCTGGGCGCGGCCGAGATCACTGCCAGTTGGTGAAACGCGTCATCGACGAGGCGGATCCCGCAGCAGGAGATCGACTCCCGTTTCTTTGTGATCGTCACCGACCTCGTCGGCTCGCCGCGCGAACTCGTCGACGAACAGGGCGACATCGCCTGGCGCACCCGTACCACCCTCTGGGGTACCACCGGTCGGTGCTTGACGCCGTCCAGACGTCCGCCGTCGGTACACGACTGGGGCGCTTGCCGCGCCCCCGTATTCTCGGAGCATGGTCGGGGCACAGACACAGAGGGCCGAGCGGGGGCCGGGGCGGCCGCGGCAGGAGCGGGTCACGGACGACACGCTCGAGGCGGTGATCGAGATCGTGACCGAGCAAGGCGTGAAGGCGGTGACGATGGATGCCGTCGCCGCGCGCGCCGGGGTGAGCAAGCCCGCCATCTACCGGCGCTGGCCGTCCAAGCAGGCCTTGATCATTGCGGCGGCCGAATCCCGTATCGGCCCCCTGGCGGTCCCGGACCTGGGTGATGTCCGGGCCGAGCTGCGCGAAGTGCTGACAGCGCGCTTGGCGGCGTACCGGCTGCCGGGTACGGCGCGGCTGCTGACGGAACTCATGGCCGCCGCCGCCGAGGCGGGCGGGCCCCGCGGAGAGTACGTGGACTACACGGACCGGTTGATGGCCGAGACACGCCGCATCCTCCAGCGGGGCATCGCCCGTGGGGAGGTGCGGCCCGATGTCGACATCCGGTCGGCCGCCACGCTGGTGGCGGCGCCGCTGGTGTACCGCCTGCTGGCGGAGCGTGAACTGCCCAACGCGCACTTCGTGGAGGACCTGGTGGATCTGGTCGTCCGGGCCGTCGGTCACCCGGGTACCTGAGGACCGCGGGCCCGTGGGGTGCGGGCTGTGTGCGAGGCGTTGCGCTCGTTGCCGTCGGGCACCGGTGCGGTTCGGACGTTGATGATGATCGTCATGGGGCCAGACGCCGAGCGTCGCGGGCAGGGTGGATCAGTGTCACAGCGGCGGTGCCCCCCAGCGCGAGCAGTGCGGCCGCGAGAAGCACCGCGTGCTGGTAGCCGGTCCTGCCCTGGGTGTCGACCAGGTGTCCCGTCAGCGCCGGGGCGATCAGGCCGCCCGTGGTGACCACGGCGTTCATCAGGCCGAGGGCGCCGCCGCGTCGGCGGGCCGGCACGATTTCGGCGACCGTGGTCACCGCGACCGTCGACATCGCCCCGCACAGGCCGAAGCCGACGAGCAGGAGCAGCACGGTGACCGGCCCGCGCCCGGCCTGCGACAAGGCACCGCAGCTGACTGCGGAGACGAGCAGCGTGATGCCGCCGGCGCGGCCACGGGCCCACCGGCTGCTCACGCCACGTCGTAGCAGCCATCCGGTCACCCCAGCCTGCCCCAGCAGCGCCAGGCCGTTGACTGCCCAGATCCCGGCGACCAGGCCGGCGGCGGCGGTGGCGGAGTAGCCGAGGCCGTCGTGCAGGTAGGAGGGCACCCACACCAGTGACAGGGCGATCATCCAGTAGGTGCCGAAGTAGCCGATCGTGGCACCGATCCAGGTCCTGGTGGTCAGGATGCGGCGGTACGAGGGGGCGTGCGAGCCGTCTTCGTCGGCGCTGCCGGAGTCGGCGCCGGGGACGTCGGCCCGCGAGGTCCGGTCCTTGCCGAACAGGGCCCAGGCGGCCGCCCACACCATGCCGGCGACGGCGACCACGGCGAAGGCGGAACGCCAGCCGTGGTGCTGGATCATCCAGGTCAGCCCCGGTGCGGCAAGCACCACACCGAGGGTGATGCCGATGGTGATCAGGGCGCCGGGGAGATTGCGACGGTGGTCCGGGAACCATGCCAAGGCGGTGTGCTGGGCCACCGGAAAGGCGGGCCCCTCCGCGGCACCCAGCACGATCCGCGACGCGACCAGCGCGATCAGTCCTCCGCCCAGGGCCATCGGCGTCTGGGCGATCGACCAGACCAGTGCCATGCCCAGCAACAGCCACCGTGGCCGCACACGATCCGCGAGCAGCCCGCCCATGGCGCCGCACAGCGAGAAGAGCAGGAAGAACGCGCTGTTGGTCAGGCCGAAGCCGGTTGCCGACAGGCCCAGGTCATTACGTATCGGGTCGGCCGCCAGTCCGAGGACGGACTTGTCGGCGAAGTTGACCATCATGAAGACCACCAGCAACCCGGTGACGGTCCAGGCCTGCCGTCGGTGGCTGCGGCTCGTCGTGGTGGGGTCGGTCAGCGTGGCGGGGGTGAGATCGGTGTGGGGCACGGGGACTCCGCGAAGGTAGCTGCACTCGGGCAGGCGTGGTCGGCGGGCAACACGGGGGAGGGGACGCCGACGGTTCGGGGCGCGTCGGCGCACACCGATCGCTGTGGCGAGAAAATCGTTACGTGAAGTATCGATACGGTTCGACGTGACGACAAGGGCCTGCTCGCTGTGAATGCTGAGAGGGCGCAGAATTCCTCGTCGGGCACCGCTCATGGCGCGGCCAAATGATCACGCGGAAGCCCTTGCCCTGACCCCGCTGAATATCGATACTGCCCGTAACGATTTCTCGGATGCGACCGTGGAGGACCGCATGGAGACCAACGGAGCCGTCAAGAACCCCCTCCTGGAAAAGCCGCTGATCCACTTCGGCCGGCGCGTGCTGGAGCGGACAGCGCCCGATACGGCGCCGGCCGAGTACCGGCTGCTGCAGATCGCGCCGATGACTCCGCACATCGGTGCGGAGATCGGTGGGGTGGACCTGTCCCGGCCGATCGACGAGGAACTCGCGGAGGAGCTGCGGCAGGCGCTGCTCGAATGGAAGGTGATCTTCTTCCGTGACCAGCACGACTTCGGCGTCGACGCCCACCTGGCCCTGGCCGCGGTGTGGGGGGAGCCGGAGCCGAATCCGTTCTTCCCCAAGGGCGACACCGCCGGCGTCTCACGGCTGGCGAAGGACGAGACAGCCATCGGCCAGGAGAACATCTGGCACAGCGACCACTCGTTCATGGCCACGCCCGCAATGGGCTCGGTGCTCCGCTCGGTCGAGGTCCCGTCGGCCGGCGGTGACACCATGTGGGCCGACATGGGCGCCGCCTACGACAACCTCGGCGACGAGATGAAACAGCGCATCGAGGGCCTCACCGCCGTACACGACTGGGAGCCCAGCTGGGGCACGTTCATGACCCCGCAGCAGATCGAGGCGCTGCGCGTGTTCCTGCCTCCCGTGGAGCACCCGGTTGTCGTGCGGCACCCGCGCACCGGGCGCAAGACCCTGTACGTCAACGAGCCGTTCACCACCCGCATCGTCGGACTGCCCGAGGACGAGAGCCGGGAACTGCTGCACGAGCTCGGCCTGCAGGCGCGCGTTCCCGAGCTCCAGGTGCGGTTCCGCTGGCAGCCCGACTCGATCGCGATCTGGGACAACATCGCCGTCCAGCACTACGCCATCAACGACTACTACCCCCAGCGTCGAGTGATGGAGCGCATCGCGATCGCCGGTGTCCCGCTGTCCTGAGGTCCCCGCCCCTCACCCGGATCCGCCTGTGTCCGGTGGCCGTGCCGCCCGCGTCCGGCGGCCGGCCACCATCACCCTGATCGCACCGAACCGCGACGACGTTCGGCGCCGCACCGCCTGACCCGCCCTTTCCCGCTCTGCTTGTCCGCCCCGTCAAGGAGAAACGTGAACAGCCCCACCCTCGACACGACCGTCCTCGACCGCGCTCTGAGGGAGCTGCGTCACAACGCCTCGTCCTGGGCGACAGCGCCGCTCGCCGAAGGCATCGGGTTGCTGGAGCGGCTCATGCCGAGGATCCGCGACGGCGCGGCCGACCTGGCCGCGGCGGGCGCACGCGCCAAGGGATACGGCCCTGACTCTCCGTGGGCCGCGGAGGACTGGGCCGGCGGTCCATGGTCGCTGGCCCAGCACGTCACCGCACGGCTGCACGTGCTGCGACGCCTGGCCGCCGGCCGCGAACCTCTGCACGCGGATGCGGTGCACGAGCGAGGCGGCCGCACCTGGGTGGACGTCTTTCCCGCCACCGGCTGGGACAACCTGCTGCTGGGCGGCTACTCGGCCCAGGTCCGGATGCAGGCCGGGATCACGGCCGAGCAGGTGCGACACCGCGCGGCCGCACCATACCGGGGTGGTGCGCAGCGCCCTGGTGTGGCGTTGGTCCTGGGCGCCGGCAACGTCGCCTCGCTCACCGCGACCGACATCCTGCACAAGCTCTACGCGGAGGGCCAGGTCGTCATCGCCAAGATGAACCCGGTCAACGCCTATCTGCGCCCGCACTTCGAGCGGATCTTCACCGAGTACGTCCAGCGCGGCTGGGTGCGGTTCGTGGACGGCGGCACCGCCGAAGGCGCCTACCTCACCGCCCACGACGGCGTGGACTCCATCCACGTGACCGGCAGCGACCGCACCCACGACGCCATCGTCTGGGGCACCGACGAGCACGCCGAGCGGCGTCGCCGCGAGGACACCCCGCTGATCGGCAAACCGTTCACGAGCGAACTCGGCGGGGTCAGCCCGTGCATCGTGGCGCCGGGGCCGTGGAGCAGGGCGGACTTCCGCTACCAGGCCGAGCACATCGTCACGAGCAAGATGAACAACTCGGGCCACAACTGCATCGCCAGCCAGGTGCTGGTGCTGCCCCGCTCCTGGCAGGGAACCGAACCGCTGCTGGAGGAGATCAGGCGCGTGCTGCGCGCCCTGCCGGCCCGCACGGACTACTACCCCGGGGCCCATCAGCGGCTTCAGGCCGTACTGGCGGCTCACCCGCGGGCCGAATGCCACGGTGACGACTCCCGGATCCTGGTCGCGGACATCGCCGACCGCGACGACATGTTGCTCACCGACGAGGTCTTCGCCAGCGCGCTGGGTGTCGTCCGCCTGCCCGGCGAGACCCCCGCGCATTTCCTCCGCCATGCCGTCGACTTCGCCAACACCGTCCTGCCGGGCACGCTGGGAGCGACCCTGATCGTGCACCCCAGGACCGAGCGGACCCAGCCCGGTGCGATGGAAGCGGCCCTGGGCGAACTGCGTTACGGCACCATCGGCGTCAACACCTGGTCCGGCGTCGGCTTCCTGCTGGGATACACCCCGTGGGGTGCCCATCCCGGCCACACCCGGCAGGCGATCGGCAGTGGCATCGGCTTCGTCAACAACGCCTTCATGCTCGCGGACATCGAGAAGACCGTGCTGCGCGCCCCCTTCGCCCCCGCTCCCCGCGGCCTGTCCACCGGCTGCCCCTCGCTGTCTCCCAAGCCGCCGTACTTCGTCACCAACCGCACCGGTCGCACCACCATCGAACGCGTCACGCGTTTCACCACCGCGCCGCGCTACGCCCGACTGCCTGCCGTCTTCGCCTCCGCCCTGCGAGGGTGACCGAGACTCGATGCTCTGCCCGAACGTGAATTCCAGGAGTCGCGGACCGCGACCAGTGGCGCGCGGAGGTCGCCGAGTGCCCGGTGCGCGTGGAGAACTGGCGCGGTCGACGCACTGCGCCGTACTCGACGGCAGGAGCGGGGCGGCCGAGCGTCGGTCGCCGGCCGAACGCCCGTGTCCGCTGCCGGTCATCCGATGTGCGAAATGATTGCTGTTGCGGAAGCATCGTCAGGGGCGGCATGCACCCTGCCGCGGAGTGCGGGTTCGTCACCGCCGACCGGTGAGCCGATGCCTGATCAGGCCGGTGTGCAACGCCCGATTCGGCCGTCCGTACCGGAGCACTCAGATGACGAAGGGCAACTCGGGTCGGCCGTCGGCCATCACCCGATCCGCGACACGTCGGGACCCCGCGCAGGGGCTGACCGCCGGCGACTGGGGACTCCTCCTGATCAGGCTGACCTTTGGGCTGTTCATGGCCGGACACGGCTCTCAGAAGCTCTTCGGCCTGTTCGGGGGGCAAGGGCTGACGGCCACCGGCAAGGGATTCGCCGGTCTGGGCTACCACCCGGGGAAGGTCTTCGCGGTGATCGGCGGCCTCTCCGAGTTCCTCGGCGGCCTCGGCCTGGCCGTCGGACTGTTCACGCCGCTCGCAGCCGCGGCGCTTATCGGCACGATGATCAACGCCATGGCGACCGTCACCGGGGCACACGGACTGTGGGAGGTCGACGGCGGCGTCGAGTACAGCGTTGCCATTTCCGTCGTCGCCCTGGCCGTCGCCGCGATCGGCCCAGGCCGGCTGGCCGCCGACCGGTTCTTCCCCTGGGGCGCCGGCGGCTGGCCCGAAGCCGCCTTCGCTCTGGGGCTCGGAGGTGTCGCCGCTGCGATCACGCTGAGCCTGTGAGGGCGCGCGCCGCTCTGCCGTGGCCTGGGCATTCGCGACGTGGGCGGGCGAGACCGGACCGACTCGGCGGGCCCTGCGTCGGCGGCTGTTGCGGAAGCCGATGAGTACGGCCCCCACCAACAGATCCGAGAAACCAGAGGCGTCCAAGCTCCCCAGACCATGAGACGTCTCGCGGGCGGCGTGCCGTCCTGCTGCGTCAGGAGGCCAGGTGAAGGAAGAGAGCCGCTGTGGGGGGCCGGCGGCGTTGCCGGCGCGCCCGCGCTGTTGCGGAGGGGAGCGGCGCGGCGTTGGAATCAAGTGTGAGGCACTTTGACGGCGCCCTGCTCGACGGCCGCCCCGCTCCCGGGACGGGGGCCGGCCGGAAAGGGCTCAAGAACGACGCGTTGGGCACGTTCTCCTCGGTGGCCATGGGCCTTGCCTCCACCGGCCCGGCGTACAGCCTGGCCGCCACGCTGGGCGTCATCGTGGTCGGGGTCGGACTGCAGGCCCCGATCGTCACGATGCTGGCGTTCATACCGATGCTGCTGGTGGCGTGTGCCTTCCGGGAGCTCAACGCGACCAACGCCGACTGCGGGACCACCTTCACCTGGGCCACCCGCGCCTTCGGACCGCGCACCGGATGGATGGGCGGCTGGGGCCTCATCGTCGCCAACATCATCGTCATGGCGAACCTCGCCGCGATCGCCGCCGCCTACGGCTTCCGCCTGGTGGGCCTGGACGGACTGGCGGACAGCCGGCTGTTGACCACCCTGGCGGGCATCGTCTGGATCGCCGTGCTGACCGCTGTCTGCTACATCGGCATCGAGGTCTCGGCGGCCGTCCAGCGCTGGCTGCTGTGCCTGGAAGTGGTGATGCTGATCCTTTTCGCCGTCGCCGCGCTGGTCAGGGTCTACACCGACCCTCCCGCGACCGCGATCCACGTCTCGGCCTCCTGGTTCAACCCCTTCGAGGTGCCCTCGATAAGGGCCCTGACGGCGGGCGTCCTCGCGGGGGTCTTCATCTACTGGGGCTGGGACACCTCGTTCGCGGTCAACGAGGAAACCGTCGACAGCGCGCGTATCCCCGGGCGCGCCGCGGTCATGTCCACCGTGCTGCTGCTGATCATGTACGGGCTCGTGTCCACCTCGGCGCAGGCGTTCGCGGGAGTCGGCACCTCGGGCATCGGGCTCGGCAACACACACAACTCGGACGACGTGCTGTCCGGGCTGGGGGCGGCCGTGTTCGGGAGTCACGGCACGGGGCTGCTGCTGTCGAGACTGCTGATCCTCATGGTGCTGACCTCTGCGCTGGCCTCCGCGGAGACCACCATCCTGCCCCTGGCCCGGATCGTTTTCTCCATGGCGGTCCACAAGGCGCTTCCCTCCCGGCTCGCCCGGGTCCACCGAAGATTTCTCACTCCGACCTGGGGGACCCTCGGCATGGGAGCGGCCTCCCTCGTCCTGTTCGTCCTGCTGGCGTCGGTCAGCCGGAACGTCCTGGCCGACTCGATCGACTCGGTCGGTCTCGCGATCGCGTTCCAGTACGGTGTGACCGGCTTCGCCTGCCTCTGGCACTACCGCAAGGTCCTGACCCGCAGCGCCAGAGACCTGGTCTTCAAGGGCGTACTGCCGGGGCTCGGCGGGCTGATGATGATCTCGCTGTTCCTCTATGCCGCCTTCGTGGTCTACGCCGACCCCAGGTACGGCACGACCGCCGTCGACCTGCCGCTCATCGGCAGGACGGGCGGGGTCACCGTCCTCGGCCTGGGCGCCCTGCTGATCGGTCTCCTGCTGATGCCGATGGCCACCCGTGGGCACAGCGTGGCCCTCAAACTGCAGCGGAGCATGCTTCCGCGCCGCCTGCCACGGCACGCCGCCGTCGACTCGGCGAGCCGCTATCTGCCCGCGGACAGCGGGTCGGGGGTGGGCGGCGACTGGTACGACGTCATTCCCCTGTCGGGAACCCGGGTCGGCCTGGTCGTCGGGGACGTGCTCGGCCATGGCCTGCGCGCCGCGGCCACCATGGGACGCCTGCGTACGGGTGTGCGCGTTCTGGCCCGGCTGGACCTGAGCCCGGACGAGGTCCTGTCCCGCCTGGCCGACCTGTTCGAGGAGACCGCGCACGAGGGCGCGGCCGGTCCGGGCCCGGGGCACTTGAGGCCGCACGCCGACCCGGTCCTCGGTGTGAGCTGCCTGTACGCGGTGTACGAGCCCTTCTCCGGGAAGTGCAGCATCGCGCGGGCCGGAGAGCAGGTGCTGGCGGTCGTCCAGCCGCCGACCGGCGTCGTCGACTACCCGGAGCTGCCGGTAGGGCCGCCGCTCGGAACCGCCGGCCCGCCCTACCAGAGCACGGAACTGGACCTCGTGCCGGGCAGCCTCGTCGCCCTCTTCACGGAAGGCCTCCTCCAGTCGGCCGACGACCGTGACGCCGGGCTCGCACAGCTCTCCCGCCTCCTGGCCGACCGTGAGGCGTCCTTGGAGGCGCTGTGCGACAGGGCGGTGACCACCCTGCTGCCCGGGGTGGTGGACGTGGACGCGACGCTCCTCATGGTCCGCACTCGCCTGTTCGACCGTAACCAGTACGCCGAGTGGGCGGTGGTCCCGGACCCGGCGGCCGTGGCCACCGTCCGCACCGCCGTCAGCAAGCAGCTCGGCGACTGGGGGCTGGACGACCTGGCGTTCACCACCGAGCTGATCGTCAGCGAACTGGTCACCAACGCCATCCGCTATGTCGGCGGTCCGATCCAGGTACGCCTGATCCGCGACCGGGCCCTGATCTGCGAGGTCTCCGACACCGGCCACACCTCGCCCAATCTGCGGCACGCCGCGAGCGACGACGAGGGAGGCCGCGGCCTGTTCATCATCGCCCAGATGACCCACCACTGGGGCACGCGCTACACCCGCACCGGCAAGACGATCTGGACCGAGCAGGACCTGCAGCCGGACAGCGGTCCCTGACCGGCTCGGACCGGGTGCCCTTCGGCACGGGCGGCGGCACGATGAGGACGAGGGGGCGGGTGGTGGCAGGCTGACGGGAGGGACTCCCATGGCTCAGCAGACGGCAACGAAGGCGCCGGTCAAGAGGCCCGTCGGTACCGGGAGCGTGTTCCTGTCGTTCGCGCCCTGGATCATCTTCGGGGTGGTCGCCAGTCCCAGTACCTGGGAGTACGCGGCCCTCGCCGCGCTGATCGCCTCGATCGTGCTGTCGGGACAGGACCTCGTGCGCGGAAAACTCCGGCTCCTCGACGTGACCGGCATCGTGTTCTTCGCCGTCCTGTCGGTCCTCGGGCTGGCCGTGGACCGCGGGCAGCTCCTCTGGGTGGAGACGTACGCGCAGGTAGTCTCCAACGGTCTGGTGGCCGTCGTCGCGCTCGGATCGCTGCTCGCCGACCCCTTCACCGCGCAGTACGCCCGGGAGTCGTCTCCCCGCGAGGTGTGGGACTCGCCGGTCTTCCGGCACATCAACCGCGTGCTGACGACCGTGTGGGGCACGGCCTTCGCCCTGATGACGGTCTCGACCTGGCTGGCCGTCCGCTTCCCGTCCCAGGACGACTGGTTCAACTGGGTCGTCCCCATCGCCCTGCTGGTGGGGGCGGTGAAGTTCACCCAGCGCTATCCGGAGTCGTACAAGGCGCGGGTGCTCTAGCGGGATGCGCCGGATCGCCGGATCCGAACGGACGGCGCTGGCGTCTACCCCGGTATGGAACTCAGCAAGCCGCCTCCCCGGCCCGGGCAGCCGGAAGGCTGTCTCACCGTCGCGATCCGCGTGCCTCTGCGGATCGTCGTCCTGGTGCTGGTGGTGCCGGTGCGCATGGCGTGGGACGCCCTCGTCGTCACCGGAAGGTTTCTGCGGGACACCGTGCTCAGGCCGCTCGGCCGGGCGCTGCAGTGGGTCGCAAGAGCACTGTTCGTGTGGCCGTTCGTGGGCCTGTGGCGCTATGTCCTGGTCCCCGTCGGCACGGCGCTGGCGTGGCTCGGCACCGTCCTCGTCGTCGTACCGGGCATGTGGTTGTACCGGTACGTCCTCACCCCCGTCGGGCACGCCGTCGCCTGGCTGGCGCGCGGGGTGGGAGCCGGGCTCGCCTGGGCCTACGCGCGCGTGCTCCGCCCGATCGGTCATGCCGTCACCTGGTTGCTGACCGGCATCGGCGCGGTCCTCGCCGCCGTGGGCATCGGCGGGTACACGGCCGTCGCCTGGCTGGTCCGCCGTCTGCTCGTCGTCCCCGCGCGATGGCTGTACGACCGGGTCCTCACGCCCGTCGGACGTGCCGTCGCCCGGTGTGTACGAGGCCTGGGGTGGCTCCTCGGCGTGATCGGCACCGGCATCGGAGTCGCCCTGTACTGGACCCTGCGCGTCCTCTTCGTCCTGCCCGCCCTCGCACTGCGGCGCTGGGTCCTCGCGCCGGTCGGCCGGTTCCTCGCCGTCCTGGCGCGCGAGGTCGGCGACGCCCTCGGGCACGCCTGGCGGATCGCCGGACGGATCTCGCGGGCCGTGGGTCGCGCGCTCGGGACCCTCTTCCGGTGGATCTTCGTGGAGCCCCTGCGCTGGGTGTACCGGACCGTCCTCACCCCGGTCGGCCACGTCGTCCGGGACGCCGTCCTGGGGCCCGTCGCCGAGGGCGCGCGCGTGGTGGGCCGGGCCGTCCGGGAGGCCCTGGCCGGCGCCCGCGACACGGTACGGCAGGCCCGCGCCGACTTCCGGCGGATGCTGTTCGGCGAGCCCCGGCGGCCGGCCCCGGTGGACCGACGGGAACCTCAGGGGCCCGCGACACGTACTCTTGATAGCAGTACGACCGCACTCACGAAGGACTAGGACACTGGGCAAGCGACAGCCCGAAGGCCCGCCGCCCGCACCCGCGGTGCAGCGCATCCGACTGCGCTACACCAAGCGCGGCCGCCTGAGGTTCACCAGCCACCGAGACTTCCAGCGCGCCTTCGAGCGTGCGCTGCGCCGCGCCGAGGTGCCCATGGCGTACTCGGCCGGGTTCACGCCGCACCCGAAGGTGTCGTACGCCAATGCCGCACCCACCGGCACGGGCAGTGAGGCGGAGTACCTGGAGATCGCGCTCACCGCAGCGCGCGACCCGGAGACCCTGCGCGTCCTCCTCGACGAGTCGATGCCCGCCGGGCTCGACGTCGTCGAGGCGGTCGAGGCGCGGACCTCGGGCCTCGCCGACCGGCTGACGGCCTCCGTCTGGGAGCTGCGGCTGGACGGCGTCGACCCGGTCGACGCCGGGCGCGCGGTCGACGCGTTCAACCGGGCCGAGACCGTCGAGGTCCAGCGGATGACCAAGAACGGCGTCCGCACCTTCGACGCCCGCCCGGCCGTGGTGAGCCTGGAAACGCACGGTTCACCGGCTGATAGGCCGACCGACCAGCCCTGTGCGATACTGCGGCTGGTTGTTCGGCACGTGACGCCTGCCGTACGACCCGACGACGTCCTGTCCGGTCTCCGCGCCGTGGCCGACCTGGCGCCGCCGGTCCCCGCAGCGGTGACCAGGCTGGCGCAGGGGCTGTTCGATGAAGAGACCGGCACGGTGACCGACCCGCTCGCGCCCGACCGCGAGGCAGCCGAGGCCCTGACGGCCGTACCGGCCGCCGCCGCGACGGCGCCGACGCCGGAAGGTCCCGCGTAGGGACGGACGTCGTAGCGCCGCCCTCGTACTCGGGAGCCACCTGGGTCGGGCAGCGCACCGACCAGAAGACTTTCGCCAGGCCGTACCGACAAGGCGTACGGAACCGGCGAGACAGGACACAGAGTGCTCCCGTGCGGCGCCCGCGCCCCGGACGGCGGCCATCGCGGATCGCGCGGGCCGTGGACGTCAACGACGGACGGTCTTTTCGGACCGCCGCCGGACCAGGCGCGGCGCCCGGGGGCCTGACGGGAGAAACGCCCGCATGCTCGAGCCGACCGAACCCAACGAGGGTTCCGAACTGAACACTCCTAGCGACACCCTGCCGCCGCGCAGGCGTCGCCGTGCCGCCTCCCGCCCGGCGGGCCCGCCCGCCGCGGCCGAGGCTCCCGCCGAGGTGACCGTGCCGGCCATACCGGCCGCGGAACCCGACGATGTCACCGAGGTATTTGAGACCGCTGAGGCTTCTGCGGCCTTTGAGGCTGAGGGCACCGAAGAGGCCGTAGCGGCGATCGAGGCCGAAGAGGCCGGTGCGCAGAGCGCCGAGGCGCAGGCCGAAGCGGCCGAGGCCGTTCCGGCACCCGCTGCAGAGGAGCCCGCGCCCGCGGGTCGTCCGCGCCGCCGTGCCACGCGTCGTGCGTCCGCGCCGGCCGGGGCGCCGGCGTCCACCGAGGCCGTCGAGACCGTCGTTCCGGCCGTGTCCGCCGCCGAGACCGAGAAGCCCGCCGCCGTCGCCGAGGGCGGCGAGGTCCTCTCCGGCGAGGAGGCCGCGCCCCGCCGCGTCCGCCGCCGTGCCACGCGCAGTGTCACCGCGCCGGCCGCCGTCGCTCCGGGTGCCGATGAGACCGCTGTGACGGAGGAGGCCCTGGAGGCCGCCGCCCCTGCCCCCGCCGCTGCGGAGGAGGCCGCTCCCGCCGCTCGTCCGCGCCGCCGTGCCGCGCGCCGCGCGTCCGCGCCCGCCGGGTCCCCCTCCGCCGCCGTGGCCGCCGTGGCCGCCGAGACCGTGGTCCCGGCCGGTGCCGCGTCCGCCGCCGGCGAGGCCGAGAAGGCTCAGGAGGAGGCGGCGGTCGTCGAGGCGCCCGCTGCCGACGAGGCCGCTGCTGCCGGTCGTCCGCGGCGCCGGGTCGGCCGCCGTGCCTCCGCGCCCGTCGGGTCCCCGGCCGCCGCCGGGGCCACCGAGGCCGCCGAGGCCGTCGTACCGGCCACCGCTGCGTCGGGTACGGCCGTTGCCGCCGAGGCCGAGAAGGCCCCGGAGCAGCCCGCCGTCGAGGCGCCCGCCGCTGAGGAGGAGGCCGCTCCCGCGCGTCCGCGCCGCCGTGCGACCCGCCGCGTGTCCGCACCCGCCGGCGCGCCGACAGTGGCCGAGTCCGCCGCCGAGCCCGTTGCCGCCGAGGCCCCGGCCGCCGCTGCCGAAGCCCCCGAGGCCGAGGTGAGCGGTGCCGCCGCCGAAGAGGCCGCTGCTGCCGGTCGTCCGCGGCGCCGGGTCGCCCGCCGTGCCTCGGCGCCCGCCGGTGCGCCGAAGGCCGCCGAGGAGGCGCCCGCCGCCGAAGCCGTCCCCGCCCCGGCCGTCCTGGAGGCGGAGGAGACCGCGGAAGCCGTCCAGGCGCCGGTCGCCGAGGAGGCGGCCCCGCGTCGTACCCGTCGCCGGTCCACCCGCCAGGTGTCCGCGCCCGCCACTGACATCGCCGAGTCCGCCGAGGCCGAGGCCGGCGAGACCGGCACCGGCGCCCAGATCCCGGAGGCCCCCGTCACCACGCACACCACCGAGCCCGCCCCCGCCGCCGAGGCGCCGCAGACTCCCGCGCCGCAGGCCCCGGCTCCCGCCGAGGAGGCCGGTCCGCGTCGTACCCGGCGTCGGGCCGTGCGCCCCGTGTTCGGGTTCTCCGAGCCGCAGTCCACGCGGCCCGCGCCGGACGCCGAGACGGAGGCCCCCGAGGCCGAGGCCGAGGCCTCGCGCCGGCCCGCCCGCCCGGCCGTCGCCGTCTTCCAGCCGCCGGTGTTCACCGAGCCGAGGTTCCAGACCCTGGAGCGCGCCGCCGCCGCGGCCGCGGCCGAGGCCGCCGAGCCGGAGGAGCGCGAGGAGCCCGAGGAGCACGCGGAGGAGCGCGCCGAGACCGGCACGCGCCGTCGCCGTCGCCGCCGGGGTGCCGCCGCTGAGGAGACCCGGGTCGCCGAGGAGGAGCCGGAGGAGTCCGCCGAGGCCGTCGCCGAGGCCGAGGAGGCCGAGGAGGGCGAGGAGGCCGAGGAGGGCGCCGAGGGCTTCGAGGAGGCCGGTTCGCGTCGCCGTCGCCGTCGTGGCGGCCGACGTCGCCGTCGCGGTGAAGCCGCCGAGGGAGAGGCCGGTGAGGGCGCCGAGGGCGAGGCCGAGGAACTGGCCGCCGAGCAGGCCGCGCAGGACGCCGAGGACGCCGCCGAGCAGGAGGAAGAGGACGCCGAGGAGGCCCACGAGGAGGCCGGTGGCTCCAGCAGCAGCCGTCGTCGCCGTCGTCGCCGTCGCCGCGCCGGTGACACCACCGTCGACACCGAGCCCGGCGAGGGCGACCCGGAGCGCACGGTCGTCAAGCTCCGCGAGCCGCGAAAGCCCGCCGAGCCGTCCGACGAGGTGCAGTCCATCAAGGGCTCGACCCGTCTGGAGGCCAAGAAGCAGCGTCGCCGGGAAGGCCGTGAGCAGGGGCGTCGCCGCGTCCCGATCATCACCGAGGCCGAGTTCCTGGCCCGCCGCGAGGCCGTCGAGCGCGTGATGGTCGTGCGCCAGTACGGCGAGCGCACGCAGATCGGCGTCCTGGAGGACGGCGTGCTCGTCGAGCACTACGTCAACAAGGAGCAGTCGACCTCGTACGTCGGCAACGTCTACCTGGGCAAGGTCCAGAACGTGCTGCCGTCGATGGAGGCCGCCTTCATCGACATCGGCAAGGGCCGCAACGCCGTCCTGTACGCCGGTGAGGTCAACTTCGAGGCGCTGGGCATGGCCAACGGCCCGCGCCGTATCGAGTCCGCCCTCAAGTCCGGGCAGTCGGTCCTCGTGCAGGTCACCAAGGACCCGATCGGGCACAAGGGCGCCCGTCTGACCAGCCAGGTCTCCCTCCCGGGCCGCTACCTCGTGTACGTCCCCGAGGGCTCGATGACCGGCATCAGCCGCAAGCTGCCCGACACCGAGCGGGCCCGGCTGAAGACCATCCTCAAGAAGATCGTCCCCGAGGACGCGGGCGTCATCGTGCGCACCGCCGCCGAGGGCGCGAGCGAGGAGGAGCTGCGCCGGGACGTCGAGCGGCTGCAGGCGCAGTGGGAGGAGATCCAGAAGAAGTCGAAGAACGGCAACGCGCCGACGCTGCTGTACGGCGAGCCGGACATGACCGTCCGGGTCGTGCGCGACATCTTCAACGAGGACTTCTCCAAGGTCATCGTCAGCGGTGACGACGCCTGGGAGACGGTCCACGGCTACGTCTCCCACGTGGCCCCGGATCTAGCCGGCCGGCTGTCGAAGTGGACGTCCGAGGTCGACGTCTTCGCCACCTACCGGATCGACGAGCAGCTCGCCAAGGCGCTGGACCGCAAGGTCTGGCTGCCCAGCGGCGGTTCGCTGGTGATCGACAAGACCGAGGCCATGGTCGTGATCGATGTCAACACCGGCAAGTTCACCGGCCAGGGCGGCAACCTGGAGGAGACGGTCACCAGGAACAACCTGGAGGCGGCCGAGGAGATCGTGCGCCAGCTGCGGCTGCGCGACCTGGGCGGCATCGTCGTCATCGACTTCATCGACATGGTCCTGGAGTCCAACCGCGACCTGGTGCTGCGCCGTCTGCTGGAGTGCCTGGGCCGCGACCGTACGAAGCACCAGGTGGCCGAGGTGACTTCGCTGGGCCTGGTGCAGATGACCCGCAAGCGGGTCGGCCAGGGCCTGCTGGAGTCCTTCTCCGAGACCTGCGTCCACTGCAACGGCCGCGGTGTCATCGTCCACATGGAGCAGCCGGTGTCCGCCGGCGGCGGTGGCGGCAAGCGCAAGAAGCGCGGCCGGGGCGGCGAGGTGCCCGAGCACGTGCACGAGACCGCCGCCGTGGCCGTGGAGACCGGCGAGGCAGTCGAGCCCGAGGTGGAGACCGCCGTCGAGGTGGCCGCCGAGGCCGCCGAGCCGGTCGCCCTGCCGGCCCCCGAGTTCGCGCCGGACGAGGAGCTGTACAGCTCCGTCGCCGAGGCGGAGGCGGCGGCCACCCGTGGCCGTACGCGCCGTCGGGCGAGCCGCCGGGCCTCGGCTCCGGCGGGCGCGCCGAAGGCTGAAGCCCGCCGTGCGGAGGCCCGGAAGACCGCGGCCGCCGTGGCCACCGAGGCGCCGACCGCGCAGGACGTCACCGCCGAAGAGGCGGCGGCGCGCCCGGTGCGGCAGGAGCCGGCCGCCGAGGCCCTGGCCGAGCCCGTGGCCGTCGAGGACCAGGTGGTCCCGGCGCCGCAGGCCGAGGCCGCCGAGGAGGCCGCGCCGAAGGGCCGTACGCGCCGTCGTGCGACCCGGAAGGTGTCGGCGCCGGCCGGTCCCCCGGCGGGAGCCGGGGCGGCCGTGGTGACCGTCACCGAGCCGGTGGCCGAGCCTGCCGCCGAGGCGCCTGCCGAAGAGGCCCCGGCCCCGGTCGCCGCCGAGCAGGCGCCCGAGCCCGCCGGACCGGCCCGCCCGCGCCGTCGTGCCGTGCGCAAGGTCGGCGCTCCGGCCGCGTCCGAGGAGGCGGCCGTCGTGGTCCTCCCGTCGGCCGTGGCGGAGGAGGTCCCGGCCGGCGAGGTCACGGCCGAGGAGGTGGCCGAGGCGACGGCTCCGGCCAAGAAGGCGGCCCGCAAGACCGCCAAGAAGGCCACGGCGAAGAAGGCCGCCGCCAAGAAGACCGCGGCGAAGAAGACCGCGGCCAAGAAGACGGTCGCCAAGAAGACCACGGCCAAGAAGGCGGCCAAGACGGCCGCCGCCAAGTCGACGGCGAAGAAGACCACCACGGTCGCCGCTGCCGGAGACGCCACCGACGAGGGCTGACGCCCGGGGTGTGGGGCCGGTCCGGGTGACCGGCCCCACACCCACCGGGGCCCGGTTTGACCCTCCAGGTCATGGCCCCGTAACCTTGACCGTCGGCGTGTCCACTGAGCACGCCACATCCCCGTAAACCTCATCCTCCCGGGCGCAAGGTTGGCCGGGAGAGGTCGTCCGTGATGTTTCTGGGCGGCTGGCCTGCGGGGGTGCCGTTTCTTCGAGCGAAAGAGAGATCCGCGTGTACGCCATCGTGCGCAGCGGTGGTCGCCAGCACAAGGTTGCTGTCGGCGACATCGTTGAGGTTGACAAGATTTCCACCGCCAAGGTTGGCGACACGGTCGAGCTCTCGACCCTGCTCGTTGTCGACGGCGACGCTGTGACCAGCGACCCGTGGGTGCTGGCCGGCATCAAGGTCCAGGCCGAGGTCGTGGACCACCACAAGGGCCAGAAGATCGACATTCTGCGCTACAAGAACAAGACCGGCTACCGCCGTCGGCAGGGCCACCGCCAGCAGTACACGGCGATCAAGGTCACGTCGATCCCCACGGCTGCGAAGTAAGGGACTGAGGAGAAATGGCACACAAGAAGGGCGCATCGTCCACCCGGAACGGTCGCGACTCCAACGCCCAGCGGCTCGGCGTGAAGCGCTTCGGCGGTCAGGTCGTCAACGCGGGTGAGATCCTGGTCCGCCAGCGCGGCACCCACTTCCACCCCGGCGCCGGTGTCGGCCGTGGCGGCGACGACACGCTGTTCGCCCTGCAGGCCGGTGCGGTGGAGTTCGGTACCCACCGCGGCCGCAAGGTCGTGAACGTCGTTCCGGTCGCCTGAGTCTTCTGACTTACGGCTCAGACCGAACGTTTCGCGAGGCGGACCTCACTTCCCGGACGGGAAGGCGGGTCCGCCTTTCGCGTGTTGAGAGCTAGACATACCGATCGTTTTCTGGAGGCACTTAACCATGACCACCTTCGTGGACCGCGTCGAACTGCATGTCGCCGCGGGTAACGGAGGTCACGGCTGTGCCTCCGTACACCGCGAGAAGTTCAAGCCGCTCGGCGGCCCGGACGGCGGCAACGGCGGCCGTGGCGGTGACGTCATCCTGACCGTCGACCAGTCGGTGACGACACTTCTCGACTACCACCACTCCCCGCACCGCAAGGCCACCAACGGCAAGCCCGGCGAGGGCGGCAACCGCTCCGGCAAGGACGGCCAGGACCTCGTCCTGCCGGTGCCGGACGGCACGGTCGTACTGGACAAGGCGGGCAATGTGCTCGCCGACCTCGTCGGCCACGGGACCTCGTACATCGCCGCGCAGGGCGGCCGGGGCGGCCTCGGCAACGCGGCGCTGGCCTCCGCCCGCCGCAAGGCGCCCGGCTTCGCGCTGCTCGGCGAGCCCGGGGACCTGCACGACATCGTCCTGGAGCTGAAGACCGTCGCCGACATTGCACTGGTCGGCTACCCGAGCGCCGGGAAGTCCTCGCTGATCTCGGTGCTCAGCGCGGCCAAGCCGAAGATCGCCGACTATCCGTTCACCACGCTCGTGCCGAACCTCGGTGTCGTGACGGCCGGTTCGACCGTCTACACCATCGCCGACGTGCCGGGTCTGATCCCGGGCGCCAGCCAGGGCAAGGGCCTGGGCCTGGAGTTCCTGCGGCATGTGGAGCGGTGCAGCGTGCTGGTGCACGTACTGGACACCGCGACCCTGGAGTCCGAGCGCGACCCGGTCTCCGACCTCGACGTCATCGAGGCCGAGCTGCGGGAGTACGGCGGCCTGGACAACCGGCCCCGGATCATCGTCCTGAACAAGGTCGACGTGCCCGACGGCAAGGACCTCGCCGAGATGGTCCGCCCCGACCTGGAGGCCCGCGGCTACCGCGTCTTCGAGGCGTCGGCCGTCGCCCACATCGGGCTGCGCGAGCTGTCGTTCGCGCTCGGCGAGCTGGTCGCCAAGGCACGCGCAGCGAAGCCGAAGGAGGAGGCGACCCGGATCGTCATCCGGCCGAAGGCCGTCGACGACGCCGGTTTCACCGTCACCCGCGAGGAGGTCGGCGGCGAGTCGCTGTTCCGGGTGCGCGGCGAGAAGCCCGAGCGCTGGGTCCGCCAGACCGATTTCAACAACGACGAGGCCGTCGGCTATCTCGCCGACCGGCTCAACCGCCTCGGCGTCGAAGAGCAGCTGATGAGGGCGGGCGCGCGGTCCGGCGACGGTGTCGCCATCGGTCCCGAGGAGAACGCGGTCGTCTTCGACTGGGAGCCGACGGTCATGGCCGGCGCGGAGATGCTGGGCCGCCGCGGCGAGGACCACCGTTTGGACGAGCAGCGGCCCGCGGCGCAGCGCCGCCGGGACAAGCAGGCGGAGCGGGACGAGGCGCTGCGCGAGTACGACGAGTTCGACCCGTTCGAGTAGGGCGCGGTCTCCATGACCTCCTGAGTTCTTCTGAACATCGGGAAAACACAGGGTGCACTCAGGGCAACCATGGCCCACCCCGGTGAGTCGAACGGTGCGGCGCCGAGGTCTCTCGGCGCCGCACTCCTGTCTCCACGACTCCCGGAGCTCACGTGTCCCACCCCCGTCCCCTCCGCCGGCGATCCCTGACGATCGCCACCGGCATGGCCCTCGCCGTCGGTGCTCTCGCGGTCCCCGCCCACGCGGCCACCACGTCGGTGCCCAGCAGCAGGCATCTGCACGACGACTTCAACGGCGACGGCTACGCCGACCTCGCCGTCGCCGCTCCCACGGCGACCGTGGACGGCAAGAAGGGCGCCGGCTATGTCGCCGTCGTGTACGGCTCGTCGAGCGGGCTGAAGACCTCCACCAAGCAGGTCCTCAGCCAGAACAGCGCCGGCGTGCCGGGCGGCGCCGAGACCGATGACGGGTTCGGCAGCACCGTGTCCTCCGCCGACCTCGACCGGGACGGCTACGCCGACCTGGTCGTCGGCGTCGGTGGCGAGGACTCGGCCGCCGGCACCGACGCAGGGCTGGTCGAAGTGGTCTGGGGCGGCCCCACGGGGCTGTCGGGCGGAGCGTCCCTGGCCGGCGGGACGGCGTACGAATCGCTCGGTGCCCGGGGGACGGTCGGGGACGTCAACGGGGACGGTGCGCCCGATGTCGTGCTCGTGCAGAACGCCAAGGATCTGCGGGTGCTCAGCGGGCCGTTCGCCCGGAACGGCTCCACCACGCACGGCGGACAGGTGGTCATCGACCCGAACAACAGCCGCTTTCTGGACCTGGCCAAAGGCGATGTGAACGGCGACGGGATCACCGACGTCGTCGCCGTCGTCCACGACGGTGACGAGTGGGACTCCCGCCGGGTCGTCGTCTGGACCGGCACGCACAACGGGCTCAACCCGTACACGGTGGTGCGGGACAACAGCGGCTACGGCATGCAGGGTGGCGAGAGCCTCGCCGTCGGCGACGTGAACCGGGACGGCTACGCCGACATCGTGGTGGGCCGGACGGTCGAGGGTGCCGACAGCGATGTGGACACCCCGCTCTCCAAGGGCGGCCGGATCGCCTGGATCCCGGGCACCGCGGCCGGACCCGACGGGACGAAGGCGGTCATCATGAACCAGGACAGCTCCGGCGTCCCGGGCACAGCCGTGCCGGGGTCCCGCTTCGGTGCCGGCCTCTCGATCGCGGACATCGACGGCGACGGCTACCGCGACATCGCGGTCGGCGTGCCCGGCGTGAGCGGCGGCGGACGGGTCGTCACCCTGCGCGGCACCGCCAGCGGCCCGACGGGCAGTGGAGCGAAGTCGTTCAGCCAGGACACCACGGGCGTGCCCGGCGCCGGTGAGTCGGGCGACTGGTTCGGCTCGGCCGTCCGCCTGGTGGACGCCAATCACGACGGGCGCGCCGACCTGGCCGTAGGCGCCCCGGGGGAGAACACGAAGGCCGGGGCGGTGTGGGTGCTGCGCGGTACCTCCACGGGCATCACCCCGACCGGCTCGTTCACCTTCGCCGGCGGCACCCTCGGCACCGTGGCGACGGGCGCGCAGCTGGGCTACCGCTTCGGCTCCTGATTCCGCGGCGCGTCTTCCGATTTGTCGTCAGATCCGTTGTCGCGCGAAGGAGTTCCCGCGCTGCAACGGATCTTCTGCCGTCTCCTCATTTGTCATGCTCGCGATGGTCTTCGTTCAGCGGGCGGTCCGTCCGGCGGCAAAGGTTCCCCCATGTCCGAAGAGGCCACCGTGGCAAGGCAGTCAGCGCATGACCGCACCACCGCCCGACCGCCGCCGTCTTCTGACCGCCGGGGCCGCTGTCCTCGGCGCCGCGGCCTCCGCCCAGCTGTGGCTGCCGATCACGGCCCGCGCCGCCCAAACCCCCCTTCCGGACGGGGTGTTCAGCCTCGGCGCCACCTCCGGCGACCCCCTGCCCGACGGCGTCGTGCTGTGGACCAGGCTCGCGCCCGACCCGCTGAACGGCGGTGGCATGCCCGACGCGGTCGTTCCCGTGGAGTGGGAGCTCGCCGAGGACGAGCGGTTCAGCCGGACCGCCCGCCGGGGCACCGCCCAGGCCCGGCCCGAACTCGGCCACAGCGTCCACGTGGACGTGCGCGGGCTGCGCCCGGACCGCCCGTACTGGTACGGGCACCGTGGGACTCATCACAGTCCCACGGTGCTCTCAGGTAAGCCTCAGGTAAGTCTCTTACCGTCCCGTGACCATGGAGACGGACTGTACGACACCCGCACCCCTGCCACCCGGCACCCGCCTGCTGCACATCGGCCCGCACAAGACGGGCACGACCGCCATCCAGGGTGCCCTGTTCGCCGCGAAGGACCGGCTGCCGGAATTCGGCGCTGAGTTCCCCGCCCACACCCGGCACCCCATGGAAGCCGCCCTCGCCGCCTGCGCCCGGCCCGCCATGATGGGCGACACCGTGCCCACCGACCGGCACTGGAGGCGGCTGCTGGACCAGGTGGCGGCCACGGGCGCGCGGACCTCGGTGATCAGCAGCGAGTTCTTCGCCGACGCCCAGGGCGACGAGACGATCGCCCGGATCGTGGAGCAGCTCGGCGGCATGGGGAGGGTGCATGTGCTGGTCACGCTGCGTCCCCTGGTGAGGATCATGCCCTCGCAGTGGCAGCAGTACGTGCAGAACGGGCTGCGCATGGGCTACGCGGACTGGCTGGAGCACATGCTCCGCAAGCCGCCGTACGACAAGCCCAATCCGAACTTCTGGCACCGGCACCGGCACGACCGGCTGGTCGAGCGCTGGGCGCGGGCGGTCGGTCCGGGGCGGGTGACCGTGGTCGTGGTGGACGACCGTGACCGTGGTGGCCTGCTGCGCGCCTTCGAGGCGCTGCTCGGGCTACCGGAGAATCTCCTCCGGCCCGTTCCGGACACCGCTAATCGCTCGCTTACCCTCGCCGAGACCGAAATGCTGCGGAATCTTAATGTCGAATTCCGCGGCAATGGACTGCCGGCCGAGCTGTATTCCCGGCTTGTCCGGGGCGGCGCGGTGCTCCATATGAAGAACGCGTGCGCTCCCGCGCCCGGAGACGTGAAGATCGTGACCCCGCGCTGGGCGGTCGAGCGGGCGGCCGCGATCGGCGCCGCGTCGGCCGAGCGGATCGCCGCGCTGGGGGTGCGGGTCCTCGGTGATCCGGCCCTGCTGTCCGCCGTTCCCGAACAGCCGGAGGCCGGGCCGGCCGAGCCCCGGCTCGCCCCGGAAGTCGCGGCGCAGGCGCTGTACGGAGCCCTGGCCGCGGCGGCCGGGCAGGCTTCCGCGCGGACCGTGCATCAGACGTCGTCGAGGGAGCTCGTGCGGGTGCTCGGGCACCGCTGTCTGAAGCGGCTCGGGCGGCGCTGAACGGGCCTCGCCGCCAACCCGTGACGGACCTGTGGACTTACTCACAGCAAATTCACGGGGGTTCGCGAGGCCTGGGACCAATCACCAGGGGTACAAGGTGAATGACAGGTTGCGCTCACATATGCATGGGATGTCGCTCACCTTGCACTGCGCTTACCTAAAGTGGGACCATTTCACGGTTCCCTGACGCCCCAAGGTAGGTCGCCTGTGTCCCAGCACATAGCCAAGCCCCGAACCACCGCAGTGATCCTGGCCGGTGGCACCGGTCAGCGGGTGGGTCTGTCGATCCCCAAGCAGTTGCTGAAGATCGCCGGCAAGGCAGTCATCGAGCACACCCTGACCACCTTCGAGAACGCCGACTCGGTCGACGACGTCATCGTGCTGATGGCGCCGGGCTATGTGCCGGACGTCGAGAAGATCGTGGCCAAGGCCGGCTTCACCAAGGTGAAGAAGATCATCGAGGGCGGCTCGACGCGGAACGAGACCACCGAGCGCGCCATCTCCGCGCTGGGCGAGGGCCTGGCCGAGGGCGAGGACCTCAACGTCCTCTTCCACGACGCCGTACGCCCCCTGCTCGCGCAGCGCGTCATCGACGACTGCGTGGCCGCGCTGGAGCGTTACCAGGCGGTGGACGTCGCCATCCCGTCCGCGGACACCATCATCGTCACGCGCACGCACGGCGAGGACGGCGAGTTCATCACCGAGATCCCGGACCGCTCCCGGCTGCGCCGCGGCCAGACTCCGCAGGCCTTCAAGCTGTCCACGATCCGCCGCGCCTACGAGGTCGCCGCCGGCGACCCCAACTTCCAGGCCACGGACGACTGTTCCGTCGTGCTCAAGTACCTGCCGGACGTGCCGATCCACGTCGTCGCGGGTGACGAGTACAACATGAAGGTGACCCAGCCGGTCGACGTCTTCATCGCCGACAAGCTGTTCCAGCTCGCCTCCACGGCCGCCCCCGAGCAGAAGGGCGAGGACGCCTACCGCGAGCTCCTCACCGGCAAGACGCTCGTCATCTTCGGCGGCTCCTACGGCATCGGCAAGGACATCGCCGAACTCGCCGAGTCCTACGGCGCGAACGTCTACGCGCTGGGCCGCTCCACCACCGGCACCCACGTGGAGAACCCGGAGGAGGTCGACGACGCGCTCTCCAAGGCGTACGCCGAGACCGGCCGGATCGACTACGTCGTCAACACCGCGGGCGTGCTGCGCATCGGCAAGCTCGCCGAGACCGACAACGCCACCATCGAGGAGGCGCTGAAGGTCAACTACCTGGCTCCGGTGCAGATCGCCCGTTCCAGCTACAAGTACCTCGCCGAGACCAAGGGCCAGCTGCTCCTCTACACCTCCAGCAGCTACACCCGCGGCCGCGCCGAGTACTCCCTGTACTCCTCCACCAAGGCCGCCATGGTGAACCTCACCCAGGCGCTGTCCGACGAGTGGGCCGGCGACGGCATCCGCGTCAACTGCGTCAACCCCGAGCGCACCGCCACCCCGATGCGCACCAAGGCCTTCGGTCAGGAGCCTGCGGGCACGCTGCTCTCCTCCGAGGCCGTGGCCCGTACGTCCCTGGACGTGCTGCTGTCGGAGCTGACCGGCCATGTCATCGACGTCCGTCAGCAGGACCCGACGGCGGGCGCCGCCCAGGCCTCCGGCTTCGAGCAGGCACTGGCCGCCGTTCTGGACCGCCAGGACGGCATGTAATAATTCGTCAATAGCTTTTAAGGAATTTCAGGCCTCTGCCGTCGCTCATTCACCGGGCGTTAGCAGAGGCCTGAATCCGTACATCTCACACAATTCCCCGCGAACCGGCACTCCCCCTCCCAGAGCAGGTTTCTCCGTGATATCCACCGCTATTCGCGTCGCCCGGGTGGGCAGCGCGGCCGAGCTGACCGCGGCGGCCCTCATGATCCTGGGCTTCCCGGCGCTCATGCTGGCCGCGCTCGTCCCGAGCGTTCCCGCTTTCGCGGCCCTGGCCGCCGTCACGTACCTGGCGGACCACTATCTGCACCGCAAGGGCAGCTACCTGATCAACCGCCTCAGCAAGATCCGGGCGGGTCTGTCGATCCGCTTCCTGATCCGGCAGCTGCTGCTGATCCTGCTGCTGGCCCGCCTGTCGCACGCGGACGACCTGATCTTCTACGGCGCCGTCGCCTGCTTCATCGCCTTCTACGGCCTCCAGGCCCCGCACGGCGCGCTGGTCACCCTCATCCGCAACCGCCGCCGGATGCCGGTCGCCACCCGCAACATCGACCTGAAGTCCCGCATCCGCATCCCGGACGCCCCGCCGCGCCGGCTGCTGGACCGCAGCGCGGAGAAGATGCTCCACCTCGACCTGTTCGCGGTGATCGGCATCCTGATCTCCGCCGGGCAGGACGCCCCCGCCGCCCCGGGCTTCGCCGGCGTCGGCCTCACCGTCGGCCTCGGAGTCCTGTACGTCCTGGTGCTGGTGCCGTACGTGCGCGGCCGGAAGATCCCGCCGAAGGCCGAGGTCGTCCTCGCCGCCGTCGACGACTGGCTGGCCGGCTACAAGCCGGAGACGGTCCTGTACTTCTCCGGCTCCAAGGACTCCGCGTACCAGGTCAACATGTGGCTGGAGACGATGGAGCAGCTGGACACCCGGCCGCTGATCATCCTCCGCGAGCGCGCCATCCTGAACAACCTCGCGCCGACCACGGTCCCCGTCATCTGCGTGCCCGGAGGGGTGCACCTGATGAACCTGGACCTGTCGACCGTGCGCGTGGCCCTGTACGCCGCGAACGTCGGCAAGAACATCCACCTGCTGCGCGTGCCCACCATGAAGCACGTCTTCATCGGCCACGGCGACAGCGACAAGCTCGCCAGCGTCAACCCGTACAGCAAGGTCTACGACGAGGTGTGGACCGCCGGCCGCGCCGGCCGCGACCGCTACGCCATCGCCGACGTCGGTGTCCGCGACGACGACATCGTGGAGGTCGGCCGTCCGCAGCTCGCGCCCATCCAGAGCTGGCAGGGCGTGCCCGACGGCCCCCGCGGCGGAGCCGCTGATGGACGCTGCCCGACCGTTCTGTACGCGCCCACCTGGGAGGGCTGGGACGGCAACCCCGGCAACACCTCGATCGTGCTCGCCGGCGAGACCATCGTGAAGAAGCTGGTGACGGCGAACCCACCGGTCCGCGTCCTGTACAAGCCGCACCCGTTCACCGGCACCGTCAGCAAGGAGGCCGGCGCGGCGCACAAGCGGATCACCGCGCTGGTCGAGAAGGCCGCCGCCGAGCGCGCCGCCGACTCCCGCTTCACCGCCGACGGCACGGCGATGGCCCAGGCCAAGGCCGACCTGGCCCGGATCGAGGCCCGGCTCGCCGAGCTGGCCGCGGCCGGCGGCGACAAGGGCGACGAGGCCGAGGCCACCCGCGACGGCGTCGTCGACGTGGCCAAGCACGAGGAGATCGCCCGGCTGCGTGCCGAGTGGAACACCGCCTACTGGCGCTCCTTGCCGTCCTACGAACACCGTGTCATCACCGGCGCCGAGCCGCGCCTGTACGACTGCTTCAACGTCTCCGACGCGATGGTCTCCGACATCTCCTCCGTGGTCTCCGACTTCATCGCGAGCGGCAAGCCGTACGCGGTCACGGACTCCGGGGAACTCGGTCACGAGGAGTTCAAGCGGCAGAACACGGCGGTGCGCGCCGCGGTGATCCTGTCCAACGACGCCGGCGAGCTGGGCGGCCTGCTGGACGCCGTGCGCGACCCGTCGGCCGACCCGCTGAGGGACGCCCGCAAGGAGCTCAAGCGCTATCTGCTGGGCCCGGACGAGCCGACGTCCATCGTCCAGTTCAACGCCGCGGTGGCCGACCTGGCCCTCAAGGCCGAGGCCCGCAACGTCGGCCAGCAGTCCCGGCTGGGCGCCGCGAGCGCGGACCCCGCCGAGGCCGCCGAGCTGACCAACGCGGTGCCCGGCCAGCGGGGCGCGTCCGCCGGTGACCAGGACGGTGTGAACGCGGGCTGACACCCCACTGCCGACGAGGGCCGGCCCCGGGAGCGATCCCGGGGCCGGCCCTTTTCGTCGCGCGGATCCGCTTTTCAGGGGCGCTTATGTTCAGGTTTCTTACCGATCGCTCTTACCTCGGCCGCCGACCGGCCGTGAGCGACTCTTACCGGCCCTACGTACTGTCGGGTGGACACCTGAACCCCGTGTGACGTGCGCCACTGATCACCTCGAGTGGGGCAACCGGTTGCATGAGATGTCCGTCTAACAGGTTGCCATCAAGGCAATACGGGGAAAATACGCGTTTGGTAAGTAAGGGGAAAGTGTGACCGTCGTGCCGCAGCCTGATGTGAGCGTGATCATCGGGGCGTACGAAGCGATGCCGTACCTGGTCGAGTGCCTGGCGTCCGTCGAGGCGCAGACCATCGACCCGGCACGCCTCGAGGTCATCGCGGTCGACGACGGCTCGACGGACGGCACCGGGGAGTACCTGGAGGAGTTCGCCGCCCGCGCCCCCATGCGCGTCACCGTCATCCGCCAGGAGAACTCCGGCGGCCCCAGCGGCCCCCGCAATGTCGGCCTCGGCAAGGCCGCCGGCCGGTACGTGTTCTTCCTCGACGCCGACGACCGGCTCGGCCCCGAGGCCCTTGAGCGCATGGTCGCCATGGCCGACGAGAACGGCACGGACGTGGTGCTCGGCAAGGTCGAGGGCATCAACCGCATCCCGCCGAAGTCCATGTGGGGCAAGACTCTCGGCCGTACCGACGTCTTCTCCTCCAACATCAAGTTCACGCTGAGCGCGCAGAAGCTGTTCCGCCGTGACCTGCTGGACAAGCACGGCATGCGGTTCGACGAGTCGCTGTTCACCGGCGAGGACGCCCTGTTCACCATGGAGGCGTACCTGCGCGCGGACGGCGTCTCCGTCCTCGCCGACTACCCCTGCTACTACCTGGTCGGCCGCGACGACGGCAAGCACGTCACCAAGAGCGGCAGCTACACCCTGCGCTTCGACTCCGCGCGTGCCCTGATGAAGCTGATCGCCGACATGGTCCCGGCCGGCGACAAGCGGGACCTGCTCATGATCCGCCCCTTCATCATCACCCTGCTGCCGCAGTTCGGGCCGAAGTTCCTCAAGGACAGCGAGAAGGTCCGCCGGCACAAGCTGGAGCTGGCCAAGCCGCTGATGGACGCCTACTGGACACCCGGAGTGGCCCGGCGGCTGAAGGTGCACGAGCGGCTGCGGCTGCACCTGGTCGCCCTGCAGCGAGCCGATCTGCTGCTGGACGTCGTGGAGTTCGTCAAGGCAAAGCAGCAGGCCGGCGCGCTCCTGGAGAAGCGCGGCACCCGCGTCTACCTCGCCTACCCGCACTTCCGCTCGAAGACGGCCGGCGTCCCGGACGACATCTACCTCGCAGCACCCCGCGAGGCCCGCACCGTCCACGGTTACCGCGAGGCCGCCGCCAACTCCTTGCTGCGCAGGGCACTCCGCAAGGTGCGGCGGATGCTGCCGGCGAAGGATTTCAAGGCTGCGGCGGCCTGATCGGCCGACGTTCGCTGTTGCCGGGTGTGTGGGGGCGGCGGTTTGAGTGGCGTGCGGCTTGAGTGGCCGGGGGCGCTGGTGCCGGGCGTGCGTGTGGGGTCTTGGGCGGCTGGGATTGCTGGTGCGGGGTGTGTGTGAGGTGGCTTGGGCGGCCGGGGTTGCTGGTGCCGGGTGTGTGTGAGGTGGCTTGGGCGGCCGGGGTTGCTGGTGCCGGGCGTGTGCGCGGCGGCTTGGGCGGCCGGGACCGGTTCTGCCCGGCGGGTGCGGGGGCCTGCGGCCCGGCTCGCCTTGGGCGGCCTGTGTGAGGCGGTCTGGGCGGCCGGGCTCTGTGCTGCGTGATGGCCTGGGCGGTCGGATTCTTTGCTCTATGGCGGCTTGCGGCGGCCGAAATCTGCCGCGTGGCGGCCCGCGCGGTCGTGGCCGGCACGGCCGGACTCTGTGCTGCGTAGCGGCCCGCGGCCCGGCGCTCTCCTGCCTGCCTGGACCGCACTGAGGCCTGAGGGGACCCGGCCCTACTGCTTGCCCGACTGCAGTGCCCGGCGGAGCGGGCGGCCGACCACGCGGCGGGCGCGGCGGTAGACGGAGGCTGTGGGCGCGGGGGACGTGGCCTGGGCCTTGCGTGACCGGGCCAGCTCCTCGCGCAACTTCGCGTTGTCCTCGGCCAGTTCGCCGATCTGGGTGTGCAGCCAGCCGAACCGGCTGCTGAGCGAGGCGAGGTCGGTGTCGTTCCACGGCCGGATGCCCGGCGGGAAGGACAGCGACCGCAGCCGATCCTCGAAGGCGGCGCCGCCGTCGCCGTGGGTGAAGGTGTTCCGCAGCCCGTTCTTGTCCAGGAAGCCGACGAACCGGTCGAACCGCTCCCGGTGGTTGCCCACGAGACCGCCGAGGTCCGCCTCCTCGTAAAGCCGCGCCGGATCCGCCGCCTCCGGGTCCTTGGCGGCCTTGTCCAGCCGCTGGTGCGGGATCTCGAAGTACCGGCACAGCTCCAGGGTGCGCGAGTCGCCGCACAGCACAGTCGCGGGCGTCCCAGCCAGCAGCGCCGCGATGTTGCCGTGGATGCGCGAGCCGAAGGAGAAGTCGAAGCCGCGCAGACCGTCGATCCAGGTGACGGGGTCGACGTACACCCGCACCTTGTCCTCCCGGTACATCGGGTGGTCCGGGTGCGTCGGCATGGCGGCCACCTGGGAGTTGGGATCCGTGAGGTCCCGCCAGTGCAACTGCCGTGCGTCGCTGAGGTTCTGGCCGATGAACCGCAGGTTCGGATAGCACGCGTGGGTACGGCCGATGATCCGGTCCAGGCCCTGCTTCTGCACCGCGCTGTGCGAACCGTTGACCGCGATCCGCGACTCGGCACCCAGCGCCGGCACCCGCTTGCGGACGTCGAGCTCGGGGCCGTACAGGAACATCGACGGGCAGCCGATGACCTCCACGTCACGAATGCCCATGTCCCGCAGGTACTGCTCGGTGAACTCGCCCCGCACCCCGATCGACGCGCTGCGCTCCAGCACCGCCGTGCAGAACTCGCGCACCGACTGCTCCATCGGCTTCAGCCTGGCCGGGTTGTAGGTCACGCCGGTCTGCGCGCCGACGCCCAGCACCACGACCGGGATCCTGAGCTTGCCGATCAGCCGGGTGAGCCGGTTCAGCTGACGCTCGAAGGACGGCCGGAAGGCGTTGGCCAGAGGGACGACGAACGCGTCGTACTCCTCGTTGATCCGGGCGGCCGCGGCCAGGTCCGTGCCGATGCCGTTGGAGACGACCTCGGTGTCCGGTGTCTGCAGGATCTTGTGCGCCGCGTCGCTGAAGATCAGATTCCCCGAGTTGGTGGCGATGACGTCCCGGTACAGGGCCTCCTCGACGGACAGGACGTCGTACGGGCTCTTGCCCGATCGCAACAGAATGCGCTTCACAAACTTCAAGTTATGTTTGGACGAGTTTTAATTTCTATACACAACCAGTACAACCTTTTTGCCGTACGCAAACCGTGAAGGAACGGTTACGGACCGCGTGTCCGGAGGCTGGACCGATGGGCGAGGGACGATCCACTTCGCGTAGATTGCCGCTCAGGCAGGCGGAACAGCGCGCGGTACCCAGAGGGAACAGAGGGCAAGGTGACAAGGGCAAGGCAGGCCGTGGGCGAGGCCCGCAGGATCGTCGTCAAGGTGGGCTCCTCGTCGCTGACCACCGCCGCCGGCGGCCTGGACGCCGACCGCGTCGACGCGCTGGTCGACGTGCTGGCCAAGAGTCGCAGCGGGGGAGAGCGGGAGGTCGTCCTCGTCTCCTCCGGCGCCATCGCCGCCGGCCTCGCCCCGCTCGGGTTGCGCCGCCGCCCCAAGGACCTCGCCCGGCAGCAGGCCGCCGCCAGCGTCGGCCAGGGCCTGCTCGTCGCCCGCTACACCGCCTCCTTCGCCCGCTACGGCGTCCGCGTCGGCCAAGTTCTCCTCACCTCCGACGACATGAGCCGCCGCGCCCACCACCGCAACGCCTCCCGCACCCTCGACAAGCTCCTCGCGATGGGCGCCCTCCCGATCGTCAACGAGAACGACACGGTCGCCACCGACGAGATCCGCTTCGGCGACAACGACCGCCTCGCCGCCCTCGTCGCCCACCTCGTCCACGCCGACCTGCTCGTCCTCCTCTCCGACGTCGACGGCGTCTACGACGGTGACCCCAGCAAGCCCGGCACCTCGCGGATAGCGGAAGTGAAGGGTCCCGAGGACCTTGGGGGCGTCGAGATCGGCAGCGCGGGCAAGGCCGGCGTGGGCACCGGCGGGATGGTCACCAAGGTCGAGGCCGCCCGGATCGCGGCCGCGGCCGGCATCCCCGTGGTACTCACCAGCGCCGTGCACGCGGCGGAGGCCCTGAGCGGCGGGGACACCGGCACCTACTTCCACCCCGCCGGCAAGCGCTCCGCCGACCGGCTCCTGTGGCTGCAGCACGCCTCCACCCCGCAAGGGGCGCTGACCCTGGACGACGGGGCGGTGGACGCCGTCGTGAAGCGGCGCAAGTCGCTGCTGCCCGCCGGAATCGCCGCCGTGGAGGGCGAGTTCGGCGCCGGCGACCCCGTCGAACTGCGCGACACGTCCGGGCGCGCGGTGGCCCGTGGACTCGTCAACTTCGACGCCAAGGAGATCCCCCGGCTGATCGGGCGCTCGACGCGCGAACTGGCCCGGGAACTCGGCCCGGCGTACGAACGCGAGGTCGTACACAGGGACGACCTGGTGCTCTTGCACGCGTAAAACGGGACGTAACGACAGACCCCCGTGGGGGACGTTCCGTAAAACCGCCCCGCGGTGCCGTAGGGCCTGCTCAACTTTGTCTCAGAGAGACGTTCCGAGAGACGTCCCCGAGCGGTGGGTGAAGGAGGCCGTCGTGAGACGAGTGCGCCCTGGGGTGGCCACCCGCGGTGCCCTGACGAGCGTCGCGGCCGGCGACACCTATGAGGAGCCCGAGGACATGCCCCGGCTCTGGCACGTCACTCTCAGCGTCTCCGGCTCCGACGTCCCCCTCACCGACCTGCGGCGGGCCCTGGAACAGCTGGCCCACGACCACCCCTTCCTGCTGACCAGCCGGTACGCGAGCGACCACGCGGAGATCCGGTACTGGGAAGAGGCCCGTGACCTGCATGACGCCGCCGCCGTCGCCCTGCGCCTGTGGGGCGAGCACCGGCAGACCGCCGGACTGCCCCCGTGGGAGATCGTCGGCCTGGAGGTCATCGACCGCGAGACCTACCACCAGCGCATCGCCGAGGGCTACGGCCCACCGCCCGCGACACCGGTGGGAGTCCATCCCTTTTGATCACCCTTGACTCTCGTGAGTGCTCTTGCACCCACTGGTGTCCTCTTGGGTCCTCCTGAGACCTTGTCTCGGGGTTTGGGATGAGCGGTGGGTGACCCGCCCCGCGCACTACCCTTCCCTCATGACCACGCTCTCGCCCTACGACTCGATGTCCCCGGTCACCCAGGCCGCCTACCGGGCCAAGGCCGCCGCAGCCGACCTCGCGCCGCTCCCGCGGGCCGTAAAGGACGACGCGCTGCTCGCCATCGCCGACGCGCTGGAGGTCCGGACCGCCGAGATTGTCGAGGCCAACGCTCGCGACGTGGCCAAGGCCCGGGAGAACGGCACCAGCGAGGCCATCGTGGACCGGCTCACCCTCACCCCCGAGCGGGTCCGCGCCATCGCCTCCGACGTCCGTGACGTGGCGAAGCTGCCCGACCCGGTCGGCGAGATCGTCCGCGGCTCCACCCTCCCCAACGGCATCGACCTGCGTCAGGTCCGCGTCCCGCTCGGCGTCGTCGGCATCATCTACGAGGCCCGCCCGAACGTGACCGTGGACGCCGCCGCCCTCTGTCTGAAGTCCGGCAACGCCGTCCTGCTGCGTGGCTCCGCCTCCGCCTACGAGTCCAACACCGCCCTCGTCCGCGTCATCCGGGACGCCGTCGGCGGCTCCGGGCTGCCCGCCGACGCCGTCCAGCTGGTGCCCGGTGAGAGCCGCGAGTCCGTCCGTGAGCTGATGCGCGCCCGGGGCCTGGTCGACGTCCTCATCCCGCGCGGCGGCGCCTCCCTGATCCAGACCGTGGTGAACGAGTCCACCGTCCCCGTCATCGAGACCGGCACCGGCAACTGCCACGTCTACGTCGACGCCCACGCCGACATCGACATGGCCATCGACATCCTGATCAACTCCAAGGCCCAGCGGGTCAGTGTCTGCAACGCCGCCGAGACCCTCCTCGTCCACCAGGACATCGCCCCGGTGTTCCTGCCGCGTGCCCTCGACGCCCTCGCCGAGGCCGGCGTCACCGTGCACGCCGACGAGCGGGTGATGGCCTACGCCAAGGACTCCAAGGCGACGATCGTGGAAGCCGTGGCCGAGGACTGGGAGACCGAGTACCTCTCCCACGACATCGCCGCCGCGGTCGTCGACTCCCTGGACAGGGCCGTCGAGCACATCCGGCTGTGGACCTCCGGCCACACCGAGGCGATCGTCACCACCTCCCAGCAGGCCGCCCGCCGCTTCACCCAGCTGGTCGACTCCACCACCGTCGCCGTGAACGCCTCCACCCGCTTCACCGACGGCGGCCAGTTCGGCTTCGGCGCCGAGATCGGCATCTCCACCCAGAAGCTGCACGCCCGCGGCCCGATGGGCCTGCCCGAGCTGACCAGCACGAAGTACATCGTCACCGGCGACGGCCATGTGCGCCCCTGACATTCACCCGTTCGGTCGAACGTCCGGGAGTCCTGGCGGGCGGCCGAAAGGTCGTCTCACCAGTCAGACGAATTTCCATACCGTCTGCCCAAATTGACCCCCCAGGTCTACTCTGGATGCGTGCCGGAGGACGTGGGGGGCACGCCGTTCCCTGACGGCTGGGAGCCCGACGACGACCACGACCACGGGGTGTCGGACGAAGAGTTCGCCTCCGTGGTCTTCGACGAGGCCTTCGTGCAGGCGGCCACGGTCCATGAGCCGACCGCCGTCGAACGCCTCCTTGCCGCCGCACAGGCCAGAGCCGAGGCCTCCGAGGCGGAGGCCCGCCGCGCCCACGCCCGAGGCGAGCGCTACGACGACGCCTACGGCCCCGAGGGGACCGAATTCGGCCAAGATCCGGACGACGACGAGCTGGAGGACACCTACGTCCTCGGCGACCGCCACTTCGGGGGATACGGCAAACAGGTCCGCTGGCACCGCCCCGTGGCCTGGGTGCTGGCCGTCGTGATGGGCATCGGCATGGTCGCCTTGGCCTTCGCCGCCGTCTACCGGGGCGGCTCCGCCGAGACCCGTGACGGGGTCCCCGCGCCCGCTCCGACCGGCCTGGAACAGGGCAGCGCCGCCGCGCCCTCCGTCTCCGCCGACACCTCCCAGCCGGCCGCCTCGGCCATCCCGCGCTCCCCCTGAACGCCCGCGTTCGTTCTTGGTGAGCACCTGTCAGAAGTTGTCGTGTAGCAGGGCGTTTACCTGAGGCCTACGCGACCTACTCTGAAAGTATGGGCGGGCCTGGAGACCCACCGGAGGGCACACCCGAGGGCGGCCCCGGAGGTGGAGAGGACGAGTACCGATCCGTCGTGTTCGACGAGTCGTTCGTCCGTGCTGCCCGGCTCCAGGAGTACTCCGCCAAGGAGCGCATGGCCGACCACGCGCCCGCCGTACGCCGCCGCCCGCCCCTGCACCGCGGACTCACCCGGCAGGCCCTGATCCTGGTCCTGCTGATCGCCGTCGCCTTCGGCACCGCGATCTACATGGGCGTACGCCACCCCTACGGCGCCCCGCAGACCCGGCGCCCCGCCGAGCCCCTGCGGATGACCGTGATCCCCCTCGCCCCGACGGGCAAGGTGCCCGGCACCGCCGACGCCGAGTACCTGTACGCGCACAGCCCCGCCGCCCAGTACGAGGTCGGCGCCGAGGGCGTCCCCCTGCCGGCCTCCCGCAACACCGCCCACTTCTCCGACAGCCAGGTGGTGACCGCGCTCACCACCGCCAAGGACTACATCGTCCGCTCCTCGCTCTACCCCGAGGTGCTCACCGGCCGCCAGGTCCGACCCGCCCGGTCCCTCGTCGACGCCGACCAGCTCGACCAGTTCGACCAGAGCTTCGACCACCCGGCGGCGGACAGCCGGCACGCCCCCACCGGGTGGCTGGTCCGCCTCGATCCCTCCCGCGCCCAGCTCGCCGACGACCGGATCCGCGTCCAGGGCGACCTGCAGGCAACCGAAAGCGACTCGGGCACGCTGGAGGTCACCGCCGACCACACCTTCGTCTACGCCCTTCGCCCCACCGGCGCCGCGGCGAACGCGCCGGTGTCCCTGTTCACCGTCCGCCGCGAGCTGACCTTCCGCTTCACTCGCGACGACCTGCGCACCCACCAGGTTCAGCTGGTCACGTCCTACGTCCAGGCGGGCCCTCTCGCCTGCGCCGAGGACTCCACGTCTTACCTCCGCCCCCTCCTGGCCGGCCAGACGGCTCGCACCGGCGGCCCCGCGGGCACCGACCCCTACGAGACGGACAGCCCCACTGCCCTGTGCGGGACGCTGGCCGCTGGGGCTCAGCCGAAGGTCTGAGCGGGGGAGTTCTCGGGGCCGGCCGGGGTGATCGTGGGGCGGTTCGGGCACTCGTGGGGTTTTCCGGGTGGTCCGAGATGGACTCGTCGGGCCGAGGAGGGTTCGGCACCGCCGTATCCCGCCGCCGTGGATGGGCGCCGTTGCGGTGGGAAAGGACAGCTGGCCGCTGTGGGGGAGGCGGGTGGAAACGGAGAGCTGGTGCGGTTGGGGCGGGGGGAGAGAAGCCCGGGTGTCAGTGGGGCGGGGGGAGAGAAACCGGGTGTCAGTGGGGCGGGGGAGAGAAGCCGGGTGTCAGTGGGGCGGGGGAGAGAAGCCGGGTGTCAGTGGGGCGGGCGAGAGGAGACGGTGTCGGTCGGACGGGCTGGTGTCACCCCTCCTGAGGGGCGTCCGCCGGGCCTCCCTTTGCCGGGGGCGGGCTGCGGAAGCCGTCGAAGCCGCGGCGGACCCGGCCGCCGAGGTCGCCGGCGCCGCCCGTGAGGTCCGTGACCAGCTTCATCAGCGGGTCCTTGGAGGTCTTCACGTCGCTCGCGTAGCTGGCCGCCGATTCGCGGAAGGAGTCGCTGACCGAGGTGTCCTTGTCCTCGTCACGCCGCGGGTAGTGGCCGTCCATGATCCGCTGGAAGTCCCGGGACTCGGCCCACTTCTTCAGCTCGGCCGCACGGATCGTGGCGAAGGGGTGCGAGCGGGGCAGCACGTTCAGGATCTTCAGCACGGAGTCGCGCAGATCGCCCCCGGAGTCGTACTCCTCGGCCTGCTCCAGGAACGCGTCCACGTTCATCTCGTGCAGATGGTTGCCACCCGCGATCTTCATCAGGCCGCGCATCGAGGCCCGGACGTCCTGCCCCACCAGCAGCCCCGCCCGGTCCGCGGACAGCTCCGACTTGCGGAACCACTCCCTGAGCGCCGTAATGATCGCCATGATCGCGAAGTTGCCCAGCGGGATCCAGGCGACCTTCAGCGCGAGGCTGGTCAGGAACAGCAGGATCGTGCGGTACACCGAGTGACCGGACAGCGCGTGTCCCACCTCGTGCCCGACGACCGCCCGCATCTCCTCCTCGTCGAGGAGTTCCACGAGCCCCGTGGTGACCACGATGATCGGCTCGTCCAGGCCGATGCACATCGCGTTCGGCTGCGGGTCCTGGTTGACGTACATCGGCGGGACCTTCTCCAGGTCCAGGACGTAACAGGCGTCCAGCAGCATGTCGTGCAGATGCTGGAACTGCCGCTCGGAGACGCGCACCGAGTCGGACAGGAACAGCAGTCTCAGGCTCCGCTCGGGCAGCAGCCCGCTGAGCGCCTTGAAGACGGTGTCGAATCCGCTCAGCTTGCGCAGCGCGACCAGGGCGGAGCGGTCGGCCGGATGCTCGTAGGCACGCGAGGAGATCCCGGGGAAGCGCCTGCGCTGCCTGCTCGGCACGCGCTCGTGCCCCGTCTGCTGCTGGCCGTCGTCGGACATGTCTTCCCCCATGTGCTCGTGTGAGTACCACTGTGCCCCCGAAGCGGAGCCCAGCCTAGGCGGAGATACCGTGGACGGGCAGTACAGCCGAAGGAGTCCACTCATGGAGCACCACCCCGCAGCCGCCCGGCTGACCGAGGCCGCCGCGAGCGCCGTCCAGCAGCACGGGGCGGGGAATCTGCTCCGCATCGTCCTGATCGTGATGATCCTGGGCTGTGTACTGACCGCCTGGTTCCTGCTCCGCGGCTACAAGCGGAAAGACGACTGACAGCGCGCGAAAGTTCCCCGCCCGGCCCGAACGGTGGAGTCGGCGTGATCGCCGAGGGGGCGCCCGCATACGATGAGCCGAGATCTTTATCCCGCCCACACGCGTTAGGTCCTGCCGAAGATGAGCCTTCCCAGCACCGCAGCCCAGTTGGTCACCCTTGCCGAGGGCGGCCACCACAACAGCCTCAACCCGGCGGTCACCGGCGGCAGCGCCCTCGCCATCCTGCTGCTCCTGCTGTGGATCACCACCCGCTTCAACCGCGACCGCTGAGCCGGGACCCCGTCCCCGGCCGGACGCCAGAGGCCGGGCCGGTAGGGTCTGCACGCATGGGAGAGCAGGACATGCCTACCGGTCCGGACTACGAGACCGCCGACGACACGGTCAAGCACCCGCAGTACCGGCAGCACCGGCCGGGCCACGGCCCCGCCCACACGGGCAAGCGGCGCCTGGGCGTCATGGGCGGCACCTTCGACCCGATCCACCACGGGCACCTGGTGGCGGCCAGCGAGGTCGCCGCGCAGTTCCAGCTGGACGAGGTGGTGTTCGTGCCCACCGGCCAGCCGTGGCAGAAGTCCCACCGCAAGGTCTCCCCGGCCGAGGACCGCTATCTGATGACGGTCATCGCCACCGCCGAGAACCCGCAGTTCTCCGTCAGCCGCATCGACATCGACCGCGGTGGCGCCACCTACACCGTGGACACCCTGCGCGACCTGCGCGCTCTCAACCCCGAGACGGACCTGTTCTTCATCACCGGCGCCGACGCCCTCGCGCAGCTGCTGACCTGGCGGGACAGCGAGGAACTGTTCTCCCTCGCGCACTTCATCGGCGTCACCCGGCCCGGCCACCATCTGACCGACCCCGGTCTGCCGGAAGGCGGCGTCTCGCTCGTCGAGGTACCGGCGCTGGCCATCTCCTCCACGGACTGCCGTGCGAGAGTCGCCAAGGGAGAACCCATCTGGTACATGGTGCCGGACGGAGTCGTGCGCTACATCGACAAGCGCGAGCTGTACCGCGGCGAGTGAGCCGAGAGGGGCACCGGTGAACGACCGATACGACGCGGGTGACGGCGGCTACGGCGCCGGCCCGTACGAAATCGTCGGCTACGACGAGTACGGCCGGCCCATGTACCGGCAGGTCCCGGCACAGCAGGCACCGCAGGCTCAGCAGGCGACCTACGACCCGTACGCCCAGCAGCAGGGCTACGGCTACGACCCGTACGCCACCGGCCAGCAGCCGCCGGTGAACTCCTACGACCCCGGCCGGCCCGCACCCGGGTACGACCCCTACGGCTCCCAGGCCCCGTACGACCCCTACGGCACCGGCACCCAGCACCCCGCCGGCCACGACCCCTACGGGCGGGCCGCGAACAGCGGACAGCAGCCCCGGGTCACCGAGCAGACCGCCCACATCCCGCAGCAGGCCGGCCCGGCGCAGCGCTCGCACGCCCCGGCGGAGTCCGAGCGGCCGCACGACGACGGCGACCGGGACTACCACACCGAACAGTTCGCCTTCGTCGAGGAGCCGGACGGCAACTCCGAGGACGTCATCGACTGGCTGAAGTTCACCGAGAACCGCACCGAGCGCCGCGAGGAGGCCCGCCGCCGCGCCCGCAGCCGGATCATCGCCCTCCTCGTCGTCCTCGCCCTCGTCGCCGTCGGCGGCGTCGGCTATCTCTGGTACGCCGGAAAGCTGCCGGGCCTGTCCTCCTCCGCCTCCAAGCCCGGTGCGGCCACTCCTGTCGGCGCCCAGAAACGCGACGTGATCGTCGTCCACCTGCACAACACCGGCAAGGGCGGCACCTCCACGGCGCTGCTGGTCGACAACACCACCACCAAGCAGGGCAGCACCGTGCTGCTGCCCAACTCCCTCGCCCTGAGCGGCGACGACGGCTCCACCACCACCCTCGCCAAGTCGGTGGACGACGACGGCTCCTCCGGCACCCGCGACCAGCTCGACACCGTCCTCGGCACCGACATCCAGGGCACCTGGCGCCTGGACACCCCTTACCTGCAGAACCTGGTCGACCTGGTCGGCAACATCGACATCGACACCAACACCGACGTGCCCGACCCGGACACCAAGAAGAAGGGTGCCGAACCCCTCGTCCACAAGGGCAGCGACCAGACCCTCAGCGGCAAGATGGCCGTCGCCTACGCCACCTACCGCGCCGCCGGCGAGGCCCAGAACGCCCAGCTGGAGCGGTTCGGCCAGGTCATGCAGGGTGTGCTGCGCAAGATGTCCTCCGACCCCGCGGCGGCCACGACGACCGTGCAGACCCTTGCGCAGATCCTCGACCCGCCGCTCACCGACAAGGACCTCGGCGCCTTCCTCGCCAAGCTCGCCGACCTCGCCAAGAGCGGCGCCTACAAGACCGCCCTGCTGCCCGTGCAGGCCGACGGCACCCTGAGCGCGAAGACCAGCGACAGCGTGGTGAAGGACATCCTCGGCGGCACCGCCAAGAGCCCCGACGCCGGCTCCGCGGTCCGGGTCTCCGTACAGAACGCCACCGGGGTGAAGGACGACTCGGAGAAGGCCCGCGTGGTGCTGCTCAACGGCGGCTTCACCTTCCTGGAGGGCGGCACCGCCTCCGGCGCGCAGGCCACCTCGAAGGTGCTCTACTCGGACGCCTCCCACAAGTCGGACGCCACTGAGGTCGCCAAGACCCTCGGCCTGCCCGCCGGCTCCGTGGCCAAGGGCACGGTGTCCTCCGGTGCCGACGTCTCGGTCGTCCTCGGCCAGGACTACAAGCCCGCCGGTTCCTGACCGGGTCCCGGCCACCCCACGTGCCACCGTAATCACGTGGGGTGCGCCGGGCGGTCCGTGAGACCCTTGAGATCCAGTGACCGCCGACCGGAAAGCTTCGTAGTGACCGCCACCGACCGTTCCCTTGATCTCATCAACACCGCCGCCCAGGCGGCGGCCGACAAGCTCGCCCACGACGTCATCGCCTACGACGTCAGCGACGTGCTGTCGATCACGGACGCCTTCCTGCTGGCCTCCGCGCCGAACGACCGCCAGGTCAGGGCCATCGTCGACGAGATCGAGGAGCGCCTGCTGAAGGAACTCGGCGCCAAGCCGGTGCGCCGCGAGGGCGACCGCGAGTCCCGCTGGATCCTGCTCGACTACGTCGACATCGTCGTGCACGTCCAGCACAGCGAGGAGCGGGTCTTCTACGCCCTGGAGCGGCTGTGGAAGGACTGCCCCGAGCTGGAGCTGCCCGCCGACGCCAAGGCCACCCGCGGCAAGGCGGAGGAGCACGCGAAGCTGCAGGCCGTCGAGGCCGAGCAGGAGCCGGGCAGGGAGTGGTGATGAGCGCCACCGGCGAGGTGACCGACCGCAAGAACCGCGGCCGCCGCATCATCCTGTGGCGGCACGGCCAGACCGCCTGGAACGTCGAGCGCCGCTTCCAGGGCAGCACGGATGTCGAGCTGACCGAGACCGGCATCGGCCAGGCCCGGCGCGCCGCCCGGCTGCTCGCTTCCCTGGGCCCGGACGCGATCATCTCCTCGGACCTGCAGCGGGCGGCGAACACGGCCGCCGAGCTCGCCGCCCTCACCGGCCTCGACATCACCCGCGAGGAAGGCCTGCGCGAGACCTACGCGGGCGTCTGGCAGGGGCTGACGCACGAGGAGATCATCGCCCGCTACGGCGAGGAGTACGCCGCCTGGAAGCGCGGCGAGGCGGTCCGCCGTGGCGGCGGCGAACTGGAGACCGAGGTCGCCGACCGCGCGGCGCCCGTCGTACTGCGGCACCTCGAGAAGCTGCCCGAGGACGGCACCCTCGTCGTCGTCAGCCACGGTGGCACCATCCGCACCACGATCGGCCGGCTGCTCGGCCTGGAAGCCGGGTACTGGGAGAGCCTCGGCGGCCTCTCCAACTGCTGCTGGTCCGTGCTCGGTGAGGGCGCCCGCGGCTGGCGCCTGTTGGAGCACAACGCCGGCACCCTCCCGGAGCCGGTCCTCGGCGACGACGACTGAGCGTCCGGAGGCTCGCGGACCCCGGATTTCACTTTCCGGCAGGTCACAGGCTAAAGTTCTTCTTGTTCGCCCCGCCGAGCGGGAAGAACCCGAGGGGCTATAGCTCAGTTGGTAGAGCGCCTGCATGGCATGCAGGAGGTCAGGAGTTCAATTCTCCTTAGCTCCACTGATCGACACTCTGTTGAGTTGTCAAAGATCGGTGTTGAAGGTCCCGTCCCCTCAGGGGGCGGGATTTTCTGTTGTGTATGCCGGCGGCCACAGCCGCTCTCTTCGCTCCCGCAGCAACGTGACCTTCTCGCGTGACTCCTCGTCCTCCGGGGTGTAGGCGACGATCCGGCACTCGGGCATCCCGTCGATGGACAGGGACTGCGAGGTCATCCGCATGTCGCCCACCGCCGCGTGACGGAACGTCTTCACCCGAGGGCCCGGTGGTATCACCTCACCGCTCGCCCACAGCTGCGCGAACCAGGGGCTCGCCGCGGACAGCGCGCGTATGTACTCCTCCCAGGCCGGCTCGCCCACGTGTCTGCCGTAGGCCGACCGCAGCGTCGCCACCATCACCGGCAGCTCGCGCTCCCGGTGCATCACCGGACAGTCCTCGTCCGCCACCGTGAACAGCGTCCACAGCGCGTTCGGCACGCCGATCCCGCGGGCCTTCTGCACCGCGAACAGGTCACGGTAGGCCGGGTTGGCGGCCAGGATGTCGTACCGCGAGTTGTAGACCACCGCCAGCAGGGGATCGAGGGCGTCGATGATGCCTTGCACCTCGGGGGCGACCCGGCGGGCCAGGGCACCTGGCTCCGCCTCGAACGGCACCTCCGCCAGCCGGTACAGATGCTCCCGCTCCGGCGCGTCCAGCCGCAGCGTGCGGGCGACCGCGTCCAGCACCTGCGGCGAAGCGTTGATCGGCCGGCCCTGCTCCAGCCACGTGTACCAGGTCACACCAACCCCGGAGAGCTGGGCGACCTCCTCCCGGCGCAGCCCGGGTGTGCGCCGGCGCAGGCCCGGTGGCATCCCCACGTCGGCCGGTGTCACCCGCGCCCGCCTGCTGCGCAGGAAGGCAGCCAGCTCCGGCCTGCGGCGCTGAGTGCTCGCCGGCCGGGGCGTCTTCGCCGTCCGCGCCCTGTTCGCCGTCCTCGTCGTCTGCGTGGTGTTCGTCGTGTTGCTCGTGCTCGTCGTCATCGTGCGACCCTCGTCATCGCCCGCCATCCCGTCGTCCCCCGTCATCCCCGTCCTCATCGTCGGCACCCGGACCCGGCCCTGCCAGGTGCTGGCAGTACCAGCATCGCCAGGCTCTCGGCACCGGTACCGGACCGTCGTCACGCTCGGTGCCATGACGACGACATCCCGAACCGGGCCGGGCAACGCGCCCGCTGCGAACCCTGCGATCAGTGAAGCACCCGCCACTGACAGTGACCCCTCGATCGCCGACGGTCCCGCATCACCCGTCACCGACAGTGAAGCACCCCGCACTGACAACCGGCCCCGGCTGCTGCTCGCGGTCCTGCTCACCGCCCTGTTCATGGCGGCCCTCGACGTCTTCATCGTGAACGTCGCCGCTCCCACCATCGGTTCCGAACTCCGTGCCTCGGGCGCCGACCTGCAGCTGGTCGTCGCCGGCTACGCCATCTCCTACTCCGTGCTGCTGATCACCGGCGCCCGGCTCGGCGACCGGCTCGGCCATGGTCGGGTCCACCTCGCCGGCGTCGCCCTGTTCACCGTGGCCTCGCTCGCCTGCGGTCTGGCGCAGGGGGCGACCGAACTGATCGCCTTCCGGCTGGTGCAGGGCGCCGGTTCGGCGCTGGCCATCCCGCAGGTGCTCAGCCTGATCCAGCGCACCTTCACCGGCGAGGCCCGGGCCCGGGCGCTCGGCGCCTATTCCACGGTCCTCGCCGTCGGCGCGGCGGCCGGGCAGATCGCGGGCGGTGTGCTCGTCAGCGCCGATCTGTTCGGCACCGGCTGGCGGCCGGTGTTCCTCGTCAACGTGCCGGTGGGCGCCGTGCTGGTCGTACTCGGCCGCCGGGTACTGCCGCTGGGCGGCGCGAGCGGGAGGGGGCGGGGCCGTGCGCTCGACCTGCCCGGACTGGTGCTGCTGGGCGCGGCCGTGTCGATGCTGACGGTGCCGCTGGTGCTCGGGCAGGAGGAGGACTGGCCGCTGTGGTCCTGGCTGTCACTGGCCGGCGCGGTGGTGCTGTTCGCGCTGTTCTGCGGGTACGAGACCCGGCTGGCCCGGCGCGGCGGCGCCCCGCTGATCGCGCCCCGGGTGCTGCGCCACCCCGGCATCGGCCTGGCCGTCTTCCGCATCCTCGCCGTGATGTCGGTCAACGCGGGCTTCCTCTTCGCACTGACCCTGCACATCCAGGGCGGCCTCGGCTACAGCGCGCTGCGGGCCGGCCTGAGCTTCGCCCCGACCGCCGGCGTCTTCGGTATCGTCAGCCTGACGTGGCGGAGGTGGCCCGCCGGGCTGCAGCGGGCGCTGGCCGCGGCCGGGTTCGCGCTGACCGCGGCGTCCGTGGCCGTCGTGGGGCTGGCCTTGCGCGGGGGTGGCGACGGGGGAGCGGTTCTGTACGCCGGGTACACCGGCTTGGGTGCCGGACTGGCGTTCGCCTTCAGTCCGACGCTCACCGGCGCGCTCGCCACCGTGCGGCCCGAGGACGCGGCGGACGCCAGCGGTCTGCTGGCGACGGTCACCCAGCTAGGCCAGCTGATCGGGGTGGCGTCTTTCGGCACACTGTTCCTGAACCGGCTTGAGTCATTCGGTGTTCTGCGCTCGTATACCTCTGCGGAGGCGTTCTCGGTGTGTGCCTGGGCGCTGGCCTCAGCGGCTGCGGCGGGCGCCGTGTCCGGACTGGTACTGAGGCGTCGCTGACCGTATTGCTCCGGCCGTGGCAGAATCAAACGGCCGGAAGGGGGCGCGGCCCGACGGGAGGGAGTAGCGATGCCTGCGAGCATCCTTGAGGAGGGCGGCCACCTCCTCGGTGCGGCGTTGATACGGGACACGACCACCCGGCTGAGCTGCCCTTCCTGTGGTTCCGCGCATGTCGCCCAGGTTCTCGGCGACAACGGCGGAATCTCCTACGTGTGCACGGCCTGCGGCCACTGCTGGAGCTGATCGATGGGTGCACACAGGCGAAAGTGCGACTGGTGTGGGAGCGGTACGCCGATCGTCCGTGACATGGAGCCGATCAATCCCGACTACCAGTACTGGTGCGAGGAATGCGCGCGGGCGCTGATCATAAAAGGTGACCCGATCGAGACGTACCGGGAATTGGAGGGCGAGCCGATCTACGGCCGCCTTCTGGAAGAGCACTGCACACTCAAGCGGTTCTACTCCTTCGTGACCGCCTGATACCGGGCGCGCCGCTGTCGCGTTTTGGTGACGAGGTCCGGGTCAGCACGAGGAACAGCGCCCCGGCTGCCGCGTAGAGGGCCGAAAGCGTCAATTCCAGGGCTCCCTGGTGCAGTTCGGGCCGCCCGGTTCCGTGCGGCACCCACCAGGGGACGTACGAACAGAAGACCAGCAGCGTGCCCGGGGCCGCTGCTCCGTGTCCGTGTTTCCACAGCAGCAGTACGAGTGGCACACACCACACCCAGTGATGGGTCCACGACACTGGGCTGATGAGCAGCGCGGTGACCGCGCAGGCGCACACCGCCCGGTCCCGCGCGCAACTCCGCCGCCACGGCGGCCGCGAGACCCAGAGCGGCCACGACGGCCGCCGAGGCGGCCCAGAGGGCTCCCGGGGCCGGCGTGTGCAGAACGCGCGCCAGAACGCCGCGCAGGGCCTGGTTGGCCGTGTCCTCGGCAAGACCGGCCCGGCCCGCGCGGAACACCGTGTCCGTCCAGAACCGCCATGAGTCGTACGGCAGGACGGCCGCCGCCACCAGGGTCGCGGCGGCGAACGCGACGGCCGCCCCGCGCGCGTGCCGCAACCATGGCGTCGCGTCCCCGCCTCGCAGGCGGGCTGCAGCACCCGTCACGAGCAGGAACACCGGGAACAGCGGGCGTCGGTTTGACCGCCGCCGCCAGCCCCAGACCCGCTCCTGTCCAGCGGTCGTAGCCGCCGGCGGGGCGGCGGGTCAGGTCCCACAGCACCAGGACGGCCAGCAGCAGATTGATCTGGCCGTAGCGCAGGGTCGTCCACACCGGCTCGCACCACACGGCCGGCGCCGCGATCCACCAGACGGCATCCACACGCGCGTAGCCGACGAGTTTCAGCGACAGCCGTACGAAGACCACCAGCAGCGCGAGGTTCCCCGCCGTCGCCAGCACGCGCAGTGGCGCGGTGTCCAGCAGGGTCAGCGGTGTGAAGAGCAGAGCGGCGAACGGCGGGTAGGTGGTGGGCAGGTGCGCGGCCGTCGCGCATAGAGGTCGCCGCCGACGCGCACGGTGGCGCCCTCGGCCCGGTAGACCATCAGATCGATCATCGACACGTGCGCGGCCCGCTGTGCGGCCCAGAACACCGCGAAGGAGGCCAGGCACACGCCCAGTCCGACGGGCACCTGGCGATGGGCTGCGGACGACGCGATCACGCTCACAAAACCAGACATTAATAACCGTATCGGTGTGAAGTTGAAATCGATTTGGCGCCGCGTCCCCGGACCTGTAATGTTTACGTCGTCGCCGGGGGAGCCGGGCGAAACAACAAAACAAGGGGCTATAGCTCAGTTGGTAGAGCGCCTGCATGGCATGCAGGAGGTCAGGAGTTCAATTCTCCTTAGCTCCACAGAAGTCGAAGGCGGATCATCCCGACGGATGGTCCGCCTTCGGCGTGTTGCGTCCGGAGAGTCGCAGTCGAACGAAGGGGCGTCACCCGACCCGGGTGACGCCCTTCGTGTACTCAGCGGCCGAGAGCGCGCCGGCCGCGGCCCTGGGAGACGACCGGAAGGTTGCGCGACGGCGCCTGCCCGCGCGTGTCCTCCTCGATGCGCAGGGCGAGCGCCGGGCAGCGGCGCACCGCGCGCAGCGCCTTCGCCTCCGCGTACCGCGGCACCTGCGCCTGGGCGACGGTCGGGAAACCGTCGGCGCCGAGTTCGAACACCTCCGGGAGGATGTCGGCGCACAGTCCGTGGCCCCGGCACAGCGTCCAGTCGACGTAGATCTTCTGACGGCTCGCGCCGGTCTCCTCGGGCTCTCCGCCGCCCGGGATGCCCGTAGGGGCCCTGCCTCCCTCGAAGAGCGGCAGAACGCCCTCAACGGGCCGTCCGCAGCCGTTTCCGAGCACATGCGCGGCCAGGTCGTCGGTGAACGCCTTGATGGTCGACTCCAGGAACATCGCCGAGCCGTCCGGATGCGAACACGCGCCACGGCGCTTGACGTTCTTCGCGACCTGTTTCAGCGCTTCCAGGGCGGCCGGACCGCCGCCGTTGAGGATGTCCTCCATGCCGCGCGCGGCGGCCGGAAGTCCGAGGTAGCAGGGCCCGCACTGGCCCGCGCTCTCCTCGGCCAGCCACTGCGCCACCCGCAGCGACTCGCCCAGTGGGCAGGTCTCCTGGCTGATCGGCAGGATCGCGCCCGCGCCCAGCGAACCACCCACCGCGTCCAGCGAGTTGCGGGAGACGATCGCCTCGTCGACGGTCGCCGCGTCGATCCACTTGCCGTGGTAGCCGCCGGTCAGCACGCCCTGCGGCACCGGCGGGGCACCCGCCAGCTGCAGCACGTAACGCAGCGGCACGCCCGTGGGGACCTCGATCACCATCGGGCGGGCGACCGCACCGGACACGGTGAGCATGACGGTGCCCGGCTCGTCGTACAGGCCGGTGTTGCCGTAGCGCTCGGGGCCGATGCGGGCGGCGATGGCCAGCTGCGCGAACGTCTCCGCGTTGGACAGCAGCGTGGGCGCGCCGCCGACACCGCTCTGCGAGGCGCTGATCTTGCGGCCGGGCGGGATCGCCGGGCCGCCGTCGACCGAGCGGATCAGCGAGGCGGCGGCGCCGGTGACCATCCGCACCGGGTTGCGCTGCACCCACGCGCGTAGCGCCGATCTACGGCTGTTGCTCAGCCCGCGTTCGGCGAGCGCGGCCTCCATGGAGCGCTGCGTCGACTCGCGCGTGACGCCGACCACGAGCGTCCGCGCCCCGAGCGCCTCCGCGCACAGCAGCGCGCCGTCCAGGATCAGATGCGGGGCGCGGTTGATCAGCACCGTGTCCTTGCGGCAGGCCGGTTCGTCCTCGCTGCCGTTGACCACGACGACCGGCCGCACCCCGCGCTTGATCGCCGACTCGGCGACCGAGCGCAGTTTCTTGTGGAAGGGGAAGCCCGCGCCGCCGCGGCCCCTGAGGTTGATGCCTTCGGCGAGCTGCGCGAGCTGCTCGCCGCCGAGCGGGTCGAGCGGCCCGTGCACCTTCAGGTGCATGGGCAGGTCGAGCCGTTCCACAAGGTCGAAGCCCGACGTGAGCTGCGGAAGTCCGACCACGCGGACTTCTGGGACGTCGGGCAGGGCCTCGTTCACTTAAAGCCTCCGGACGGCGTGTTCCAAGGTTCGCCCGATCCCGGAGTGTCGTAGGACGCGCCGGGCAGCGTTTCGGTAGCGGGACCGCTGTTGTACGTGTCACCGGCCTTGTACGTGCCATAGAGGCCGTTTGTCTCACCGGTGTCGTACATGTCACTTCCGCTGTATGCAGCGGTGCCCGAATTGCCGTAGACCGGAATGGTCTGCCCAGTGTCCTGGAGCGGGTCGTACGCGGATGGCGGGGCCTCGCCGACCGGCGGCGGGGACGGGATCGGCCAGCTGCCCGAGGTGCTGGAGCCGCCGTCCACGCGCGGCATGGCCTCCGTGGCCTGCATGTCCAGCGGCAGGTCCATGCGTGCGGTCTGGCCGGCCGGATACGACGGTCGGGAGCGGCCCGGCGTGGAGACGGCGCGGTAGGCGGCCGCGAAGCCCGACGCGGGTTCCGCCGCGGGGGCGGCGGGGGACTGGTACAGCGGCGCGGAAGGGGCGGCGGCCGCCCTGGGCTCGCGCCGGCCCTCGAAGCCCGCCGGGGCCGGCTCGGCCGCCCGGGAACGGCTCGCGTCCAGCTCCTCGAGTCCCGGCCGCTCCGAGCTGCCGAACAGCGCCACCAGCCGGTCGGCGACCCGGCGCTTGACCGGGCGCGGGGCGGCGCGCAGGGCGAGGGCGGCCATCACACCCAGCAGTGACAGGCCGTAGGAGATCACGAAGAACGGCTTGGCCGCGCGACCCGCGTACAGTCCGTGGATCAGCGCGGCGCACCAGGCCGGGTAGGCGAGCATGTGCATGGCGCGCCAGCGGGCGGCGACCGGGGCCGGGGTGGCGAAATTGCTGCGCAGGGCGCCGGTGACGCCCACGAAGATCATCAGCAGGCCCGCCAGCGAACCCAGTCCGATCAGGCCGCCGATTCCCGTGACGCCGAGCGAGAACGGAATGACCGCGGCGATCGCCTTCGTGTGGCCGAGTGCGACCTTTGTGGTGATGTGCAGCAGCAGGAACGCGATCGAGGCCACCCCGAGCGTGCGGTGCACCGCCTGGCCGACGATCCGCTGCCGGATGTTCAGGAAGATCCGGTCCTGTGCGAACAGGCCCCAGATCACCGAGCAGCTGAGCGAGACCAGGGACAACACACCCGCGCCGAAGTTCAGGAAGTCGCGGAACTGGTTGCCTCCGGCCAGCACGACCACGGGTATGAGCAGCAGGACGACAGCCGATGCCACCCCATAGGCCGAGCGGCCAGGTTTGGGGAGGGAGCTGGTACTACGACGAGGGTTCATGGGGGCAACTCCGAGCAGTTTCGGGAAGGCGGTCCCGCTGCCGAACTCTAAGTGGCGCCATACCGATCAGTACGGGGGTTTGAGTTATTGCGTTGTTATCAACGGACAGTGCGACTGAGGCGATGTCCCTTAGCGGACGGTACGCGAAGTAATCGTTGACCTTGGTTCAGCTCCCCTTGTGGTCCTGGCATGTCCACATGGAATACGGAAGCGGATCGCGGCTTGCTCAAGGCCGTCGCCGTCGCCGCTCGCTCAAGGCCTGCGGTACCCTAGCGCCATGCGTGCCGTACGCCTTCTGCTTAGCGGGCCGCGCTGATCAGTACCGACCCCGGGTCGAACCGTGAGGTCGGCATCGGCGCGGCGTCCCCTCCTGTGCGAGGGGCTTTTTCATTTCCGCAGGCAGAGACGATCGATGGAGCTTTGAGGATCATGAGCGAGACGAACCCCGCTGCCGCCGCCACGTCGGCTGAGGCCGCGCCGCACCGCTACACGGCCGCCATGGCAGCCGAGATCGAGGCACGCTGGCAGGACTTCTGGGACGCCGACGGCACGTACGCGGCGCCGAACCCCAGGGGCGACCTGGCGGGCGACCCCGAGCTGGTCGCCAAGCCCAAGAAGTTCATCATGGACATGTTCCCGTACCCCTCGGGTGCGGGCCTGCACGTCGGCCATCCGCTGGGCTACATCGCCACCGACGTCTTCGCCCGGTTCCAGCGCATGACCGGCCACAACGTCCTGCACACCCTGGGCTTCGACGCCTTCGGCCTGCCCGCCGAGCAGTACGCCGTGCAGACCGGTACGCACCCGCGCGTGTCCACCGAGGCCAACATCGAGAACATGAAGGCCCAGCTGCGCCGGCTGGGCCTGGGCCACGACAAGCGCCGGTCCTTCGCCACGATCGACCCGGACTACTACAAGTGGACCCAGTGGATCTTCCTGCAGATCTTCAACTCCTGGTACGACGACGAGGCGAAGCAGGCCCGCCCCATCTCCGAGCTGATCGCACGGTTCGAGTCCGGTGAGCGTGCCATTCCGGGCACCACGCGCGCGTGGAGCGAGCTGAACGCCGGCGAGCGCGCCGACGTCCTGGGCGAGTACCGCCTGGCCTACGCCTCCGACGCGCCGGTCAACTGGTGCCCGGGCCTGGGCACCGTGCTGGCCAACGAGGAGGTCACCGCCGACGGTCGCTCCGAGCGCGGCAACTACCCGGTCTTCAAGGCCAAGCTGCGCCAGTGGAACATGCGCATCACCGCCTACGCCGACCGGCTGCTGGAGGACCTGGAGGCGCTGGACTGGCCCGAGGCCATCAAGCTGCAGCAGCGCAACTGGATCGGCCGCAGCGAGGGCGCCCGCGTCGACTTCCCGATCGACGGCGAGCACATCACGATCTTCACCACCCGCCAGGACACCCTGTTCGGCGCGACCTACATGGTGCTGGCGCCCGAGCACCCGCTGGTCGAGAAGTTCACCCCCGAGGCCTGGCCCGAGGGCACGCACGAGGTGTGGACCGGCGGACACGCCACCCCGGCCGACGCCGTCGCCGCCTACCGCGCGCAGGCCGCCTCGAAGTCCGACGTCGAGCGCCAGGCCGAGGCCAAGGACAAGACCGGCGTCTTCACCGGCGCGTTCGCGACCAACCCGGTCAACGGCGAGCAGATCCCCGTCTTCATCGCCGACTACGTACTGATGGGCTACGGCACCGGCGCGATCATGGCCGTCCCGGCGCACGACACCCGTGACTTCGCCTTCGCGCGCGCCTTCGAGCTGCCGATCCGCTGCGTGGTCGAGCCGACCGACGGCCGCGGCACCGACACCGTGTCCTGGGACGACGCCTTCGTCTCGTACGACGCGACGCTGGTCAACTCCGCGAGCGACGAGGTCTCCCTGGACGGCCTGGGCGTCGTCGAGGCCAAGGCCCGCATCACCGGATGGCTGCAGGACAAGGGCATCGGCGAGGGCACCGTCAACTTCCGCCTGCGCGACTGGCTGTTCAGCCGCCAGCGCTACTGGGGCGAGCCCTTCCCGATCGTCTACGACGAGGACGGCGTCGCCCACGCGCTGCCCGAGTCGATGCTGCCGCTGGAGCTGCCCGAGGTCGAGGACTACAGCCCGCGCACCTTCGACCCGGACGACGCTGACACCCAGCCCGAGACCCCGCTGTCGCGCAACGAGGAGTGGGTCAACGTCACCCTGGACCTGGGCGACGGGCCGAAGAAGTACCGCCGCGAGACCAACACCATGCCCAACTGGGCGGGTTCCTGCTGGTACGAGTTCCGCTACCTGGACCCGCACAACGAGCGGCAGCTGGTCGACCCCGAGATCGAGCAGTACTGGATGGGCCCGCGCGAGGGCCAGCCGCACGGCGGTGTCGACCTGTACGTCGGCGGCGCTGAGCACGCCGTGCTGCACCTGCTGTACGCGCGCTTCTGGTCCAAGGTGCTGTACGACCTGGGGCACGTGTCGTCGGCCGAGCCGTTCCACAGGCTGTTCAACCAGGGCATGATCCAGGCCTACGTCTACCGCGACAGCCGTGGCATCGCGGTGCCGGCCGCCGAGGTCGAGGAGCTGGACGGCGCGTACTACTACCAGGGCGAGAAGGTCACCCGTCTGCTGGGCAAGATGGGCAAGTCCCTGAAGAACGCGGTGACCCCGGACGAGATCTGCGCCGAGTACGGCGCCGACACCCTGCGCCTGTACGAGATGGCGATGGGTCCGCTGGACGTGTCCCGGCCGTGGGACACGCGCGCGGTGGTCGGCCAGTTCCGGCTGCTGCAGCGGCTGTGGCGCAACATCGTCGACGAGGCGACGGGTGAGGTCACCGTCACCGACGCCGAGCCCGACGAGGAGACCCTGCGCGCCCTGCACAAGGCGATCGACGGTGTCCGCCAGGACCTGGAGGGCCTGCGCTTCAACACCGCCATCGCCAAGGTCACCGAGCTGAACAACCACCTGACCAAGGCCGGCGCCGCGGTGCCGCGTTCGGTGGCCGAGCCGCTGGTGCTGATGGTCGCCCCGCTGGCCCCGCACATCGCCGAGGAGCTGTGGCGCAAGCTGGGCCGCACCGACTCGGTCGTCCACCAGGACTTCCCGGTCGCCGACCCGGAGTACGTCGTGGACGAGACCGTGACCTGCGTCGTGCAGATCAAGGGCAAGGTCAAGGCCCGTCTGGAGGTGCCGCCGGCCATCTCCGAGGAGGAGCTGGAGAATGTGGCGCTGGCCGACGAGAAGGTCGTCGCGGCGCTGGGCGGCGCGGGCATCCGCAAGGTGATCGTCCGGGCGCCGAAGCTGGTGAACATCGTTCCGGCGTGACCGCCAGGCCACCGGAGCGGGCAGTCTCGGGGTACTCCCCTACGGGCAGGTTCGGGGTTTTTCTGGAACTCCGGGCCTGCCCGCTGCGTTTACCGTGGAAAGCGCAGCGGTGTGTGCCGCACCTGCCGGAGGAGGAGCGTCGTGGAAGCAGTGATCGCCGTGTTCGCCCTGCTTTTCGTGCTCTTCGTCGGCCTGGGCGCGTACGCCACCGTCAAGGCGGTCGGCGCCGCCAAGCGCGGGGTGGACCGGACGATCGAGCAGGCCCGCCGCACCGTCGAGGACCACACGCTGCGCGCCAAGTCGTTCGTCCAGATCGGCCCGGCCGCCGAGATCGCGCAGCTGAGACTCGCGTTGCGCACCTCCATGCGTGCCACCCAGGACGCCCTGCGCGCGGGCGTGGCCGAGGACGAGTCGCTGAAGGAGTCCCTCGGCCTCTTCGAGCGGCTCAGTGCACACGGGCACGAGCTGGACGCCGACCTCAGACGGCTGGAGTCGGAGCCGGACCGGGCCGAGCTCGGCGCACGGCTGCCCGAGCTGCGCAGCCGCACCGAACGCGTCACCAAGTCCGCGGACTCACTGCGCTGGGCGGTCCGCGACCGGGCGCGCCGCTTCGTCGACGACGATCTGGGCGCGCTCAGCGACCAGATAGACATCGAGGCCGACGCCCTGCGCCACTGGACACCGGCCGGTCCCGGACCGGCGCAGGGAACGCAGCCCGACGCATCCGCCGCGTCCACATCCGGCGGCCCGGCGGCCCTGCACGCCCGCTCGCGTACGTCCGCCGAGGATCAGGCACGTCAGGCGATCACCCCGCCGTCGCCGCGTCTCACCCCTCCCTGGCAGAAGAAGCCGCGCCCCGAGAACACCACCTGACCCGGCCGCTCCCGCCCCCACCTTGGGGGCCGGGCTGCCGCACGAGCACTACGGCAGGTAACCTCCAGCTCATGTCCCGCCATGTCGCGATCGTCACCGATTCAACGGCCTACCTGCCGCCGCGGACGATGGAGCGTCACGGCATCACCGCGGTGCCCCTGACCGTGGTCCTCGGCGACCAGGCACTCGAAGAGGGCACCGAGATCTCGACCCGCTCCCTGGCCCAGGCGCTGCAGAAGCGGCGTCCCGTCACCACCTCGCGCCCGAGCCCCGAGACGTTCGCGGAAACCTACCGCAGGATCGCCGAGTCCGGCGCGAGCGGCATCGTCTCGCTGCATCTGTCCGCCGAGCTGTCGGGCACTTACGACGCGGCGGTCCTCGCGGCCCGCGAGGCGCCGGTGCCGGTACGGGTGGTGGACACCGGGATGGTCGCGATGGCCCTCGGCTTCTGCGCGCTCGCCGCAGCCGAGGCGGCCGGAGCCGGCGGCACGGCGGACGAGGCCGTCACGGCCGCCGAGAAGCGCGCCGCGGGCACGTCCGCCTACTTCTACGTCGACACTCTCGACTATCTGCGCCGTGGCGGCCGCATCGGAGCCGCACAGGCCCTGCTCGGTTCCGCACTCGCCGTCAAACCCCTGCTCCAGCTGGACGGCGGCCGCATCGAACTGCTCGAGAAGGTCCGCACGGCGTCCAAGGCCATCGCGCGTCTGGAGGAGATCGCCGCCGAGCGGGCGGGCGATGCCGAGGTCGACATCGCCGTCCATCACCTCGCCGCCCCCGACCGTGCCGCCGCGCTCGCCGTCCGGCTGCGGGAACGGGTACCGGGCCTGGCCGACCTCCATGTCAGCGAGGTCGGGGCGGTGATCGGGGCACACACCGGTCCCGGGCTGCTCGGAGCGGTGATCTCACCTCGCTGAGCCAGTCATTCGTACGGGTGGCGGAGTTATCCACAACGGGGCTTTTGTTCACGGGAATTGACCAAGATCATCGCGAATCGGCGGGATGTCCCATCCTCGTCGCATGGCTCTTCGATCACCTTCCCGCACAGCGACTCCGACCAGTGGCCCCGGCCGTGGCCCCACCTCCGACGGCCGCATCCGCCACCGCCGTGGCATCGACCGCGGCCGTGCCCGCCACCGCCCGCCGGCGCCGGCCGAGGAACTGCGCCGCCGAGCGGAACTCCTCTTCGGTGAACGAGCCGTGCGACGGCGGGAGTCGGGGAACGGCCCGCCGGACGGGGAGGGGACCGCCGGCCCGGCGACCACGATGGCGACCGAGGCGGCGACCGGGGCGACGACCGAGGCGACGACGGAGGTGGCTGCGGCATCGGTCACGGGTCGGGCGCCCGGGCTGAGCCCGGCGAGGGCGAAGACGGCCACGGTCGTGCCTGCGCCGACCGAGCCATCGCACGCCGTGCCGGCCGGCGGGCCGACACCGATGCCGACTTCGGTACCGAACCCGACTTACGCCCCGGAACCACCCGGGGATGTAAACCCGTTGGGGCTACCCGGCCCCGTACGCCCCGGCTGGTGGGGGCGGCTTGGGCCGGCGTTGCGGGAGCGGATGCCGGTGTGGTTGCAGGCGCGGTGCGGGGTGGAGCGGCGGGGAGTCGTGGCGCTCGCCGTGGTGCTCCTGGCGGCCGCGGTGTTCGCCGTGCAGCACTTCTGGGCCGGGCGGACCGAGTCCGTGAGCGCGCCTCAAGTGGTGCGCGCGCAGGCGCCTTACGCCAAGTCGGACACGCACTACACCAAGAAGGAAGACGACGGGAAGGCCGCCGGTGCGGGTGCGGGCGGTTCGGCGACGCCGGGCGGGCAGATCGTCGTGGATGTCAGCGGCAAGGTCCGCCACCCGGGGATCCAGCGGTTGCCGGCGGGTTCCCGGGTGGCCGACGCGCTGCGGGTGGCGGGCGGTGTCCGTCCCGGCGTGAGCATCGAAGGGCTCAACCGGGCCCGCTTCCTGGTCGACGGCGAACAGGTCGTCGTCGGCGCGCCCGCCGGGGCGGTGCCTCCCCCCGGCCCGTCGACCGGGCCCGCCTCCGGAGCGGCCGGCACGGGCCCCGCGGCGCCCGTCTCCCTCAACACGGCCACGGCGGACCAGCTCGACGCGCTGCCGGGAGTCGGCCCGGTCCTCGCTCAGCACATCATCGACTACCGGAGCCAGCACGGCGGTTTCCGCTCGGTGGACGAACTACGCGAGGTCAACGGCATCGGCGACCGCCGCTTCAGCGATCTGCGGAACCTGGTACGGCCATGAGCCGCTCGATCGTCGACGGGCCGCCGAGGCGCGGGAGGACCGGCGTACTCGCGCATGCCCGGCGGAGAGGCGAGCGGTCAGGAGACCCCGAGGCCAGCGGCGCCGTAGTCCGTGACACCGGGGAAGACGGGACCGCCGCTCGCGGCGATCGGGCGGGGCCCATGGACCTGCGTCTGGTGCCGCCCGCGCTCGCGGCCTGGGGCACGGCGGCCCTGACGCTGGACACCCCGGCGGGCTGGACGGCCGGGATCGCGATCGTCTGCCTGGTTGGCGGGCTCGCCCTGTTGGCGGCGCGGAGCGCCCCACAGCCTGCACAGTCCGTACCGGCCGGACAGGTCACGCGGAGAGCGCAGGCCGGGCGGCCGCGCGGGCGATTCGCATGGGCCCGCGCTTCGATCGCCGCCGTGCTGCTGTGCGTCGCCGCGGCGGCCGCCTCTGCCGGACTGCACGGGGCGGACCTGCGGCGCGGGCCGGTACCCGAGCTGGCCCGGCGGTACGCGACCGTGACCGCCGACGTCGAGGTGAGCGGCGACCCCTGGCTGAGCCGGCCACGGGTGCGCGGCGATCATGCCGCGCCGCCGGCCGTACTGGCCCGGGCGGAGGTGCGGCGCGTCGAACAGAGCGACGGGACGAGTGTGCGGACGCGGACTCCGGTGCTGTTGGTCGTCGACGCGGATGTTCCGGCACCGCGAGGAACGGCAGCTCGCAACGGCGGCTCTCCGGCAGAGGGTGACGCGGCGCGATCCACTGGCCTGGGCGCGGGGGCTGCGCGGGGTTCGCAAGGCGACCACGGTGAGCAGGGCGCGAGGGGCGCGCAGGACAAGCCGGGTGCGTGGGGCAGGCAGGGTGCTCGTGATGCCTGGCTCGGGTTGTTGCCGTCCACGCGGCTGCGGGTCGGCGGACGGCTGGCGCCCGCGCTGGCGGGTGGGGAGCGAACCGCGGCTGTGCTGCGGGTGCGTGGCCGGCCGGGGCCGCGGATCGTGGCGGGGCCCAGTGGGCCGCAACGGTTCGCGGGACGGCTCAGGGCCGGGCTGCGGGAGGCCACCGACGGTCTGCCGGAGGACGCGCGGGCGCTCCTTCCCGGGCTGGTCGTCGGGGACACCGCACGGATCACGCCCGAACTGGACGAGGCGTTCAAGGAGACGGACCTGGCGCACACGCTCGCCGTGTCCGGCAGCAACCTCACCGTCCTGCTGGCGCTGCTCATCGGGCCGCCCGGACTGGCCCGGCTGGTCGAACGCCGAGGTCTCGCCCCGCGCCTCGGGCTCTCGCTGCGGACGACCGCGCTGCTCGCCGGAGTGCTCACGCTGGGATTCGTGGTCGTGTGCCGGCCCGACCCCAGTGTGCTGCGGGCCGCCGCCTGTGGTGCGGTCGCGCTGCTGGCCCTGGCCACCGGGCGCCGCAGATCCCTGATCCCGGCACTGGCCACGGCCGTTCTGCTGCTGGTGCTCTACGACCCGTGGCTGGCCCGCAGTTACGGCTTCCTGCTCTCCGCGCTGGCCACCGGCGCGCTGCTCGTCCTGGCACCGGGCTGGAGCGAGGCGCTGCGGCGGCGCCGGGTGCCGCCGAGGCTCGCGGAGGCGCTGGCAGCGGCTGCCGCGGCACAGGCGGTGTGCGCCCCGGTCACGGCGGTGCTGTCGGCGCGGGTGAGCCTGGTGGCGGTGCCGTGCAATCTGCTGGCCGAGGTGGCGGTGGCACCGGCCACCGTGCTGGGGTTCACGGCGCTCATGACGGCTCCGGTGGCGACGGCGCCGGCCAAGGCGCTGGCCTGGTGTGCGAGTTGGCCCGCCGAGTGGATCGCCGGTGTGGCCCGGACGGGGGCGGCGCTGCCCGGCGCGGGAGTGGACTGGCCGGGGAGCTGGCCGGGAGCGCTGCTGCTTGCGGCGGTCACTGTCGCCGTCGTCCTGGCCGGGCGGCGGCTCACCCGGCATCCGTGGTGGTGCGGGCTGCTCGGGGTGCTGCTCCTGCTGGCGGTGGTGCGGCCGGCGCCGCTGACCCGGGTGATCACGGGCTGGCCGCCGCCGGGGTGGCGGTTCGCGATGTGCGATGTCGGACAGGGCGACGCGACCGTACTGGCGGCGGGCGACGGTGCCGGGGTGGTCGTGGACGCCGGCCCCGATCCGGCGCTGGTCGACCACTGTCTGCGGCAGCTGGGCATCACGCGCATCCCGCTTCTCGTCCTGACCCACTTCCACGCCGACCATGTGGCGGGACTGCCCGGGGTGCTGCGGGGCCGTTCGGTGGCCGCGATCGAGACCACGGGCTATGAGGAGCCCGCCGACCAGGCCGAGTTCGTCAGAAGGGAGGCGGCGGCGCGGCACATCCCGGTCACACGGGCCGTAGCAGGAGAGGAACGGCGTGTCGGGGCGCTGGCCTGGCGGGTCCTGTGGCCCCCACCGAGCATCCGGCCGCCCTGGGACACCCAGACCCCGGCCTGGCCGGGCCCGGTGCCCGAGCCCGACGGTCCGAACGACGCCAGCGTCGCGATGCTGGTGCGCTCGGGCGGGCTGCGGCTGCTGTTGCTGGGCGACCTCGAACCGCCGGCCCAGCAGGCGTTGGCGCGGTCACCGGCGGCGGCCGAGCTGGCCGGTGTGGACGTCTTGAAGGTGGCCCATCACGGCTCGGCCTATCAGGACCCGGGGCTGATGCGGCTCGCGGCTCCCCGGGTGGCGCTCATCTCGTGCGGCGCCGACAACCCCTATGGCCACCCGGCGCCGGCGACCGTGGCAGCGCTGCGGGAGGGCGGGGCGCTGGTGCTGCGCACCGACCGGGACGGGGAGCTCGCGGTCGGTGGGACGGGAGGGACGGGCGGGGAGGTGCGGGTGGCGAGAGACTGAGGACCGGGTGTTCGCCAGACTGGGTCCATGAACTCAAGCCAGGTCGAGGCCTATCTCCGCCGGATCGGGGCAGAGCACCCGCGGCTGCCCACCGGCCGGGCGCTGCGCGAGCTGCAGGTGCGCCATCTGCGGACCGTCCCTTTCGAAAACCTGTCGATCCACCTCGGCGAGGAGATCGTGCTGGAGGAGGAGCGGCTGCTGGACAAGGTGATCGGACGCGGGCGGGGTGGCTTCTGCTACGAACTGAACGGCGCCTTCGGCGCGTTGCTCGCCGCGCTCGGCTACGAGGTCGAGCTGCTCGCGGCACGCGTGTACGGCGACGAGGGGCGGCTCGGCATCCCGTACGACCATCTCGCCCTGCGGGTGCGGACGGTGGAGGGGGAGACCTGGCTCGCGGACGTGGGGTTCGGCGCGCACAGCCACTACCCGCTGAGATACGCGGAACGCGAGGAGCAGGTGGACCCGGCCGGCGTGTTCCGGGTGGTGGCGGCCGGGCCGGATGCGGCCGGGGTGAGCGGCGGCGGCTCGGCCGGTTCCGGGGACCTGGACGTCGTACGGGACGGCAGGCCGCAGTACCGGCTGGAGACGCGGCCCCGCGTGCTCGGGGACTTCGCGGCCGGGGCCTGGTGGCACAGCACCTCGCCGCTGTCGCATTTCACCCGGTCACTGGTCTGCTCACGGGTCACCGAGGACGGAGGGAGGATCACACTCAGCGGGCGGGAACTGAAGACGACGGCCGGCGACGGTACGTGCGGAACGCGGGAGTTGGAGACGGACGAGGAGGTGCTGACGGCGTACCGGGAGCGGTTCGGGATCGAGCTGGACCGTGTGCCGACTGTGCGGAACCGGAACCCGAACCTGAACCCGAACCTGAACCTGACTTCGTAATTCGGTCCAGATCCGGCGCTTGTACAGGATTCCCGCGATGTGGGCCCGTGTTGTCTCGAATGCCGCATCGGTGAGCGTCGGACCGAGCATCCGGGTCGACCTCGGCGTGCAGCTCGTGCCGAAGGCCTGACGCACCTGCCGTGCCCGCGGCCTGACCTGCGCGGTACGGGGCCGTCCCGGTCTTGCGTACGGTGCCGGAGAATGGGCCCGTGAGCGATGTGAGACACGTGCTGGTGCTGCCCGACCGGGGTGCCGCCGAGGAGGTGGCCGAGGTGCTCGGGGAGCGGTTCGGGCTGGACGAGGAGCCCCGGATCGTCCGGGACGCGCTGGCCGGCGAGGACGACGCCGAGGACGCGCAGTGGCTGGTGGTCCTGCGGGACGAGGACGGGCGGCTGGACCCGGCGGAGCTGGACGAGTTCGCCGGGCAGTGGGACGGCTGGCGCGAGGAGCCGTGACCCCGAGGTGGGACTCCGGGTCCGCTCCGGGACCGCTCAGGGTGCCGCGGCCGGTTCGTTGTCAGTGCCGCGTGGGATGCTGTGAGTGATGGCCAGGAAGACTGCGAATGACGACCCTCTCGCCCCGGTGACGCTCGCCGTGGGCCAGGAGGACCTCCTGCTCGACCGTGCCGTGCGGGAGGTGGTGGCCGCCGCCAAGGCCGCCGACGCCGACACGGACGTACGCGACCTCACCCCGGACCAGTTGCAGCCCGGCACACTCGCCGAGCTCACCAGTCCTTCGCTCTTCGCCGAGCGGAAAGTCGTGGTCGTACGCAACGCGCAGGACCTGTCCGCCGACACGGTCAAGGACGTGAAGGCATATCTCGGGTCGCCCGCCGAGGAGATCACGCTCGTGCTGCTGCACGCGGGCGGGGCCAAGGGCAAGGGGCTGCTCGACGCCGCGCGCAAGGCGGGAGCGCGGGAGGTGGCCTGCCCGAAGATGACCAAGCCCGCGGACCGGCTGGCCTTCGTGCGGGGCGAGTTCCGCTCCTTCGGGCGGTCGGCCACACCCGAGGCGTGCCAGGCACTTTGCGACGCCATCGGCAGCGATCTGCGCGAGCTGGCCTCGGCGGTCTCCCAGCTGGTCGCCGACGTGGAGGGGACGATCGACGAGGCGGTCGTCGGGCGGTACTACACCGGCCGGGCCGAGGCCTCCAGCTTCACGGTCGCCGACCGGGCCGTGGAGGGGCGTACGGCGGAGGCGCTGGAGGCGCTCAGATGGTCGCTGGCGACGGGCGTGGCGCCGGTGATGATCACCAGCGCGCTGGCCCAGGGCGTGCGGGCGATCGGGAAGCTGTCCTCCGCGCGCGGGGGGCGGCCGGCGGATCTGGCGCGGGAGCTGGGGATGCCGCCGTGGAAGATCGATCGGGTGCGGCAGCAGATGCGGGGGTGGACGCCGGACGGGGTCGCGGTGGCGATGCGGGCCGTCGCCGAGGCCGACGCCGGGGTGAAGGGCGGGGGCGATGACCCCGGGTACGCCTTGGAGAAGGCGGTCGTGACGATTGCCCGTGCGGCGCGGTCGAGAGGCCGGGGCTGATCCGGCGCCGATTCGGGCGGACCCGGTCCTGAGCTGGTCCTGAGCCGGGCGGATCGGGCGCCCACCCGTCAGGCCCAAGCCCCGCACGCGACGGGGTCGTTCGCATGATCGTCCGGAAAGGCACGACGCCCTCTCCCGCAGGGACGCGGACACCCTTCGGGGCACTGCCGACGGCGGCCCGGACGTCAGGTACCGCGAGGCCGGAGCCACCCGCCGTCCGCTGTCCGTCCCGTGACGTCCGGGGCCAGGACGCGATGATCGACGCCCACGGCCGGCATCACGAGGTCACGGGATGATCGACGTCCACGCCGGCTCCACGACGTCACGGCCGGCACCACGCCCGCCGACGTGCGCGCCCCGGCTCCGGTCACCGAGGTCCGGTCACCGAGGTCCGGTCGCCCGGCTCCGGTCGTAAGAGGGACCGCATGCCGAAGGCCCCGCCGCCCGCCCTGGGGAAGGGAGGGTGCCGGGGCCTTCGGATCAAGCTGGTGGACTCGCACCCGCGTGGCGAACGCAGGCCGCGTGCGAATCCGGGGGTGCCGGGAGGGAGCGGATGAGAGAGGGCCCGCTCTGGGTCCTTCCGGCGGTCAGATCAAAAAGGAGGTTCAGCCCTTGAGGGACGTGACCTTGGAAGCAAGCGCCGACTTCTTGTTGGCGGCCTGGTTCTTGTGGATGACGCCCTTCGAGACGGCCTTGTCGAGCGCACGCGCGGCAGCGCGCTGCAGCTCGGTGGCCTTCTCGACGTCACCCGCGGCAGCGGCCTCGCGGGCCTTGCGGATCGCGGTCTTCAGGGAGGACTTGACGGCCTTGTTGCGCAGCCGAGCCTTCTCGTTGGTCTTGATCCGCTTGATCTGGGACTTGATGTTCGCCACGAAGGAGCCTTTTCAGGTTCTGGTGCGGGGCCGCGCGGGTCCCGTACCGGTGATCCAAAATATCTCTGACGTGCCTCGCGCTGAGAGGGCATGAGGCACAGCCATCTACAGTACCAGTGGCCCTGCGAGCGGCCCAAAACGGTGCCCGGTCCCTCCGCGTGGGACCATGGAGACTACGTATCGATCCGACCCGAGGCATAAGGCGCCTCAAGAGACAGGACCTTGCGTGCCCGCGACCCCTAACCATGTGCCCGAGCCGAGCCGTACCGCCCCGGCTCTGATCCGCAATTTCTGCATCATCGCGCACATCGACCACGGCAAGTCCACACTCGCCGACCGGATGCTCCAGCTGACCGGTGTGGTCGAGCAGCGGCAGATGCGTGCTCAGTACCTCGACCGGATGGACATCGAGCGCGAGCGCGGCATCACGATCAAGTCCCAGGCGGTGCGTCTGCCCTGGGCCCCCACCGAGGGCCCCGACCAGGGCACGACCCACATCCTCAACATGATCGACACCCCGGGGCACGTCGACTTCACCTACGAGGTCTCGCGGTCGCTCGCCGCCTGTGAGGGGACCATCCTCCTCGTCGACGCCGCCCAGGGCATCGAGGCGCAGACCCTCGCCAACCTGTACCTGGCGATGGAGAACGACCTCACGATCATCCCCGTACTGAACAAGATCGACCTGCCGGCCGCCCAGCCGGAGAAGTTCGCCGAGGAGCTGGCGAACCTGGTCGGCTGCGACCCGGAGGACGTCCTCAAGGTCTCCGCCAAGACCGGTCTCGGCGTCGACGCGCTGCTGAACAAGGTCGTCAAGGAGATCCCGGCGCCGGTCGGGGTCGCCGACGCGCCCGCCCGCGCGATGATCTTCGACTCCGTCTACGACTCCTACCGCGGTGTCGTGACGTACGTCCGTGTCATCGACGGCCAGCTCAACAAGCGCGAGCGCATCAGGATGATGTCGACCGGCGCCACCCACGAGCTGCTGGAGATCGGCGTCAACTCGCCGGAGATGCTGCCGGCCGACGGCCTCGGCGTCGGCGAGGTGGGTTACCTCATCACCGGTGTGAAGGACGTCCGGCAGTCCAAGGTCGGTGACACCGTCACCAGTCAGAACAAGGGGGCGACGGAGGCGCTCGGCGGGTACAAGGACCCGAAGCCCATGGTCTTCTCCGGTCTGTATCCGCTGGACGGCTCCGACTACCCCGAGCTGCGTGAGGCCCTGGACAAGCTGCAGCTGAACGACGCCGCGCTGGTCTACGAGCCGGAGACCTCCGCCGCCCTCGGCTTCGGCTTCCGCGTCGGCTTCCTCGGCCTGCTGCACCTGGACGTGATCCGGGAGCGGCTGGAGCGCGAGTTCGGCCTCGACCTGATCGCCACCGCGCCCAACGTGGTCTACCGCGTGGTCATGGAGGACCGCAGCGAGCACATCGTCACCAACCCGAGCGAGTTCCCCGAGGGGAAGATCGGCGAGGTGTACGAGCCGGTCGTGCGCGCCACCATCCTGGCGCCCACCGAGTTCATCGGCTCGATCATGGAACTGTGCCAGACCCGGCGCGGCACCCTGCTCGGCATGGACTACCTCTCCGAGGACCGGGTCGAGATCCGTTACACCCTCCCGCTCGCGGAGATCGTCTTCGACTTCTTCGACCAGCTGAAGTCCAAGACCCGCGGCTACGCGTCCCTCGACTACGAGCCCACCGGCGAGCAGACCTCCAGCCTGGTCAAGGTCGACATCCTGCTGCATGGCGACAAGGTGGACGCCTTCTCGGCGATCACCCACAAGGACGCCGCGTACGCGTACGGGGTGCGGCTCGTCGCCAAGCTGCGCGAGCTCATCCCGCGGCAGGCCTTCGAGGTGCCGATCCAGGCCGCCATCGGCTCCCGGGTCATCGCGCGCGAGACCATCCGCGCCATCCGCAAGGACGTCCTGGCCAAGTGCTACGGCGGTGACATCTCCCGTAAGCGGAAGCTGCTGGAGAAGCAGAAGGAAGGCAAGAAGCGGATGAAGATGGTGGGTTCCGTGGAGGTTCCGCAGGAAGCCTTCATCGCCGTCCTGTCCAGCGATGACAGCGCGGGGTCGGGCAAGGGCAAGAAGTAACCAGCGGTAACAACGGGTTACGTCCATAAACGCGGACACAAAGGGGCTCGTCGTGCGAAAGCGCGGCGGGCCCCTACGCGTGCGTAGCGTCGCTCTCCGTGGAAAGTGACAGGCCGATGCCCCTTACGCGGCGGCCGGTCGCGGCTTACTCTGATCCCTGCTCGATAGTTACTCGCGAGTTAAACAACAGTGTTACAACAGCTCGAACCCCCACCGTGAGTTAACCCAGCCGCACCGAGTACAGCCGCACCGTCGCGGGCCCCCGGAGGATGTCGTGAGCGACACACAGACCCTGATCGAGAACCGTCCGCCGTCAGTGGCGGCCCTCTTCCTGGAGCGCGTGGCGGCCACACCGGACGCCGAGGCCTACCGCTACCCGGTACCGCCTGCCTCCGGCCAGGGCCCCGACGACTGGAAGTCGCTCAGCTGGGCGCAGGCGGCCGAGCGGGTGTTCGCGATCGCGGCCGGCCTCATCGAACTGGGCGTGCAGCCCGAGCAGCGGGTGGCGCTCGCGTCCTCCACCCGGGTCGAGTGGATCCTCGCCGACCTCGGCATCCTGTGCGCCGGCGGTGCCACGACCACCGTCTACCCCCAGACCAACGCCGACGAGTCGGCCTTCATCCTCTCCGACTCCGAGAGCCGGGTGCTGATCGCCGAGGATGCGGCCCAGGTCGCCAAGGCGGTCGAGAAGCGCGCCGAGCTGACCGAGCTGACCAAGGTCGTCGTCATCGACGCGGCGGGCGTGGAGACGAGCGACTGGGTGATCACGCTCGCAGAGCTGGAGCAGCGCGGCGCCGCCTACCTGCAGACGCACCCCGAGCTGATCAAGGAGCGGGTCGGCGCGATCAAGAAGGACCAGCTCGCCACCCTCATCTACACCTCCGGCACCACCGGCCGCCCCAAGGGAGTCAGGCTCCCGCACGACAACTGGGCGTACATGGCGAAGGCGATCGCCGCGACCGGCCTCGTCGCCATGGACGACGTGCAGTACCTGTGGCTGCCGCTCGCGCACGTCTTCGGCAAGGTCCTCACCTCCGGCCAGATCGAGGTCGGGCACGTCACCGCCGTCGACGGCCGCGTCGACAAGATCATCGAGAACCTTCCGGTGGTGCAGCCGACGTACATGGCGGCCGTGCCGCGCATCTTCGAGAAGGTCTACAACGGCGTCGCCGCCAAGGCCCGCGATGGCGGCCCGGCCAAGTACAAGATCTTCCAGTGGGCCGCCGAGGTCGCCCGCGAGTACGCCAAGGTGAGCCAGGACAACTTCCGGCGCACCGGCACCGCCGCGGTGCCCTTCGGCCTCGCCGCCAAGCACAAGGTCGCCGACACCCTCGTCTACGGCAAGCTCCGCGAGGCCTTCGGCGGCCGGCTGCGCGCCTGTGTCTCCGGCGCCTCCGCGCTCGCGCCCGAGATCGGCTACTTCTTCGCCGGCGCCGGCATCCACATCCTGGAGGGCTACGGTCTCACCGAGTCCTCCGCCGCCTCCTTCGTCAACCCCGGCGAGGCCTACCGCACCGGCACGGTCGGCAAGCCGCTGCCCGGCACCGAGGTGCGCATCGCCGACGACGGCGAGATCCTGCTGCGCGGCCCCGGCATCATGGAGGGCTACCACGGGCTGCCCGAGAAGACCGCCGAGGTGCTGGAGTCCGACGGCTGGTTCCACACCGGCGACATCGGCGAGCTCTCGCCCGACGGCTATCTGCGCATCACCGACCGCAAGAAGGACCTCATCAAGACCTCCGGCGGCAAGTACGTCGCCCCGGCCGAGGTCGAGGGCCAGTTCAAGGCGGTGTGCCCGTACGTCTCCAACATCCTGGTGCACGGCGCCGACCGGAACTACTGCACCGCCCTCATCGCCCTGGACGAGATCGCGATCCTGGACTGGGCGAAGGAGAACGGGCTGGAGGGCAAGCCGTACGCCGACGTGGTGGCCGCGCCGCAGACGGTGGAGATGGTCGACGGCTATGTGCAGCAGCTCAACGCCGGACTGCAGAAGTGGCAGACGGTCAAGAAGTTCCGGCTGCTGCCGCGGGACCTCGACGTGGAGCACGGGGAGATCACGCCGAGCCTGAAGCTGAAGCGGCCGGTGGTCGAGCGGGAGTACAAGCACCTCATCGAGGAGATGTACGCCGGGACCAGGGAGAAGTAAGGGCTGGTCCGGTGAGTGTGCGGCTCCGCCGTGGTCTTGCGCCACGCGGCGGAGCCGCATACCGGGCACAGCCCCGCGCCCCTTTGACAGTCAGCGGCGTTCGAAAGTGGCCGTCTTCTGCCCACTTCAGTAACTCAGCGCTTATAGGTGCGCTCTGTCTGTCACCCTGGCCGCATGGACATGGCGGCCATACCCACACAGCGGGACAGTGAGCCCCGGGCCCGGGAGGTGCGCGGGCGCGCCACGCTGCCCGGAAGCCCTCTCGCGCCCGGGTCGGCCCGTGCGCTGGTGCGGGCCGCGCTGGCCGAGGCGTCCGAGGTGTGCGCGATCCCGGCGCGGCTCGTCGACGACGCCATGGCCGTCGTCAGCGAGCTGGTCACCAACGCCGTCGTACACGCCGGTACGGACGTGGTGGTCGACTGGCTGCTGGAGGACACCGGCGCGTTCGTGATGGAGGTGGGCGACCGGCATCCCTCCCGCGCCCCGCGCGATCCGCTCGGCGGCGAGGGGCCGTACGACACCCCCGAGTACGGGCGCGGTCTGCGGCTGGTCACCACGCTCGCCGAGTCCTGGGGCGTCACCTACCGCGCCGGCGCCAAGACCGTCTGGGCGCGGCTGCCCCCGGGAGGCGTCGAGGACCCGGACGGCCCCGCCCTGGACGCCCCCGTGGAGGTCGCCGAGGACCTGGCCCCGCAGCCGCACCGCGCCGACGGCGACCGGGACTGGCTCGGCCGGGGCGCGCTGTCGTTTCTCGCCGAGGCCTCCGACCTGCTCGCCGGACAGCTGGACGAGACCCTGGTCACCGCCCTCACCGGCCAGCTCATCGTGCCCCGGCTCGCCGACTGGTGCGCGGTGTGGCTGGAGGACGAGGCGACCGTGCGCGGCGGCGCCACCGGCGGTCCCGACCGGGTCTGGCACGCCAGCGAGAACCGCATCGAGGAACTGCGCTGCGCCCTGGAGAAGGAGCCGCCCTGCCCGGGCGAGGGGCTGCGCTCCGGCCCGGAGCCGTACCCGTGGCCCGGCCATGCGCTCGGCCCGCAGGGCGCCGACGGCACGGCGCTGGCGTACCGGCTGATCGCGGGCGGCCGGCCGCTCGGCACGCTGGTCATCGGCCGGTGCGGGCTCGCGCGCTTCCCCGACGAGGTCACCGGGCTCGTGGAGGACCTCGGCCGCCGCGTCGCCCTGGCGATCGGCGCCGCCCGCCAGTACGCCCGCCAGGCCACCATCAGCGCCGTCCTGCAGCGCGGCCTGCTGCCCGGCGCGGTCGCCACGATCCCCGGCGTGAGCAGCGCGCTCGTCTACGAGCCCTGCGACAAGGGCGGCCCCAGCGGCGACTTCTACGACCTGTTCCCGGCCGGTGACGGCCGCTGGTGCTTCGCCGTCGGCGACGTCCAGGGCAAGGGGCCCGAGGCGGCGGTCGTGATCGGCCTCGCCCGCCCCTGGCTGCGCCTCCTGGCCCGCGAGGGCTACCGGGTCGCCGACGTCCTCGACCGCCTCAACCAGCTCCTCCTGGACGACGCCACCGAGGCCGCCGACGCCGCTGCCCGCGCCCTCGTCGCCGCCGGCGGCCGGCCGGTGGTCACCGGGGACGGCCCGCAGACCCGCTTCCTGTCCCTCCTCTACGGCGAGCTGACCCCGTACGACGGCGGGGTCCGCTGCACTCTCGCCTCCGCCGGCCACCCGCTCCCGCTCGTCCTGAGCCCCGACGGCACCGTGCGCACCGCCGCCGGCCCGCAGACCCTGCTCGGCGTGGTCGAGGACGAGACGTACACCAGCGAGACCCTCGACCTGCGGCCCGGCGACAGCCTGCTGTGCGTCACCGACGGGGTGACCGAGCGGCGCTCCGGCGCCCGCCAGTTCGACGACGGCGACGGCCTCGCCCGCGCCCTGTCCGGCTGCGCCGGGCTCAGCGCCGAACTGATCGCGGAAAGGATCCGCCGCCTGGTGGACGGCTTCGGCGAGGGCCCGCCCGAGGACGACCTCGCCCTGCTGGTGCTCCAGGCGGAGTAACGGCCGCCGTGCTGGACAATGGAGGGCATGCCTTCCGCACTCCCCGACGGCGAGCCCGTCCCCGCCGACGGCGTGCTGCCCGCGCACGCGCTCGCCGGGGCCGCCGACCGCCCGCTCGGCTTCTACCTGCACGTCCCGTACTGCGCGACCCGCTGCGGCTACTGCGACTTCAACACCTACACCGCGACCGAGCTGCGCGGCACCGGCGGCGTGCTGGCGTCCCGGGACAACTACGCGGACACGCTGACGGACGAGATCCGGCTCGCCCGGAAGGTGCTCGGCGACGACCCGCGCCAGGTCCGTACGGTGTTCGTCGGCGGTGGCACGCCCACGCTGCTGGCCGCCGACGATCTCGTACGGATGCTGGCGGCCATCCGCGAGGAGTTCGGCCTGGCGCCGGACGCCGAGATCACGACGGAGGCGAACCCGGAGTCGGTGGACCCCGCGTATCTCGCAACCCTCCGGGAGGGCGGCTTCAACCGGATCTCCTTCGGCATGCAGAGCGCGAAGCAGCATGTGCTGCGCGTGCTCGACCGGACGCACACGCCGGGCCGCCCCGAGGCGTGCGTCGCGGAGGCGCGGGCGGCGGGCTTCGAGCACGTGAACCTGGACCTGATCTACGGCACCCCCGGCGAGAGCGACGACGACTGGCGGTCCTCGCTTGCCGCGGCGATCGGGGCGGGACCAGACCACATCAGCGCGTACGCGCTGATCGTCGAGGAGGGCACGCAGCTGGCCCGTCGTATCCGCCGGGGCGAGGTCCCGATGACCGACGACGACGTGCACGCGGACCGGTACCTGATCGCCGAGGAGACCCTGTCCGCGGCGGGCTTCGACTGGTACGAGGTCTCGAACTGGGCCACCTCCGAGTCCGGGCGCTGCCTGCACAACGAGCTGTACTGGCGCGGCGCCGACTGGTGGGGCGCGGGTCCCGGGGCGCACTCGCACGTGGGCGGGGTGCGCTGGTGGAACGTCAAGCACCCGGGGGCGTACGCGGCAGCGCTCGCATCGGGGAAGTCGCCGGGGGCCGGGCGTGAGCTGCTGTCCGACGAGGACCGGCGCGTGGAGCGAATCCTGCTGGAGCTGCGGCTGCGGGAGGGGGCGCCGCTGGGGCTGCTGAAGGAGGAGGGGCTTGCGGCGTCCCGGCGCGCGCTGGCGGAGGGGCTCCTCCAGGAAGGGCCGTACGAGGAGGGGCGGGCCGTGCTGACGCTGCGGGGGCGGTTGCTGGCAGACGCGGTGGTGCGGGACCTGGTGGACTGATCACTCCCGCGAGCGAATCCCTCCGGAACGCCGGTTCGGTCCCTAACCTGGTTCGTAGGCTGCCGCCAAAAGGACGCGGCGGATGTGGAGGGCCACGGAGATGACCGCTGTGGACGAGCGTGGGATGACCGAGTTCTTCGAGGAGTTCGAGCCTCCGGAGGGCGTCAGGGTCGAGCTTCTCCGGGGGGTCATTGTGATGATGGCCAGCCCTGATCTGGTGCACAACCTCATCGTGCTGCTCACGGAGAGGCAGATCCCGCTGGACCATTGGTATCCCCTCCAGACCCAGGACGTCGACATTGTCGACGAGGCCAGTGAGCCAGTCCCCGACCTCGTGGTCGTGGCGCCCGAGGTCTTGCCGGCGTCGGGGCGGCTGCTGCCTTCCGGGCTGATCACCATGGTCGTGGAAGTCGTCTCCAAGACCAGTGTCGAACGGGACTACGGCGTCAAGCGTTCCATCTACGCCGCAGGCCAGGTGCCCGCCTACCTTGTCATCGATCCGATCATGGGTCAGTGCGTTCTGTTGACGAACCCGGTGGGCACGGGCGAGGCAGCCGACTATCGGAAGCAGTACATCGTCAAGTTCGGCGAGCCGCTGCCGGTGGACATTCTGGGTATCGAACTCGACACGAGCGAGTTCCGTACGTTCCCCAACGTCAGGCCCCACCGCTACCCGTGACGAAGTCGATCAGCTCCTCCACCCGCCCCAGCAGCTCCGGCTCCAGGTCCTTGTAGGACCCCACCCGCCGCAGGATGGCCTGCCACACCGCCCCGGTGTTCTCCGACGGCCAGCCCAGCGCCCGGCACACCCCCGTCTTCCAGTCCTGACCGCGCGGCACCGTCGGCCAGCCCTCGATGCCCAGCGAGGTCGGCTTCACCGCCTGCCAGATGTCGATGTACGGGTGCCCGACCACCAGCGCGTGCTCGCCGGTCACCGACTCAGCGATCCGCCACTCCTTCGTGCCCGGCACCAGGTGGTCCACCAGGACGCCCAGGCGGGCGTCCGGGTCCGGTGCGAAGGACGACACGATCGACGGCAGGTCGTCCACGCCCTCCAGGTACTCCACGACCACACCCTCGATGCGCAGGTCGTCGCCCCACACCTTCTCGACCAGCTCGGCGTCGTGCCGGCCCTCGACGTAGATACGGCCGGCGCGGGCCACGCGGGCGCGGGCACCGGGGACGGCGACCGAGCCGGAGGCGGTACGCGTGGGTCGTACCGGAGCCGAGGAGGATGGCCGTACGAGCGTCACCACCCGCCCCTCCAGCAGAAAGCCCCGCGGCTCCAGCGGGAACACCCGGTGCTTGCCGAAGCGGTCCTCAAGGGTCACCGTGCCCGCCTCGCAGCGGATCACCGCCCCGCAGAACCCGGTGCCGGGCTCCTCCACCACCAGGCCCGGCTCCGCCGGTACCTCCGGCACGGCCTTCGGCTTCTTCCACGGCGGGGTCAGGTCGGCGGAGTACTGGCGCATTCGAGTGACGATAGGAGAAGCCGTACGGCCGCGCTCACGACACGCCGAAACGGGCCGCCAGCTCGTCGCGCTGCCTTCGGACGAACGCCGCGTCCACCACCGCTCCGTGACCGGGCACGTACAGCGCGTCCTCGCCACCCAGGGACAGGAGCCGGTCCAAGGCGTCCGGCCAGCGGGACGGGAGCGCGTCCGGGCCCGCCTGGGGTTCGCCGGACTCCTCGACCAGGTCACCGCAGAACACCACCTCGGGATCTCCTGGGACCAGCACCGCCAGATCATGCGCGGTATGCCCCGGACCCACGTTCGCCAGCAGAACCTGCCGGCCGCCCCCGAGGTCCAGCGTCCACTCGCCGCAGACCAGATGGCCGGGCGGCACCAGCGCGTCCACCGCCTCGTCCGCGTCCGCCGCCGCGAGTCCGTTTCTCACGGCGTCCGTGCGCAGCTCGTGGCGCTCGTACGCCAGTACCGCGTCGACGCCCACCGCCCCGTACAGCTCCGCCCCCGCGAAGGCCGCCGCCCCGAGGACATGGTCGAAGTGGGGGTGGGTCAGCGCGAGATGGGTCACACGGCCGCCGGTCAGTTCCTCGGCCTGTCTCCGCAGCCGCGCGCCCTCGGCCAGGCTGGAGCCGGCGTCCACCATCAGCGCCGTACCCTCCCCGAGGATCAGCCCGGCCGTGCAGTCCCAGCCGGGCAGCCGGCACCGGCCGACCCCCGGGGCCAGCCGTTCCCACCCCAGCTCTTCCCAAGTCACCGTCATACCGGCGACGCTAGCCGCACGAGCCGCCGGGACCGCACCGACCTTGCCCTGGGCGTACCCGACAGCCGTACACTGGGCCGGGGAACGCTGGCACTCGCATGCGAAGAGTGCCAGGCGGACGAACCGCAGGGCCGACTGGAACCGAGGGGACGTGCTGGAGGTGCGCGCGAATGCTGAGTGAACGCAGGCTTCAGGTACTGCGCGCCATCGTCCAGGACTACGTCGGCACCGAGGAGCCGGTCGGGTCGAAGGCCCTGACCGAGCGGCACAGCCTCGGCGTGTCCCCGGCGACGGTCCGTAACGACATGGCGGCCCTGGAGGACGAGGGGTACATCGCCCAGCCGTACACCAGCGCCGGGCGGATCCCCACGGACAAGGGCTATCGGCTGTTCGTGGACAAGCTGGCGGGCGTCAAGCCCATGACCGCGCCCGAGCGGCGCGCCATCCAGAACTTCCTGGAGGGCGCCGTCGACCTCGACGACGTGGTGGCGCGGACCGTGCGGCTGCTCGCGCAGCTGACCCGGCAGGTCGCCGTCGTGCAGTACCCGTCCCTGACCCGGTCCACCGTGCGGCACGTGGAGCTGCTCTCGCTCGCCCCCGCGCGCGTGATGCTCGTGCTGATCACGGACACCGGCCGGGTCGAGCAGCGGATGGTCGACTGCCCGGCGCCCTTCGGCGAGGCCTCCCTCGCCGATCTGCGGGCGCGGCTGAACAGCCGGGTCGCGGGCCGCCGGTTCACGGACGTGCCGACGCTGGTCGAGGACCTGCCGGAGGCCTTCGACCCCGAGGACCGCGGTACGGTCTCGACGGTGCTCTCCACTCTTCTGGAGACGCTGGTCGAGGAGAACGAGGAGCGGTTGATGATCGGCGGTACCGCCAATCTCACCCGCTTCGGGCATGACTTTCCCCTCACGATCCGGCCCGTCCTGGAGGCCCTGGAGGAGCAGGTCGTGCTCCTCAAGCTCCTGGGCGAGGCGAAGGATCCGGGCGTGACGGTGCGCATCGGGCACGAGAACGCCCACGAGGGGCTCAACTCCACCTCCGTGGTGTCGGTCGGCTACGGTTCGGGCGGCGAGGCGGTTGCCAAGCTCGGCGTGGTCGGACCGACCCGCATGGACTATCCGGGAACGATGGGAGCGGTACGCGCAGTGGCACGGTACGTCGGACAGATCCTGGCGGAGTCGTAAGTGGCCACGGACTACTACGCCGTTCTCGGCGTGCGCCGCGACGCGTCGCAGGATGAGATCAAGAAGGCGTTCCGCCGGCTCGCGCGCGAGCTGCACCCGGACGTCAACCCGGACCCGAAGACCCAGGAGCGGTTCAAGGAGATCAACGCCGCTTACGAGGTGCTCTCGGACCCGCAGAAGAAGCAGGTCTACGACCTCGGCGGCGACCCGCTGTCGCAGGCGGGCGGCGCCGGCGCGGGCGGCTTCGGGGCCGGTGGCTTCGGCAACTTCTCCGACATCATGGACGCGTTCTTCGGTACGGCGTCGCAGCGCGGCCCGCGCTCGCGCACCCGGCGCGGCCAGGACGCGATGATCCGCATCGAGGTCGAGCTGGACGAGGCGGCCTTCGGGACGACCAAGGACATCCAGGTCGACACCGCGGTCGTCTGCAACACCTGTAACGGCGAGGGCGCGGCGCCCGGTACGACCGCCCAGACGTGTGACATGTGCCGTGGCCGCGGTGAGGTCTCGCAGGTCACCCGGTCCTTCCTCGGCCAGGTCATGACCTCGCGTCCCTGCCCGCAGTGCCAGGGCTTCGGGACCGTCGTGCCGACCCCGTGCCCGGAGTGCGCCGGCGACGGCCGCGTCCGCTCCCGCCGCACCCTGACCGTGAAGATCCCGGCCGGTGTCGACAACGGCACGCGGATCCAGCTCGCCGGCGAGGGCGAGGTCGGGCCGGGCGGCGGTCCGGCCGGTGACCTGTACGTCGAGATCCACGAGCTGCCGCACGCGACCTTCCAGCGGCGCGGCGACGACCTGCACTGCACGGTCACCATCCCGATGACCGCGGCGGCCCTCGGCACCAAGGTGCCGCTGGAGACGCTGGACGGTATGGAGGAGGTCGACATCCGGCCCGGCACCCAGTCCGGCCAGTCGATCCCGCTGCACAACCGGGGTGTCACGCATCTGCGCGGCGGCGGCCGGGGCGACCTGATCGTGCACGTCGAGGTGCAGACCCCGACCAAGCTGGACCCCGAACAGGAGCACCTGCTGCGCGAGCTGGCCAAGCTGCGCGGCGAGGAGCGGCCCCAGGGGCAGTTCCAGCCGGGGCAGCAGGGGTTGTTCTCGCGGCTGAAGGACGCCTTCAACGGGCGCTGAGCCACCGCTGACGGAGGCCTGACGGGGTGCTTCGGCACCCCGTATGCCAATGGTTTATGCCATCGGACGCCCGGATTCGGACTTGTTCGACGGACGTGACAACATGCGGTCATGTCCTCCGCGCTGACCGATCTCTTCCCCCACCCGATCGTGCAGGCCCCCATGGCGGGCGGCGTCTCCGTCCCGCAGCTCGCCGCCGCCGTCTCCGAGGCCGGTGGCCTCGGGTTTCTCGCCGCCGGATACAAGACCGCCGACGGGATGTACCAGGAGATCAAGCAGCTGCGGGGGCTCACGAGCCGCCCCTTCGGCGTGAACGTGTTCATGCCGCAGTCCGAGTACCCCGGTGCAAGCACCGGCTCCACGGGAGCGGCCAACGCCGCGCACCCTTCTGGCGGCGTGGAGATCTACGCCCACCAGCTGGCCGGCGAGGCCGCGTGGTACGAGACCGAGCTGGGCGACCCGGACAGCGGCCGGGACGACGGCTACGACGCCAAGCTCGCCGTGCTCCTCGACAACCCGGTGCCCGTGGTCTCCTTCCACTTCGGTGTGCCGAGCCGGGAGGTCTTCGACAGCCTGCGCCGTGTCGGCACCTGCACCCTGGTCACCGCCACCACCGCCGAGGAGGCCCGCGCCGTCGAGCGGGCCGGGGCGGACGCGGTGATCGCGCAGGGCGTGGAGGCCGGCGGCCATCAGGGAACGCACCGGGACCTCCCGGAGAACGACGGCGCCGGCATCGGGCTGCTGTCGCTGGTCACGCAGATCCGTGAGGCCGTGAGCGTCCCGGTCGTCGCCGCCGGCGGCATCATGCGCGGCAGCCAGATCGCCGCCGTCCTCGCGGCCGGCGCGAGCGCGGCCCAGCTGGGCACCGCCTTCCTCGCCACCCCCGAGTCCGGCGCCCAGGCCGTGTACAAGCAGGCGCTGACCAACCCCCTGTTCGCGCGCACCGAGTTGACCCGCGCCTTCTCCGGCCGCCCGGCGCGCGGACTGGTCAACCGCTTCCTGCGCGAGCACGGCCCGTACGCCCCCGCCGCCTATCCGGAGATCCACCACCTCACCGCGCCGCTGCGCAAGGCCGCCGCCAAGGCCGGGGACGCGCAGGGCATGGCGCTGTGGGCCGGGCAGGGGCATCGGCTGGCCCGCGAGCTGCCCGCCGGGGAGCTCGTGGAGGTGCTGGCCGCCGAACTCGACGCCGCCCGGACAGCGTTGTCGGCCAAGGGGGGCCTGCGATGACCGCGCCGGTGTTCGTCGTCGACTCGCTGGAGGGCGTGGGCCCCGGCTCGGTCGTCGACGTCACGGGCCCCGAGGGGCGGCACGCGGTCTCCGTACGGCGGCTGCAGCCCGGCGAGAACGTGGTGCTGACGGACGGCGAGGGGCGCGGGGCCGCCGGGGTCGTCGTCGGTGTGTCGGGCAAGGACCACCTGGTGGTCGAGCCGTTCGAGTTCCCGGTGGAGCCCGAGCCCAGCCCCCGTATCACCGTGGTCCAGGCGCTCCCGAAGGGCGACCGGGGCGAACTCGCCGTCGAGACGATGACGGAGACCGGCGTCGACGCGATCGTGCCCTGGCAGGCCGCCCGGTGCATCACCCAGTGGAAGGGCGACCGGGGTCAGAAGGCGCTCGCCAAGTGGCGGGCCACCGCGCGCGAGGCCGGCAAGCAGTCCCGCCGGCTGCGCTTTCCGGCGGTCGCGGACGCGGCAAGTACCAAGCAGGTTGCCGCACTTCTCGCCAAAGCCGACTTCGCCGCCGTGCTCCACTCCGACTTCGAGCACGAGAGCGGGCGGCTGGCGACCGCCGAACTGCCCACCGAGGGCGAGATCGTGCTGGTCGTCGGCCCCGAAGGAGGCGTCGCCCGGGACGAGTTGGCGCTCTTCGAGGAGGCGGGTGCGCAGGCGTACGTACTCGGTCCTAGCGTGTTGCGCACATCAACCGCCGGCACCGCCGCCGTGGCCCTGCTGCTGGGCCGCACCGGCCGCTGGTCCTGAGGCCTGGGGGACAACCGTGGAACTCGCCCAAGTCCGGCTCCTGGTCACCGACTTCGCCGCCTGCTACCGCTTCTACGCCGACGTCCTCGGCCTCAAGCCGCAGTCCGGGGCGACCGAGGGCCCGTACGAGAAGTTCAGCCCGCACGCCGGCTCCGCCGGGATCGCGCTGCAGGACCGCGCGATGATGGCCGAGGTGCTGAACGAGCTGGGCGAGACGGCCACCGGGCACCGCTCCCTGGTGGTGCTGCGCGTCGACGACCTGGACGCCTATGTGTCGGAGATCACCGCCCGTGGTGCGGAGCTGGTGCATGGCCCGGCCCCCATGACCGAACGCATGCGAGTCGCCCACGTCAAGGACCCGGAGGGCAACCTGGTCGAACTCCAGCAGTGGCTGCTGTTGCGCGGCTGACGGCGGTGGCTTCGGCGGCTTTCGCGGTTTCGGTGGCTTCGACGGCCGCCACGGCCGCGTGGAACAGGTCCCAGCGATCGAGCTCCCCCCTCCCCGGCAGCAGCCCGCGCCGCTCGGCCTCGTCGACGAGGGCGCGTACGACGCGGGGTTCGCGCAGGCCGAGAAGGTTGCCGCGGCCGTCCGCCACGCACCCCGCGTACCAGTGGCCGTCGGCGGCCGAACCGGCCTCGCCCTCCCGGAAGACGATCCGGGTGTAGCCGCCGTCGCGGTAGAGGCCCAGCACCTCGCGGCAGCCGTCGGCGTGCTCGTGCCGGACGGACCACCGGTAGACGGTTCCGTCCGGCAGGGCGAGCCGCCTGAGCCTGTGATGACTGCGCATAGGACCAGACAGGCGTCAGGCGCTCCGCCGGTCCGGCCGCGAGGGGAAGTGCCGGGAGGCTCTGCCGGGCGCGCTGACCCGGCCACGTACGGGTGAGTGGCCGTATGTGGCCTTCCGTGGCGTCCGTGCCGGTGGCAGTCTGCCCTGCATGGGGGTATTGAGACGGATTCGGTGTGGGCGGCGCGGGACGCGGACGGTGGCCGTGGTGGGGCTGGTCGCGGGGGCCGGCGCGGCCCTCGTCGCGTGTCAGCCGGGTGACCTCAGTACCGCGAGCGCCGCCTACACCACCGACACCACCGCGACGGCCAGGCTCCGGCAGCAGCGTGTCGACGTCAGTTGGCTCACCTGCACCGGCAACTACGGCAACGGCGGCGGCGCGGCGGCTGGGACGCCCTCGCCGTCCGAGACCACCGTCGTGTCCGTCGACTGCCAGGGCGAGACCAAGGACGGGCGGAAGATCACCGTCACCGGGAAGGTGACCAAGGCCGTCGACGGCGCCTGTGTGCGGGGGGATCTGACCGCCAGGGTCGCGGGCAGACAGGTGTTCCACGTCAGCGGGCTCGGCGACTGCACCGCGACGCACGGGCCGACGTACGAGCCGCCCACCTACCGGCCCGGCGGCGGCCGGCCCACCGTGACGGTCACCGTCACCCGCACCATCTGGTGCAAGGGCGACCCCACCTGCTGGCCCGTCGAGGGAAAGTGACCGGGTGCAAGTGATCGGAAGGGGGAGCGGCGCACACCGGTCGCTGCGTACAGTGACGGGGTGACCCAGGGTGCTTCGACGGTGACCACGACGTCCTCCGCCTATCTCCGATTCCCCCATGTACACGACGACTTGGTGGCCTTCGTCGCCGAGGACGACGTCTGGCTCGCGCCGCTCGACGGTGGTCGGGCCTGGCGGGTCAGCGCCGACAACATGCCGGTCACCATGCCCCGGATATCGCCGGACGGACGGCACCTCGCCTGGACCTCCAACCGTGACGGCGCGCCCGAGATCCATGTCGCCCCCGTCGACGGCGGCCCCGCTGACCGGCTGACCTACTGGGGCAACCGCCGCACCGAGGTGCGCGGCTGGACCGCCGACGGGCGGGTGCTCGCGCTCGGCGCGCACGGCCGGCACAGCTTCCGCCACAGCTGGGCGTACGCCGTCCCGCTGGACGGCGGACCCGCCGAGACCCTGCCGTACGGCCCGGTCGGCGATGTGGCCGTCGGCCCCGCCACCGTGCTGCTGTCCGCGCCGATGGGCCGCGAGGCCGCCCACTGGAAGCGCTACCGGGGCGGCACGGCGGGCAAGTTGTGGATCGACCGGGAGGGGAACGGGGAGTTCGTCCGGCTGCACGAGGACGTCGACGGGAACATCGAGTGCCCGGTGTGGGCCGGGGACCGGATCGCCTTCCTCTCCGACCACGAGGGCACCGGCGCCCTGTACTCCTCCCTCGCCGACGGCTCCGACCTGCGCCGCCACACCCCCCTCGACGGCTTCTACGCCCGGCACGCCTCCGGTGACGGCACCCGGGTCGTCTACAGCAGTGCCGGTGAAGTGTGGCTGCTGGACGACCTGGAGGGCGCCGAGCCGCGCCGGCTGGACGTGCGCCTCGGCGGACCCCGGATCGATCTGCGGCCCCGTCCGGTGAACGCCGCCCGCTGGTTCGGCGAGGCGTCCCCGGACCACACCGCGCGTGGCAGCGCCGTCTGCGTGCGCGGCGGGATCCACTGGGTCACCCACCGCTCCGGGCCCGCCCGCGCCCTCGCCGCGAACCCCGGCGTCCGTGCCCGGATGCCGCGCGTCTTCCGCGCCGAGGGCGAGGAGTGGGTGGTGTGGGTGACGGACGCGGAGGGCGACGACGCCCTGGAGTTCGCCCCGGCGACCGGGACGGTGCCCGGCGCGCCCCCGCGCCGGCTCGCCGCCGGGCAGCTCGGCCGGGTCCTGGAGCTGGCCATGGCCCCCGACGGCAGCCGGGCCGCCGTGGCCGCGCACGACGGCAGGCTGCTGCTCGTCGAACGCGAGACCGGCGAGGTCCGCGAGGTCGACAGCAGCGACGACGGCGAGGTCTCCGGCCTCGCCTTCTCACCCGACTCCGCCTGGCTCGCCTGGGCCCACCCCGGCCCGCGCCCGCTCTCCCAACTGCGCATCGCCCACACCACCGACCTGTCGGTCACCGAGGCGACCCCCCTGCGCTTCCAGGACTACGCCCCCGCCTTCACCCTCGACGGCAAACACCTCGCCTTCCTCTCCAACCGCGCCTTCGACCCGGTCTACGACGAGCACGTCTTCGACCTCGCCTTCGTGGTCGGCGCCCGCCCGCACCTGATCACCCTCGCCGCCACCACACCCTCGCCCTTCGGCCCGCAGCGCCACGGCCGTGCCTTCGAGACGCCGGACAAGGACGAGACCCCCGACAGCGAGGGCACCCCCGCCACCCGCATCGACCTCGAAGGCCTCGCCGACCGGATCGTCCCCTTCCCGGTCGAGGCCGGCCGCTACTCCACCCTGCGCGCCGCCAAGGACGGCGTGCTCTGGCTGCGCCACCCCGTGCGCGGCGTCCTCGGCACCGCCCGTGCCCACCCCGAGGACCCCGACCCGCACACCGAGCTGGAGCGCTACGACCTGGCCCAGCGGCGCCTGGAACACCTGGCCTCCGACGCCGACCACTTCGAGGTCAGCGGCGACGGCAAACGCGTGCTGCTGTGGAGCGACGACCGGCTCCGGGTCGTCCCCAGCGACCGCCGCACCGGCACCGACGACGACGGCGACACCAGCGTCACCGTCGACCTCGCCCGCGTCCGGCAGACCCTCGACCCGGCGGCCGAGTGGCGGCAGATGTACGACGAGACCGGCCGCCTGATGCGCGACCACTTCTGGCGGCCCGACCTCGGCGGCGTCGACTGGACCGGCGTCCTCGCCCGCTACCGTCCCCTGCTGGCCCGGATCGCCACCCACAGCGACCTCGTCGACCTGCTGTGGGAGCTGCACGGCGAACTCGGCACCTCGCACGCCTACGTCATCCCCTCCGGCGGTCGTGGCGGCGGCCCCCGGCACGGGCTGCTCGGCGCGGACATCTCCCGCCACCCGGACGGCAGTTGGCGCATCGACCGCATCCTGCCCTCGGAGACCTCCGACCCGGACGCCCGCTCCCCGCTCGCCGCACCCGGCGTCGCCGTACGCCCCGGAGACGCGATCATCGCCGTCGCCGGCCACTCGGTCGACCCGATGACGGGACCGGGCCCGTTGCTCGTCGGCACGGCGGGCCATCCGGTGGAGCTGACCGTCTCCCCGGCGGGCGGCGGCGAACCCCGGCACACCGTCGTCATCCCGACCGCCGACGAGGAACCCCTGCGCTACCACGCCTGGGTGGCCGACCGTCGCGCCCACGTCCACGCCGCCTCCGACGGCCGGCTCGGCTACCTCCACGTCCCCGACATGCAGGCCCCCGGCTGGGCGCAGATCCACCGGGACCTGCGGGTGGAGGTGGCCCGCGAAGGACTCGTGGTCGACGTCCGCGAGAACCGCGGCGGCCACACCTCCCAGCTGGTCGTCGAGAAACTGGCCCGCCGCATCATCGGCTGGGACCTCCCGCGCGGCATGCGCCCCACCAGCTACCCCCTCGACGCCCCGCGCGGCCCGGTCGTCGCCGTCGCCAACGAGTTCTCCGGCTCCGACGGCGACATCGTCAACGCGGCGATCAAGGCCCTCGGCATCGGCCCGGTCGTCGGCACCCGCACCTGGGGCGGCGTCATCGGCATCGACAGCCGCTACCACCTGGTCGACGGCACCCTGATCACCCAGCCGAAGTACGCGATGTGGCTGGAGGGGGTGGGCTGGGATGTGGAGAACCACGGGGTGGACCCGGATGTGGAGGTCGTACAGAGGCCCCAGGACTGGGCGGAGGACCGCGACACCCAGCTCGACGAGGCGATCCGGCTCGCGCTGCAGGCACTGGAGGAACGGCCCGCGAAAACACCGCCGGGAATGCCGACCTGATGCGACTACGATGCACCGGTATCGATCACCAGCGCGAGGAGGACCCGCATGGCGGGAGAACCGCAGGACGACTGCCTGTTCTGCAAGATCGTCGCGGGTACGATCCCGGCGACGATCGTCCGCGAGACAGACACCACCGTCGCCTTCCGGGACATAAACCCCCAGGCTCCCACCCACATCCTGGTGATCCCCAAGGCCCACTACAAGAGCGCCGCCGTCCTCGGCGTCGAGGCACCGCAACTCGCCGCCGACGTCCTCGCCGAAACCCAGGCCGTGGCCGACGAGGAGAAGCTCGAGAGCTACCGGACCGTCTTCAACACCGGCAGCGGCGCCGGCCAGACCGTCTGGCACGCCCACGCGCACGTCCTCGGCGGCCGCGGCATGCAGTGGCCCCCCGGATAAAGCGAACACGTCACCGTGTCCGTACGTGAATTGGTGGTCCTCGGCACCGCCAGCCAGGTCCCGACCCGGCACCGCAACCACAACGGCTATCTGCTGCGGTGGGACGGCGAGGGCATCCTGTTCGACCCCGGCGAGGGCACCCAGCGGCAGATGGTGCGCGCCGGGGTCGCCGCCCACGACCTGAACCGGGTCTGCGTCACCCACTTCCACGGCGATCACTCCCTCGGCCTCGCCGGCGTCATCCAGCGGATCAACCTGGACCAGGTGCCGCACGAGGTCACCGCGCACTACCCGCGCTCCGGGCAGCGCTTCTTCGACCGCCTGCGGTACGCCACGGCCTACCGGGAGACGGTCGGCATCACCGAGGCTCCGGTCGCCGCCGACGGCATCCTCGCGGTGACCCCGTCGTACACCCTGGAGGCCCGCAGGCTGTCGCACCCGGTGGAGTCATACGGCTACCGGCTGATCGAGCCCGACGGCCGCCGCATGCTGCCCGACCGGCTCGCCGCGCACGGGATCAAGGGCCCGGACGTCGGCCGGCTGCAGCGCGAGGGCCGGCTGGGGGAGGTCGCGCTGGAGGACGTCAGCGAGGTGCGGCGCGGGCAGCGGTTCGCGTTCGTCATGGACACCCGGCTGTGCGACGGCGTGCACGCGCTCGCGGAGGGCTGCGACCTGCTCGTCATCGAGTCGACCTTCCTGGACGAGGACATCGAACTGGCCGTGGAGCACGGTCACCTGACCGCCGGGCAGGCCGCCGCCGTCGCCCGGGAGGCTGGCGTACGGCACCTCGTCCTCACCCACTTCAGCCAGCGCTACACCGAACCGGAGGAGTTCGAGCGGCAGGCGCGGGCGGCCGGCTTCGAGGGCGAGCTGACCGTGGCGCACGACCTGCAGCGGGTGGCGGTTCCGAAACGGCGATAGAAGATCCGTACGATGCTTTGATGCCCCTCCCGAAAGCAGAACTGCACCTCCACATCGAAGGCACCCTGGAGCCGGAGCTCGCGTTCGAGCTCGCCGCGCGCAACGGCGTGACCCTGCCGTACGCGGACACCGACGAGCTCCGCAAGGCCTACCAGTTCGAGGACCTCCAGTCCTTCCTGAACCTGTACTACGAGCTGATGGCCGTCCTGCGCGCCGAGCAGGACTTCGCCGACCTGGCCGACGCGTATCTGGCCCGGGCCGCCGCGCAGGGCGTGCGGCACGCGGAGATCTTCTTCGACCCGCAGGCGCACATGGCCCGGGGCTTGTCCATGGGCACGGTCGTGGGGGGGCTGTGGCGGGCGCTGGGCAGCAGCGAGCGGAACCACGGCATCTCCACCAGGCTGATCCTCTGCTTCCTGCGGGACGAGTCCGCCGAGTCGGCCATGGAGACCCTTCAGGCCGCCAGGCCGTACCTGGACCGGATCACCGGGGTCGGCCTGGACTCCGCCGAGGTCGGGCATCCGCCGGTGAAGTTCCGGGAGGTGTACGAGGCGGCCGCCGCGCTCGGACTGCGCCGCGTCGCGCACGCCGGTGAGGAGGGGCCGCCGGAGTACATCGGCGAGGCCCTGGACGTGCTCGGCGTCGAGCGTGTCGACCACGGGCTGCGCTGCATGGAGGACCCGGCGCTGGTCGAGCGGCTGGTGCGGGCGCGGATCCCGCTCACCCTGTGCCCGCTGTCCAACGTCCGCCTGCGCACCGTCGACACGCTGGCCGACCACCCGCTGCCGGCCATGCTGGACGCCGGCCTGCTGTGCACGGTCAACTCCGACGACCCCGCGTACTTCGGCGGGTACGCCGGCGACAACTTCGCGGCCGTACGCCAGACCCTGGGCCTGACCGAGGACCGGCTGCGCGAGCTGGCCCGCAACTCCTTCCTCGCCTCGTTCCTGGAGGACGACGAGGAGCGGCGGGCCCGCTACATCGCCGAGGTCGACGCGTACGAGTTCGGCGACGCGGTGTCGTAGGCCGGCTGGGCGGGCACGGCGGGCGACTCCACCGGCACTTCCACGACCGGCAGGGGCCGCCTGCCCGCCCGCAGCGCCACGGCCGTCATCGGCACGGCGATCAGCAGCAGCCCGGTGCCGAGCAGCTTGCCCATCACCGGGAAGCCCGCTCCTGCCGCCAGCACACTCCCCGTCAGCGGTCCCGCCGCCGTCCCCAGTGACGCCGCCGAGCCGACCAGGACCGCCCAGCGGCCGCGCGGGTCGAGTGAGGCGGCGAGGCCGATGACGTACGACAGGACGACCGGGTAGAGCAGGTTCCAGGAGATCTCGCCCGCCGCGAAGGCCGTGAGGTCGGTCGCGGACGCGCTGAGCGCGATACAGCCCGCGATCAGTGCCGTACCGGCGCCGATGGGCACCGCCTGGCCCAGCCGGGGGCCGAGCGCGCCCGCGCCGACGACCCCGACGAGTCCGGCGCCGAGCGCGACCGCGAACACCGCGCCGACGGTGACCTCGGTGAGGTGGGCCTGGTCGAGTCCGATCCGGCCGCTGACGCCCCACAGGGCGTTCTGGGCGAGGGACCAGCAGGGCATGGCGGCGGCCAGCAGCAGCCCGGCGCGGAGGCGGGGGAGCCGGCCGTGCGCGACGGCCGTACGGGCCGGTGCGGTATGACCGGACAGGCGGCCGGTGAGCGGGAGGACCGCGAGTGCCGTCAGCGCGATGGCGAGCAGCGGCAGGCCGTGGCCGGGGCCGAGGTGGGGAATCGTCAGGTACAGGGCACCGGCGAGGGCGGAGACGCCGAGCAGGCCGAGGGTGGTGACCCGGTGCGGGTCCCGGTGGGCGGCGATGCCGCTCGCGGCGACCGCCGTGACCGTGCCGGACCCGAATCCGCCGATGACCGCGCCCGCCACGACGGCCGGTACGAAGGCGGTGAGGGAGGCACCGCCGTAGCCGAGGACGGCGAGCGCGAGGCCGAGCCGGGCGAGCCTGCGGGGGCCGATGCGGTCGACCCGGGAGGCCAGCAGGAAGCCCGCCGTCGCCGAACTCAGCAGCAGGGCACTGCCGATGGCCCCGGCCTGCGTGGGGTTGAGCGGAAGCGCGGAATCGAGCCGGCCGACGGTGGTCGGCAGCAGATAGGGCGCGAGATACCCGGCCGTGAAAAGGGCGACGAGGGACCAGGGCAGGGGGCGGCGGGGGGCGGACACGGGCGTTCCCAGGCAGGCGAAAGGAAGGGCTCGAAGAAGGGGGAGGGGCGGCGACCGTCGATGGACAGGAACCCGCGAGCAAGTTGTATCAAGCACGCGGTTTCCGGAAGAAGCACGGGCGGTGCGATCTGTGTCACTTTTCGGTTTGCTGGGGGTGGGCCCGGGTAGGAGGAGCTACGCTCGTTCTCATATGTGGACATCATTCATAAGGGGAGATGGTCAGGTGGGCGGCGATCCGAGTCCCGAGGGTGTGGCGCGGCGGCTGCGGGAGGGGATGGCGCGCGGGGTGCTGTCCTTCCCGCTCACCGCGTTCCACGACGACGGCTCCCTCGACCCCGACGGCTTCCGCGCCCATGTCGCCGGCCGGCTCGCCGCCGGGCCCGGCGCCGTCTTCCCGGCCTGCGGCACCGGGGAGTTCTTCTCACTGGACGAGGAGGAGTACCGGACCGTCGTCGCCATCACCGTCGAGGAGGCCGCCGGGCGCGTGCCGGTCGTGGCCGGGACCGGGTACGGCTGGGCGCAGGCCGCCCGGTTCGCGCGGATTGCCGAGGACGCCGGCGCCGACGCCCTGCTCGTGCTGCCGCACTACCTGGTCGACGCCCCGCAGGCCGGCCTCGCCGCCCAGCTGGAGCGGCTCGCCGAACGCGCCCGGCTGCCGCTGATCGCCTACCAGCGCGGCCAAGTCGCCTACACCGCCGATGCGTTGAAGCGCATCACGCGCATCCCGAACGTCATCGGCCTCAAGGACGGCCACAGCGACCTCGACCGGCTCCAGCGCCTCACCCTCGCCGCCCCCGACGGCTTCCTCTTCTTCAACGGCGCCGCCACCGCCGAGATCCAGGCCCGCGCATACGCCACCGTCGGCGTCCCCGCCTACTCCTCCGCCGTGCACGCCTTCGCCCCCGAGATCGCCGGTGGCTTCTTCACCGCCCTGCGGGACGCCGACCACGGGACCGTCGACAAGCTGCTGCGGGACTTCTACGTGCCGTTCGTGGAACTGCGCGACCGCGCACCCGGATACGCCGTGTCCCTGGTGAAGGCGGCGGCCCGGCTGCGCGGACAGCGCGTCGGACCCGTGCGCGCCCCGCTCACCGACCCCGCGCCCGCCGACCTCGCCGACCTCAAGGCCCTGCTCACCGCCGGACTCGACCTCGTAGGAGCCTCCCTGTGACCCGTGACCTGACCATCGCCGAGGTGCGGCTGACGCCGATCCTGGTCGCCGACCCGCCGCTGCTCAACACCCAGGGCGTCCACCAGCCGTACACCCCGCGGCTGATCGTGGAGATCGTCACCGCCGACGGGATCACCGGGCTCGGCGAGACCTACGGCGACACCAAGTACCTGGAACTGGCCCGCCCGACGGCCGAACGGCTCACCGGGCGCTCGGTCATGGATGTGAACAGTCTCTTCGGGATCGACCTCGGCGTGGACGAATCCCGGGTCCGGGAACAGGTGGACGCCGGCGGGTTGCGCGGCGTGCAGAGCGCCGACAAGCTCCGGCTGTCGGTGCTGTCCGCCTTCGAGGTCGCCTGTCTGGACGCCCAGGGCAAGGCACTCGGGCTGCCCGTGCACGCGCTGCTCGGCGGCAAGGTGCGGGACGCCGTCGAGTACAGCGCCTACCTGTTCTACAAGTGGGCCCGGCATCCGGAGGGCGTGCCGGCCGAACCGGACGAGTGGGGCGCCGCGCTCGATCCGGCCGGGGTCGTGGAGCAGGCGCGGAAGTTCAAGGAGCGGCACGGCTTCACGTCCTTCAAGCTCAAGGGCGGTGTCTTCCCGCCCGACGAGGAGATCGCGGCCGTACGGGCCCTCGCCGAGGCCTTCCCCGGCCATCCGCTGCGCCTCGACCCCAACGGTGCCTGGTCGGTCGAGACCTCGCTGAAGGTGGCGAAGGAACTCGGGGACGTCCTGGAGTACCTAGAGGACCCGACGCTGGGCACGCCCGCGATGGCCGAGGTGTCCGCCGGGACCGACGTGCCGCTCGCCACCAACATGTGCGTGACCACCTTCGGGGAGATCAAGGAGGCGTTCACGCGCGACGCCGTGCAGGTCGTGCTCTCCGACCACCACTACTGGGGCGGGCTGCGCAACACCCAGCGGCTCGCCGCGATCTGCGCCGCCTTCGGAGTCGGGGTGTCCATGCACTCCAACACCCATCTGGGCATCAGCCTCGCGGCGATGACCCAGGTCGCGGCCACGGTCCCCGGGCTTCACCACGCGTGCGACTCCCACTACCCCTGGCAGTCCGAGGACGTCCTCACCGTACGGCCGGCGTTCCGGGGCGGGAGGGTCGAGGTCTCCGACGCCCCCGGCCTCGGGGTCGAGCTCGACCGGGACGAACTGGACCGGCTGCACCGGCGGTGGGCCGAGGACGACGGCTCGCTGCGGGACCGCGACGACGCGGCCGCGATGCGGGTGGCCGAACCGGGCTGGCGGCAACCGGTGATGCCCCGCTGGTAACACCCTGTGCGACGGGCTGATTGGTGCACACTGGCCAGATCCGCACCATGCCAGGGAGCGCACCGTGACCCCGTCGCACAGGATCACCGGAGAGGAACCGGAACACCTCACCCCGGCCGCGCGCTGTCAGGCCCAGGTCGACCCGCTCGCCGTGCTGCGCGGGCCCGGGGACCCGCCCTGGGACGTCTATCTGACGGGCACGGTCTTCCTCGACATCATCTTCACCGGTCTGGACTCGGCGCCCGTGCGCGGCACCGAGTCCTGGGCCCGGGGCATGGGGTCCAGCCCCGGTGGGGTCGCCAACATGGCCACGGCCCTGGCCCGGCTCGGTCTGAAGACCTCCCTGGCGGCGGCCTTCGGGGACGACCACTACGGCGAGTACTGCTGGGACGCGCTCGAACAGGGCGAGGGCATCGATCTGTCGAGGTCGCGGACCGTGCCCGGCTGGCACTCGCCGGTGACGGTGTCCATGGCGTACGAGGGTGAGCGGACGATGGTGTCCCACGGGCACGAGCCGCCGCCGGAGGCCGTGCTCATCCAGGAGCGGGCCGCGGACTGCCCGCCCCGTGCGCGTGCTGCCGTGGCCTCCCTGACGCCGGGTGCGCCCGCGCCGTGGATCGCGCAGGCCGCGCGGAAGGGGACCCGGATCTTCGCCGACGTCGGCTGGGACGAGACCGGGGCGTGGGATCTCGCCGGGCTCGCCGATCTGGAGCACTGCGAGGCGTTTCTGCCGAACGCGGAGGAGGCGAAGCGGTACACCGGGGCCGACTGTCCGCGGCTCGCCGCGCATGCCTTGACCGAGTACGTGCCGGTGGCTGTGGTGACCCTGGGCTCGGAGGGGGCGTACGCCGTGGACCGGCGGACGGGGGAGGCGGCGGAGGTGCCGGCGATCGCCGTGGAGGCGCTGGATCCGACGGGGGCCGGGGACGTGTTCGTCGCCGGGTTCGTGACGGGGTCCCTGGCGGGGTGGCCGCTGGCGGACCGGCTGGCCTTCGCGGGGCTCACCGCCGCGCTGTCCGTGCAGGAGTTCGGGGGGTCCTTGTCGGCGCCGGGGTGGTCGGAGATCGGGGCGTGGTGGCGCCGGGTGCAGTCCGTGCCGGGGCAGGAGCCGACGGCGCTTCGCCGGTACGGCTTCCTGGACGCGCTGGTTCCGGAGGAACTGGACCGGCCGTGGCCGTTGCGCCGCGCAGTGCCCACGATCGGCTTCCGCCGGTCCAGCTGACCACCCCGGGGGCTGAGCCCCCCGGACCCCCGCTTGCCCACCCACCCGTCTTGGCCGGCTGTGAAGTGGCCCCCGGGGGGGGTTCGGCTCAGGCTGTTGGGAAGTGGCTCGCGGCGGGGACGTCTCGGCCGGCCGTGAAGTGGCCCCCTGGCGGTTTCGGTTCGGTCGGCTGGGGAGTGGTCGTCCCCGGCGGGTTTGGCTCGGGCGGTTGAGGAGTGCCCCGGCGGGGGCGTGGGTGAGTCCGGCTCGGCCGGCTGGGAAGTGGCCCCCCGGGGGGGCTGGCTCAGGCGGTTGGGAAGTGGCTCGTGGCGGGGGCGGGCGGGGGTGGGGACGTCTTGGTCGGCTGGGAAGTGGCGCCCTGGGGGTTTCGGCTCGGTCGGGTGGGAAGTGGTCGTCCCCGGCCGGTCCGGCTCGGGTGGTTGAGATGTGGGCCCCGGCGGGGCGGGCGGGAGTGGGTCTGGCTCGGGTGCCTGGGGCGTGGCCCCCGGCGGGGTGGGTGCGGCTCGGGCGGTTGAGATGTGCCCCCTGTGGGGCCGGCGGTGGTCAGGTCGGCTGAGGAGGAGGCCGTGTAAAAGCCCTACGGGCTTGTCTGTGCACCGTCGTACTCTTGAATCGCGAGGCCGCCCTCAGCTACGCGGCCGTGACGAGGAGGAAGCGCAGGCCTTCAGAGCCGGCCCATGACACAGACACCCACAGCTCACACCACCCCCGCGCAGGAGCAGGCGAGAGCGCAGTTGACCGTCCCCGCCCAGCACCCCATGGTGACCGTGCTGGGTTCTGGCGACTCCCTTCTGCGTGTGATCGAGAGGGCCTTCCCGGCGGCCGACATACACGTCCGGGGCAATGAGATCAGCGCGGTCGGCGACCCCGCCGACGTCGCTCTCATTTCGCGCGTGTTCGACGAGATGATGCTGGTGCTCCGCACCGGGCAGCCGATGACGGAGGACGCAGTGGAACGCTCGATCGCCATGCTCAAGGCGAGCGAGAACGGGACGAGCGACGGGCCCGAGACCCCGGCGCAGGTGCTGACGCAGAACATCCTGTCCTCGCGGGGCCGGACCATCCGCCCGAAGACCCTCAACCAGAAGCGGTACGTCGACGCGATCGACAAGCACACGATCGTCTTCGGCATCGGACCCGCCGGTACCGGCAAGACCTACCTGGCCATGGCCAAGGCCGTACAGGCCCTGCAGTCCAAGCAGGTCAACCGGATCATTCTCACCCGGCCGGCGGTGGAGGCGGGGGAGCGGCTCGGGTTCCTGCCCGGCACGCTGTACGAGAAGATCGATCCCTACCTGCGTCCGCTGTACGACGCGCTGCACGACATGCTCGACCCGGACTCCATCCCGCGGCTGATGGCGGCGGGGACGATCGAGGTCGCGCCGCTCGCGTACATGCGTGGCCGGACTCTGAACGACGCCTTCATCATTCTCGACGAGGCGCAGAACACGAGCCCCGAGCAGATGAAGATGTTCCTCACCCGCCTCGGCTTCGACTCGAAGATCGTGATCACCGGTGACGTGACGCAGGTCGACCTGCCGAACGGCACCAAGAGCGGTCTGCGGCAGGTGCAGGAGATCCTGGAGGGCGTCGAGGACGTCCACTTCTCCCGGCTGTCGTCCCACGATGTCGTACGGCACAAGCTGGTGGGCCGTATCGTCGACGCGTACGAGTTGTACGACAGCCAGCACGGCACCGAGAACGGCACCCACAAGGGCGGCCGCGGCAGGACCGGCGCCAAGGCTCCCAAGGGGAAGTAGACCAGCACGACCATGTCGATCGACGTCAACAACGAGTCCGGTACCGAGGTCGACGAGCAGGCGATCCTCGACATCGCCCGCTATGCACTCGCGCGGATGCGCATCCACCCGCTCTCCGAGCTCTCGGTGATCGTCGTGGACGCCGACGCCATGGAGCAGCTGCACATCCAGTGGATGGACCTGCCGGGTCCGACCGATGTCATGTCGTTCCCGATGGACGAGCTGCGGCCGCCGGCCAAGGACGACGACGAGCCGCCGCAGGGGCTGCTCGGCGACATCGTGCTGTGCCCGGAGGTCGCCGCCAAGCAGGGGGCGGAGGCCCCGACGCAGCACTCCATGGACGAAGAGCTCCAGCTGCTCACCGTGCACGGGGTGCTGCATCTGCTGGGATACGACCACGAGGAGCCGGATGAGAAGGCCGAGATGTTCGGGCTCCAGGCCGCCATCGTGGACGGATGGCGCGCCGAGCGCGGGCTGACCGGGCCGTCCCCGGCGCCGACCGTCTCGTAAGCGGGCCGTATGTCTCCGCAGATCGTGATCGGCGCGATCGCGCTGGTCGTCGTCGCCTGGCTCGCCGCCTGCGCGGAGGCGGGCCTCGCCCGGATCTCCAGTTTCCGGGCCGAGGAGGCCGTCAAGTCCGGCCGCCGCGGCAGCGCCCGGCTGGCCCAGGTCGCCGCCGACCCCACCCGCTATCTGAACGTGGCCCTGCTGGTCCGCGTCGCCTGCGAGATGGCGGCCGCGGCCCTGGTGACCTACGCCTGCCTGGCGGCTTTCACCGACACCTGGCAGGCCCTGCTGGTCGCCATCGGGGTCATGGTCCTGGTGTCGTACGTCGCCGTGGGGGTGTCCCCGCGGACCATCGGCCGCCAGCACCCCCTCAACACCGCGACCGCGGCGGCGTACGTGCTGCTGCCGCTGGCCCGGATCATGGGCCCGATCCCGTCCCTGCTCATCCTCATCGGTAACGCCCTCACCCCGGGCAAGGGCTTCCGGCGCGGCCCCTTCGCCTCCGAGGCCGAGCTGCGCGCGCTGGTCGACCTCGCCGAGAAGGAGTCGCTGATCGAGGACGAGGAGCGCCGCATGGTGCACTCGGTCTTCGAGCTGGGCGACACGCTCGTCCGCGAGGTCATGGTGCCGCGCACCGACCTGGTCACCATCGAGCGCTTCAAGACCATCCGGCAGGCCCTCACCCTCGCCCTGCGCTCCGGGTTCTCCCGGATCCCGGTCACCGGCGAGAGCGAGGACGACATCGTCGGGATCGTCTATCTGAAGGACCTGGTCCGCAAGACGCACATCAGCCGGGAGACGGAGGGCGACCTGGTCTCCACCGCCATGCGCCCGGCCGCCTTCGTGCCGGACACCAAGAACGCCGGTGACCTGCTGCGCGAGATGCAGAAGGAACGCAACCACGTCGCCGTCGTCATCGACGAGTACGGCGGCACCGCCGGCATCGTCACCATCGAGGACATCCTCGAGGAGATCGTCGGCGAGATCACCGACGAGTATGACCGGGAACTCCCGCCGGTCGAGGACCTCGGCGACGACCGCTTCCGGGTCACCGCCCGCCTGGACATCACCGACCTCGGCGAGCTGTACGGCCTGGAGGAGTACGACGACGAGGACGTGGAGACCGTCGGCGGACTGCTCGCCAAGGCCCTCGGCCGGGTGCCCATCGCGGGCGCGTCCGCCGAGGTCGAGCTGCCCGACGAGCGCCGGCTGAAGCTGACCGCGGAGGCCGCGGCCGGACGCCGGAACAAGATCGTGACGGTCCTGGTGGAACCCGTCCCCGTGCCGGCAGCCGAGAAGGCGAAACCCGAGTGACCCCCGAGAAGCTGCGCGCCTTCTGCCTCTCCTTCAACGCCGCGGCGGAGGACTTCCCGTTCAGGCCCGAGATCTCGGTCTTCAAGGTGCTGGGCAAGATGTTCGCCCTGACGAACCTGGACGCGCGGCCTCTCACGATCAACCTCAAGTGCGACCCGGAGGACGCGATCCGGCTGCGCGGGGAGCACGAGGGCCTGATCATCCCCGGATATCACATGAACAAGCGGCACTGGAACACCGTCACGGTCGACGGCGGGCTGCCCGAGCGGCTGGTGAAAGAGCTGATCGAGGACTCGTACGACCTCGTCGTCGCCGGATTGCCGAGGGCGGAGCGGTTGCGGCTGGACCGGCCGTAAATCCGGTTGCCCGGGGCGATCGGCGCGCGGTGGGACCCCCGTGTGACGATCAGAGGTCCGCGTCCCCTGCGCCCCGGTGACCGCGTCGGTGTGACCTCTCCCTCCAGCGGAGTGGCCACGGAACTCCGGGGGCGGCTCGATGTCGCGATGCGGGAGATCGAGTCACATGGGTACGAGGTGGTCGTCGGCCGGTGCATGGACGGCTCGGCCCACTTCAGCGCGCCGGCCGTCGAGCGCGCGGCCGAGCTGACCGGCATGCTGACCGATCCGGGGATCCACGCCGTCGTGCCTCCCCCAAGTGCCTTAAAGGGCCTGGGGGACCCCTAGGGGGCGGGGAGACGGCGATCGATCTGCTGCCGCTGCTCGACTTCGAGGCGATCCGGCGGGCCGAGCCGACCTGGGTCGTCGGCTACTCGGACATGCCGACCGTCACACCCCGCTGACGGCAGTCGCCGCCGTCCACGGGAGCAACCTCATGGACATGCCCTACCGGACGCCGGACGGGCTGTTGTCCTGGCTGGACACGGTGGCCGCGCCGCAGGGGGAGCCGTTCGGTCAGACACCGCCGGCCGGTACCGGTCCGGCGGCTGGGACGACTGGGCCCGGAACCCGCAGATCCGTGACCTGACCCTGGACGCCGAGGGCACCTGGACCCGGCTCGACGGTAGCGGGGACGTGGACGTCGAGGGCCGGCTGATCGGCGGGTGCATCGAGACCCTCGCCAACCTCGCGGGGACGCCGTACCTGGACACCTCGTCCTTCGCCGCCGGTGAGCCGCTGCTCGTCTACGTCGAGGCCTGCGAGGACAACGCGGTCACCATCTGCCGCAGCCTGCACGGCATGCGCCTCAACGGCTTCTTCGACCGTGCCGCCGCCGTCCTCGTCGGCCGCACCCACGCCCCCGCCGGCCGCACCCTCACCCAGCACGAGGCCGTGCTCGACGCCCTCGGCGCGCTCGGGGTGCCGATCGCCGCCGATGTCGAGTGCGGGCATGTCGCCCCCTGCCTTCCGCTGGTCAACGGTGCGCGCGGCCGTGTGGTGCACACGGCCGCGCGGAGCGAGATCGTTCAGACCCTGGGCTGACGCCCGCGCAGGCCCAGTCCGACCAGGACCGCGGCGGCGAGGACGATCGCGGCGTCCAGGGCGAGGACCGTGTGGACGCCGGTCAGCAGGTCGCCGGAGGCGGTGGCCAGGACGCCCAGCAGCGGGATGCCGACCGTGATGCCGACCTGCTGGGTGGAGGTCACCAGACCGGTGGCCAGGCCCTGCTCCTCGTCCGGGACACCGGAGGTGACGGTCAGGCCGTACGAGATGATCGCGCCCAGGTGGCACATGCTGGCCAGGGACACCGCCGCCGTGGCGAGCCAGACCGACCAGACGTGGGAGTTCAGCAGGAGCAGCGTCGCGATCAGCGCGCCCTGGCCGGTCAGCGAGCCGACCAGGGTGCGGCGGGCGCCGAAGCGGCCGATCACCTTCGGGGCGAGCGAGCCGGCGACGGCCGACAGCACGCCCTGCACGCCGAAGACCAGGCCCGTCTCGAAGGCCGACAGGCGCAGGATCTCCTGCAGGTAGAGGGTCAGGACGAAGATCACCGTCGACATCATCGAGAAGGTGACCAGGCCGCCGACGTTGCCCCAGGCCACCGTGCGGCGGCGCAGCATGGGCAGGGAGACGAGCGGGGCGGTCGTACGGGATTCGACGACCGTGAACGCGGCCAGCAGGAGCAGGCCGGCGACCAGGGTGGTGAGGACGTCCGGGCGGCCGAAGCCGTGGTCGGCGGCCGTGGACAGGGCGTAGATCAGGGACAGCAGGCCGGTGGTGACGGTGACCGCGCCGGGCACGTCCAGACGCGGGCGCTCCGGGGTGCGCGACTCCGGCAGCAGGCCCGGGGCCAGCGGCAGCACGATCAGCGCGAACACCGACAGCAGGGCCATCGTGGAACGCCAGCCGAGCGCGTCCGTCAGCACACCGCCCGCGACCATGCCGATGGTGAAGCCCAGCGACAGCAGCGTGCCGGAGATGCCGAGGGCGCGGTCGCGGGCCGGGCCCTCCGGGAAGGTGGTGGTCAGCAGGGACATGCCCGTCGGGACGATCGCCGCCGCGCCGAGGCCCTGCAGCGCGCGTGCGGTGAGGAAGGACGCCGGGTCCCAGGCCAGGGTCGCCAGCAGCGAGGCCGCGCCGAACAGGGCCAGGCCGGTCAGGAACAGCTTGCGGCGGCCGTACAGGTCGCCGATGCGGCCGAAGAGGAGCAGGAAGCCGCCGGACGGCAGCGCGAACGCGGTGACCGCCCACTGCAGGGCCGAGCGGCTCATGCCGAGGTCGGTGCCGAGCTCGGGCAGGGCCACGTTCAGGACGGAGAAGTCCAGCGCGACCATGAACTGGGCCGCGCACAGCACGAACAGGACGAGCTTGTCGCGCGTCGACAACCGGGGCGGCCGGGGGGTGTCGAGCGGTGTGCCCGTGGAGGTGGTGGTCTGGGTGGTGGTGTCGATCGCCATGTCCTGAGCTTCGGGCGAGCGGAATACCGGTGGGGAGTCGGAACTTATGGTGGTGGTGGCACCACCAGACACGACGGGGGAGGAGCGGTACGTGCCTGCTGCGGGGGCGATGAAGAGCGAACGGCGCAACGAGCTGCGCGAGTTCCTGATGAGCCGGCGGGCCCGGGTCAGCCCCGAGGAGGCCGGACTGCCCGTCGGCGGCGGCCGGCGCCGTACGCCCGGACTGCGCCGGGAGGAGGTCGCGGTGCTCGCCGGGGTGGGCGCCTCCTGGTACCAGTGGCTGGAGCAGGGGCGGGAGATCTCCGTCTCCCCACAGGTGCTCGACGCCGTCGCCCGGGTGCTGCGGCTGAGCGACGCCGAGCGCCGGCACCTGTACCTGCTGGCCGGGATGAACCCGCCGGCGCCCGAAGTGGCGCCGGAGAAGCGGGACATGTGCGACGGGCTGCGGCGGCTGATCGACACCTGGATGCCGTATCCGGCGCACATCATGGACCTGTACTACAACTGCGTGATGTACAACGACGCGGCCGCGATCGTGCTCGGCATGCGGCCGGACATCACACAGAACTGTCTCGTCGACTTCTTCACCGATGCGCTCTACCGGTCGCGCAGCCACAGCTGGGAGCAGAACGCGCGTACGGTCGTGGCGCAGTTCCGGGCGGCGTGTGCGGCGCGGCCGGAGGACGAGGGGTTCCGGGCGGTGCTCGCCGAGGTGAGCGAGGCCAGCGCCGAGTTCCGGGCGATGTGGGCCGAGCGGGACATCGAGGACCAGGGGCAGATCCGCAAGGAGCTGGACCATCCGCTGGCCGGGCTGCTGGTCGTGGAGTCGACGGTGATGAAGGTGCCGGCCCGGCCCGATCTGATGATCGTGCTGCACACTCCGCTGGACGAGGCGAACACCGCGGCGAAGCTGGAGTGGCTGGCCTCTCCGGAGGGGCGCCGGGGCGCGATGTACCCCGTGGCGGGGTGACGCGGTACCCCGTGGCGGAGTGGGCGGGCTGTGGCTTCGTATGCTCTGGGCATGACCGAGAGCAACGCGCTTGACCCCGAGGACCGCAAGATCGTGACCCTGGCCCGTTCCGTGCGGGTCCGCAACGGCGTGCCGGAGGGGGCGGCGGTACGGGACGAGACGGGGCGTACGTATGTCGCCGGGTCGGTTTCGCTGCCCTCGCTGCGGCTGAGCGCGCTGCGTACCGCCGTCGCCATGGCGGTGGCGTCGGGGGCGGGCACCTTGGAGGCGGCGGCGGTCGTGAGTGACGCGGAGTCCGTGGCCGACGAGGACTTGGCCGCGGTGGCCGACCTGGGGGGTGCGGGGACGCCGGTGTTGCTGGCCGGGCTCGACGGGGTCGTGCGGGTCACCGTTTCCGCCGGCTGACGTACCGAAGCACCGGCCGAACGAAAGGTCGGCTGGAATTCAGCCTTGTTGGCTCCCTGCCCCTGCGCATCAATAAAACCGTACGTTTCCGACGGGCCGTCAGATCCGCACCGCCCGCGCAGTGTGTCCGCACCCGCCTGCCCGGGCCTCCCCGCCCGTCGGAGTCCCCCCACATCGCACTCCCCACACGAAAGGGAAGCGGATTCCCATGAGAGGCAAGCGCACGGCAACGGGTGCGGCACTGGCCGCCGGGGCCCTCGCGGTCACCGGACTCGCCTTCGCACCCTCCGCGGCCGCCGTCACCCCACAGTCGGCGACCATCAACGCGAACTGCGGTGTCTACGGCGGCGGTGCGGCCACGCTCACGGCCACCCAGAGCGGCACCTCGGCCACCATCACGATCACGTCCTCAGCGATCACCGTGCCGGTCGCGGTGTCCCAGGACTCGGTCTCGTCCACCCTCGCGCTCGTGAAGGGCAGCGGCGGCACCAGCGTCTTCAGCGGCAAGAAGAACCCGGCCATGGCGGCCGGTTCCACCGTCACCGTCGGCCCGCTCAGTGGCACCGCGGCCTCCGGTGACAGCCTGGAGGCGTACGGCGGCTCGCTGAAGATGACCGTCTTCGGGATCACCATCACCTGCACGGCGACCGCCAAGCAGTCACCCGGCCCGTTCGTCTTCGACTGACTGAACTGAGCGATCTGTTCCGGATGCCGCAGAAACTGATGATCCGTCAGATTTCTGCGGCATCTCCATTGACTTCTCACCCCCGCTCCACATCAATGCCCCCTGTCGGCGCAGATGAGCCGCTGCGCCCGCAACCCTCAGGAGGGGGCCCCATGGGTTCGACACCCCCAAGACCACGAAGATCCCGACGGTGGCGCTGGGCGTCCCTGTTCGGGGCGACCGCCCTCGTGGTCACCGCGGGCGGCGCGCTGGCCTGTCCGGCCGGTGCCGCCGGCACGAACGTGGACTTCGCCACGCACTGCATCCCGCCCGCCGTCGCGGGCATCCCGCCGATCGACGGCACCACGACCGCCGCCGTGTCGGTGGACAACGTCAGCCCCAAGGTCGGCGACACCGTCACCGTGACCTACGCCGTGGTCACGGCCGCCGCCAGCAACCCCACCGACCTGGCCCTGCCCGCCGACATCATGACCCCGACCGGGAAGGTGACCCTCGGCGGCGCACAGACGGGGGACGTGACCGTCGCCGGGCCGAAGAAGAACCCGCCGGTGCCGGGGAAGGCCGCGTTCCCGTCCTTCTCCATGACCGGCACGTTCACCGTCACCAAGGCCGGGCAGATCACCCTCTCGCCCGGCGACTACAACATCCACACCAGCTACATCCTGGAGCTGGACACGCCGTGCACGGTCACCAATCCGCCCGCCCCGGTGTCCCAGACCGTGACCGCCACCGCCGGGACCCCGGCCAACACCCGTACCATCTCACTGAGTTCGGCCTCGGGAGACCCGGGCGCCGGTGTGACCGTCACCGGCAGCAACTTCACGCCGGGCGCCACCGTCATCCTGGCCGGACGGTCCGGGGGCACCCAGACCGCGGACACCGCGACCGTGACAGCGAACACCCAGGGCTCCTTCAGCGGTTCCCTCGTCGTCAACGACAAGACGACGACCGGGATCGTGGCCTACGAGGGCGGCTCCTGGAGCGCGGACAAGGGCGCGGGCCCCGCAGCTTACGTCGTCAACGACAACACCCCGGTTCCGCCCGGCAGCCAGAAGCTGACCACCACCGTCAAGGCGGGCACGCTGTCCATGTCCCAGGCCGGGGACTCCGTCGCGCTGTCGGCGGTCGACTTCGGCAAGGGCGGGGCCTCGACCGGCAAGCTGCAGACGGTGACCGTGCAGGACTTCCGCGGCGGGCCCGCGGGCTGGTCCCTGACCGGCAAGGTCACCGACTTCGCCGGTCCCGGCGGCAGGATCGACGCCGGGAAACTGAGCTGGACCCCCGCGTGCGCGACCAAGGCGGGCAGCCCCAGCACCTGCAAGGCCGGCTCGGCGGGCGCCGTGGGCGCCTCGGGAGCGACCCTCGCGTCGACCTCCGACGGCACGCTCACCGGCGGTGAGTTCACCGTCGACGCCGGACTCTCCCTGGACGTACCGGCGTTCACGCCTCCGGGCGCGTACTCCGGCGTGCTCACACTGACGCTCACCTGAGCGTGCGGGCGTCCGCACCCGCCCGTTCCTCTGTCTCCCGCCCCTGTCTTCCGTCCGTGGGGGGTCCGCACCCATGCGCAAGCTGTACGTCCTCCTCCTGGCCCTGATGCCGGCATGGCAGGCCACGCCCGCCCACGCCGCCGACAACGGCAGCTGGTCCGTCTACCCGGTCGCCTCGAAGATCGCCGCGCGGCCCTACTTCTACCTCTCCGCCGACCCCGGCCAGACCCTCACCGACAAGGTCGCCGTCAAGAACAGGACCGGCGGGCCGCTCACCTTCCGCCTCTACGCGGCCGACGCCTACAACACCGCCCGGGACGGCGGTTTCGCCGTGCGGACCGTCAAGGAGCACATGCTCGGGGTGGGCGCCTGGGCCCGGCTCGCGAAGTCCCGGGTCACCGTGCCCGGCCATACGACCGTCACCGTGCCCTTCACCCTCCGCGTCCCGCAGGGTGCCCAGCCCGGTGATCACCCGGGTGCCGTCGTCGCCCTGGACGAGCGCGTCGACCCCGGCAGCGGGCGGCTCGCGCTCGGCGTGCAGCGGGCCGTCGGCGCGCGGGTCTACCTCCGGGTCAGCGGGCCCACGCTGCCCGCGCTCTCCGTGGGGCAGCTGCACATAACCCACCACCAGCCCCTGATCCCGGGGTTCGGCACCGGCACGGCGACCGTCTCCTACACCCTGCGCAACACCGGAAACGTCACCCTCGACCCCAAGGTGGAGCTGAGGGCACGCGGGCTGTTCGGCCGTACTCTGCTCGACCGCGAGCTGACCCGGGTGCCGTCCGAGCTGCTGCCGGGGCAGCGGGTCCGGCTCACCGAGACCTGGTCCGGCGCGCCCCAACTCGACCGGGCGGACGTGACGTTGACCGCGAGCGCCACCGGCACCCGGCAGTCGGCGAGCGCCTCCTTCCTCGCGCTGCCGTGGCTGCTCGCCGGGGTCGTGTTCGTGGCCGGAGTGGTGACCGGAGCACTGCTGGTCAGGGCGCGTCGGGCACGGGCCGTCAGTCACGGCCGAGGGCGCGGCGCAGTCTCCCCTTCCTCGGCGCGGGGCGCTCGACGGGAGGAGGCTCCGTCGAGGAGATGAGCTGCGCGACGGTCAGTCGGGCGTACTGCGTTCGCGTGACGGCCTCGTCGGAGTTGGTGAACCACCACGAATCCGTGATCTCCAGCAACCAGCTCGTCTCGGAGACGCGGAACACGAGGCGGCCGTAGCCGGAGCCGATGGGGGAGAGCCGATCCGTGTACGTGAGGCTCAACTCCTCGGCACGCGCCAGGGCCTGTTCCCGGCCGCCCTCCACATGCACCTTGTCCTTCAGGAGCCAATTGTCGTCGCTGTACCCGTTGTTCGTCTCGACGAGCACGTACCATCCGCCCCCCACGACAGCCCCCGGCTCAGAGGGCGTCCGGACCGCGCTCGCCGGTCCGCACCCGTACGACGGTCTCCACGGGCACGGCCCACACCTTCCCGTCCCCGATCTTCCCCGTCTGCGCGGCCCTGACGATCGCGTCGATGACGGCGTCGGCGTCCGCGTCCTCGACCACGACCTCGATGCGCACCTTCGGCACCAGGTCGACCCGGTACTCGGCACCCCGGTACACCTCGGTGTGGCCGCGCTGGCGGCCGTAGCCGCTCGCCTCGGTCACGGTCAGCCCGTGCACACCCAGCTCCTGCAGGGCGGTCTTGACCTCGTCCAGACGGTACGGCTTGACGATCGCGGTGATGAGCTTCATGCCTGGGACTTGACCTTCTGAGCGGAGGGGAGGACGGAGTGGGCGACCGGGGCGCCGTGCCCCAGGACCCCGTGATCGTAAGCCGTCTCGGCGTGCACCGTAAGGTCCAGGCCGGTGTGCTCCTGCTCCTCGCTCGCGCGGAAGCCCAGCGCCTTGTCGAGCAGCTTGCCGAGGCCGAGCGTCACCGCGAAGGCGTAGACGGCCACGACCACCACGGCGAGCGTCTGCCTGCCGAGCGGGGCCAGTCCGCCGCCGTAGAAGAGGCCCTCCGTGCCGCCGGTCATCGCCTTCTCGGCGAACAGGCCGATCAGCAGGGTGCCGATGACGCCGCCGACCAGGTGGACGCCGACGACGTCCAGGGAGTCGTCGTAGTTCAGCTTGAACTTCCAGCTCACGGCGTAGGAGCAGACGACACCGGCGGCGAGGCCGACGACCAGCGCGCCGAGCAGGGAGACCGTGCCGCACGACGGGGTGATCGCGACCAGGCCGGCGACCGCTCCGGAGGCGGCGCCCAGGGTGGTGGCGTGACCGTCGCGCCTCTGCTCGACGAAGAGCCAGCCCAGCAGGCCGGTGCAGCCGGCGGCCAGGGTGTTCAGGAAGGCGGCCGCGGCGAGGCCGTTCGCGCCGAGCGCGCTGCCCGCGTTGAAGCCGAACCAGCCGAACCAGAGCAGACCGGCGCCGAGGATCACCATGGGCAGGTTGTGCGGGCGCATGGCGTCCTTCTTGAACCCGAGCCGGGGCCCGAGGACCAGGCACAGGGCGAGCCCGGAGGCGCCGGAGGTGATCTCGACGGGCAGACCGCCCGCGAAGTCGAGCGCGCCGAGCGTGCCGGCTATCCAGCCGCCCGGGCCCCACACCCAGTGGGTGATCGGAACGTATACCAGGAGGGTCCAGACCGGGACGAAGACCAGCCACGCCGAGAAGTTCGTGCGGTCCACGACCGCACCGCTGATCAGGGCGGCGGTGATGATCGCGAAGGTGAGCTGGAAGGTGGCGAAGAGGAGGGTGGGGACGGTGCCGTGCACGCTGGCCGGACCGAGGTGCGCCATTCCGGCGTGGCCGAGTCCGCCGATCAGCCCGCCGCCGATGTCGTCACCGAAGGCGAGGGAGTAGCCGGCCGCCAGCCACACCACCGTGACCAGGGCGATCGACACGAAGCTCATCATCAGCATGTTGAGGACGCTCTTCGTGCGGACCATGCCGCCGTAGAACAGGGCCAGGCCCGGCGTCATCAGCAGGACGAGGGCGGTCGCGGCGAGCAACCAGGCGGTGTCGCCGGTGTTCACGTGCGCGGCGGCGAATGTCACGGGCGTCTCCAACGGGTGGGCGGGCTCGTCAGAGGGTCACCGGTGAGCGTTTCCGGTTGCGTACGGGTGTGTTTCCGTGACGTTTCATTGCCTGAGGGTTACCGAAACCTCACGGTACGGCGGGGCTCGTGGATCAGGGACAATGAACGGCATGAGCGTTCGTACCCAGTCATCCGAGCAGCCGGCCGAGGCCGTCCACCGCGCCGGCTTCGCCTGCTTCGTGGGCCGTCCCAACGCGGGCAAGTCCACCCTCACGAACGCTCTGGTCGGGCAGAAGGTGGCGATCACGTCCAACCGGCCGCAGACCACCCGGCACACGGTCCGGGGCATCGTGCACCGGCCCGACGCCCAGCTGATCCTGGTCGACACCCCCGGCCTGCACAAGCCGCGCACGCTGCTCGGAGAGCGACTGAACGACGTGGTCCGTACGACCTGGGCCGAGGTCGACGTGATCGGCTTCTGTCTGCCGGCGGACCAGAAGATCGGTCCGGGCGACCGCTTCATCGCCAAGGAACTCGCCGGGATCAAGAAGACCCCGAAGGTCGCGATCGTCACCAAGACCGACCTGGTCGACTCCAAGGCCCTCGCCGAGCAGCTGATCGCGATCGACCAGCTGGGCAAGGAGCTGGGCATCGAGTGGGCGGAGATCGTGCCGGTGTCGGCGGTGGGCTCCAAGCAGGTGGACCTCCTGGCCGACCTCCTGATCCCGCTCCTGCCGGAGGGCCCGGCCCTCTACCCCGAGGGCGACCTCACCGACGAGCCCGAGCAGGTCATGGTGGCCGAGCTGATCCGCGAGGCCGCGCTGGAGGGCGTGCGGGACGAGCTGCCGCACTCCATCGCCGTCGTCGTGGAGGAGATGCTCCCCCGCGAGGACCGCCCCGCGGACCGTCCCCTCCTGGACATCCACGCCAACGTCTACATCGAACGCCCCAGCCAGAAGGGCATCATCATCGGCCCCAAGGGCAAGCGCCTGAAGGAGGTCGGCATCAAGTCCCGCAAGCACATCGAGGCACTGCTGGGCACGCCGGTCTTCCTCGACCTGCACGTCAAGGTCGCCAAGGACTGGCAGCGCGACCCGAAGCAGCTTCGCAGGCTCGGTTTCTAACCGGCGGCACGCTGGGGGGTCATGTCCTGCAGGCCCACCACCCTCAGCAACTGCAGCCGCTCGTACGACTCCGTGCCCGGGCGGGCCGTGTGGAGGACGAGGTGGTGGCGGTGGTCGTCGGTCAGGAGGATCTCGCAGTCGAGTTCGAGGAGGCCCACGACCGGGTGCCGGAAACGCTTCGTCGCGCCGCGCCGTACCGCCACCTCGTGTTCGTCCCAGAGGCGGGCGAACTCCTCGCTGGCGCCGCGGAGTTCGTTCACCAGCCCGGCCGGTTCGGGGTCGTCGGGGCGGGCTGCGGCCACCGCGCGCAGGTTCGCCACGTGCTGACGCGCGTGGTCCGCCACGTCCTCCGGAGGGAAGAGCTCGCGTCCCGCCGGGTCCAGGAAGAAGCGGCGGACCAGGTTGCGTTCGCGCGCCGGGCGGGCCAGCGCGTCTCCTGAGAGAGCCCTGGACAGCGCGTTCTGCGCCAGCACCTCCCCGCAGTCCGTCACCACCAGCGCCGGCGCGTCGTGCAGCCGGTCCAGGACCAGCAGCAGCCCGGGCCGGACATGGGGGGAGGTCGTCTCCCGGCGGGGCGGCTCCTCGCCCGCCAGGTGGAAGAGGTGGTCCCGTTCGTCGTCGGTCAGGCGCAGCGCCCGGGCCAGTGCCGTGAGCATCTGGCGGGAGGGGCGCGGGCCCCGGCACTGTTCCAGCCGGGTGTAGTAGTCGACCGACATACCCGCCAGCGACGCCACCTCCTCCCGCCGCAGGCCCGGGGTGCGGCGGCGGGCGCCGGGCGCGAGTCCCACGTCGGTCGGGTCCAGGCGGGCACGGCCACGGCGCAGGAAGTCGGCGAGTTCGGCTCGGTTCACCTCTTCAGGGTGGAGCAGAAGGCAGGGATTATCCAGGGAGTGCCAGTCCCCTGATCGGGAGGTCCCTTCCGCCTCTCGCGGCCCCGTTCGACAGTGGTGGCACCACGTCGAGAGGAGCAGAAGATGTTGACACTGGTGACGGGCACCACGGGACAGGTCGGCCGGCGCTTCGTGCCGAGGCTGCTGGCCCAGCGGCAGCCGGGCGAGCAGGTACGGGTCCTGGTGCGGGACACGGCGCGCGGCGAGGCCTTCGCGGACCTGGGCGCCCAGGTCGCCGTCGGCGATCTGCGGGACGAGGAGACGCTCGGCAAGGCGCTCGCCGGGGTGGACGCGGTCGTGAACATCGCGGCGTCCTTCCGCGGGGTGCCGGACGAGGAGGCGTGGGCCGTCAACCGGGACGCTGCAGTGGCCCTGGGCCGCGCCGCGCTCGCCTCCCGCGTGCGGCGCTTCGTGCAGGTCAGCACGGGTCTCGTGTACGGCGTCGGGCGGGGCCGCCCGCTGACCGAGGACGACGAGACCCGGCCCGGCGGCGCGATGTGGGGCGCGTATCCCGAGTCCAAGGCGGCGGCCGAGCGGGAGCTGCTCGCGCTGGAGGGCATGGAGGTGCGCGTCGGCCGGCTCCCCTTCGTCTACGGAGACGGCGACCCGCACCTCGCCCAGTCCCTGCGCTGGGCCACGCACTGGGCGTCCACCCAGCGGCTGCACATGGGCCACCACGCCGACGTCGCCCAGGGGCTGCTGCGCCTGCTGTACGCACCGGCGGTCAGCGGCCCGGTCTACAACATCGCCGACGACGCCCCCGTCACGGCGGTCGAGCTGCACCGGCTCAACGGCGCCGAGCTGCCCGCCGACATGCACACCCGGACCGACCCCGACCCGTGGCTGGGGGTCATGTCCACCGAGCGGATCCGCCGGGACCTCGGCTTCCGGCCCCTCTACCCGACCGTCTGGTCCGCCCGCGACGCCGGAGTCCTCTGAGCCACCCAGGCCCTGTCCAGTCGACTAGTCGACTCCCCTGATCCGCCCCACCAGCACCGCCCCCGCCAGCCCGATCACCGCCGCCACCAGGTACAGCACCCGGTAGCCGCCCAGGTAGGTCACGATCGGCGCCGCCAGGGCGGGGGCCGCCACCTGGGGCAGGGCGTTGGCAACGTTGATGACTCCCAGATCCTTGCCCCGGTCCAGCGCCTTCGGCAGGACGTCCGTCATCAGCGCGAAGTCGACGGAGGTGAACACGCCGAAGCCGACGCCGAGGACGGCCGCCGCCACGAGCGCGCCGGGCCAGGTCTGCCAGCCGGCCAGGGCCGCCGTCGCCACCGCCATCAGCACGCCCGACCAGACGACGAACGGCTTGCGCCGGCCCACCCGGTCCGACCAGACGCCGCCCGCCACGACCGTCGCCATCAGCGTCAGGCTGTTCACGGCCGTCAGGATCAGCACACCCCGGTCGGGGTCGGCGTGGTGCAGGCGGTCCCGCAGGTAGTAGAGGAGGTACAACAGCACCAGCGAGTTGCTGAGGTTGATCAGCAAGCGGGTCAGCCAGGCCCAGCCGAGGTCGGGGTAGCGGCGCGGGCTCAGCCAGAAGCCCGCGAGGAAGCCGCGCCAGGACCACGGCGGCCGGTCATCGGCCGACAGCCGCAGATCCGGATACCGCAGGACGTACGGCAGCACACCCGCCGCCGTGAACACCGCGCACGCCGCATACCCGGCCCCCACTCCGCCCGCCACGGTCGCGAGTCCCGTGCCGCCGACCACGCCCAGGATCTGTGCCGCCCCCAACCAGCCGCCCACCGCGCCCCGTTGGCGCCGGGGCACCCGGTCCGGCACGGCCGCCGTCACCGCAGCGAACGCCGCGTTCAGCGTGAGCTGCACCAGGCACCAGCCCACCGCCATGGACCACACTCCGCGCGCCTGGGCGAGCAGCAGCAGGGACAGCGCGCCGCCCGCCGCCCCGGCCACGATCCACGGCGTACGGCGGCCGGGGCGGGCGGTCGTACGGTCGGACAGGGCGCCGAAGAGCGGGTTGGCGAACAGGGAGACCAGCGCGCCGGCGCCGGTCACCCAGGCCAGCATCGTCTCCTTGGACATCCCGGAGCCGGGTGCGAAGTCCCCCGCCTGGGAGGCGAGCAGGATCTGCAGCGGGCCGAACCAGCCGACCCAGATCGCACCGTTGGCCAGCGAGAGGGCCGCCGTCCAGCCCCGGCCGACCGGCTCGACGGGCTCGGCCAGCGCGGCCGGGGCCCAGGCCGTGGTCATCTCCGTGCCGTCATCCTGCGCGGTCATCCCAGGCCGTCATCTCTGGGCCCGGAGCATGTCCCGGAACCAGTGGTAGGAGGCCTTCGGGGCGCGCTTCAGCGACGTGTAGTCCACGTGCACCAGGCCGAAGCGGCGCTGATAGCCCTCGGCCCACTCGAAGTTGTCCATCAGGGACCACACGAAGTAGCCGCGCACGTCCACACCGGCCTCCATGGCGGTGTGCAGGGCGCGGATGTGGGCGTCCAGGTAGGCGATGCGGTCCTGGTCGTCGAGGCCGTCGTAGGAGCAGCCGTTCTCGGTGATGACGATCGGCGGGAGCTTGTCGCCGTAGGCCTCGCGGAAGCCGCACAGCAGCTCGGTGAGGCCTTCGGGGACGATCGGCCAGCCGAAGTCGGTCACCGGCCGGCCCTCGATCTCCCTGACCGAGAAGGGGAGTTCGGCGGGCAGCGCCAGACCGCCGTACTCGCTGCCGGTGCCGCCGGGCGCCCCCACCCGAGTCGGCGCGTAGTAGTTGATCCCGTACCAGTCGACGGGTTCGGCGATGATCTTCAGGTCCTCGTGCACGTCGCCCGGCATCAACTCACCCATGCCGTCCGGGTATTGGCCGAGGACGACCGGCTCGGCGAACAGGCGGTTGAGCAGGACGTCGTAGAAGCCGGCCGCCTCCACGTCGGCCGGTTCGGCGGAGGCGGGCCAGGTGGGGCCGTGGGAGTTGGCGATGCCGATGTCCGTCGCCCCGGCCGCGCGCAGGGCCCGTACCGCGAGACCGTGGGCGAGGAGCTGGTGGTGGGCGACCGGCAGCGCGTCGAAGAGGAGCTGCCGGCCCGGGGCGTGGGCGCCGAGGGCGTGGCCGAGGAGGGTGTGCTCGGCGGGCTCGTTGAGGGTGATCCACTTGGTGACGCGGTCGCCGAGCCGTTCGGCCACGACGGAGACGTACTCGGCGAACCGGTCCGCCGTGTCCCGCTGGAGCCAGTCCAGGGAGGCGGGCAGGTCCCAGTGGAAGAGGGTGGGCACGGGCCGTACGCCCGCCGCGCACAGCTCGTCCACCAGGCGGTCGTAGAAGTCCAGGCCGCCGGGGGAGTTGACGCGGGGCCAGGAGATCGAGAAGCGGTACGCGTCCACGCCGAGGCCGGCCAGGAGCGCCACGTCCTCCCGGTGGCGGTGGTAGTGGTCGCAGGCGACCGCCGCCGTCGAACCGTCCTTCACCCGCCCCGGCTCGGCCGTGAACACGTCCCACACGGACGCCTCGCGCTCGTCCGCCGCTCCTTCGATCTGATGGGCGGAGGTCGACACACCCCACAGGAAGCCGGCCGGGAACCGAGGTATCGGATTGCCTGCGTCAGTCGCCATGGCCGGATCATCCTTACCCCCGGTAACGGAAGTCAACGCCCCGGCGGAAACCCGTCCTTACGCCCCTTCCTTCAGCACCCTCGTGATCAACTCCCGCTGCTCCTCGGTGAGTCGGGGATCAGCCGCGTACACCGTGCGGCCGTCCACCGTGATCTCGTACCGGAAGCCGTCCGGGACGCCGGCCGGCGGCGTGCCCCGGCCGGACGCGAGGACGCGTTCGGCCAGGGTGTGCCACGCATGGGCGTCGGGCCGGCCCGAGGTGTCCACCTCGGCCCGGCGCTCGATGCCCGCGAACCCGCCTGTGCGCCTCACCTGAATCCGCATGGGCTCAGTGTCGCAGTACTACAGCGTCCGCACCCCGACCTGTTCCCACGCCTTCTGCACGGCCTGGAGTTCGTCCCCGGCGCCGTACCGCTCCCGGGCCGCCTTCACCGTCAGCGTGGCGAAGTCGGCGAACAGAGCGTCGCTCTTCAGCTCGCCGCCGGTGAGCACGTCGTACCAGATCTGCCCGGCCTTCTCCCAGGCGTTGCCGCCGATGGCCGTGGCGACCAGGTAGAAGGCGTGGTTGGGGATGCCCGAGTTGATGTGCACGCCGCCGTTGTCGCGGCCGGTGCGGACATAGTGGTCCATGGTCGCCGGCTGCGGGTCCTTGCCCAGGTTCGGGTCGTCGTACGCGGTGCCCGGGGCCTTCATCGAGCGCAGCGCGGTGCCATGGACGTGCGGGGCGAGCAGGCCCGCGCCGATCAGCCAGTCGGCCTCGTCGGCGGTCTGGCCGAGGGTGTACTGCTTGATCAGCGAGCCGAAGACATCCGAGACCGACTCGTTGAGCGCGCCGGACTGGCCGAAGTAGTCCAGGTTCGCGGTGTGCTGGGTGACGCCGTGGGTCAGCTCGTGGCCGATGACGTCGACCGGGATGGTGAAGTCGAGGAAGATCTCGCCGTCGCCGTCCCCGAACACCATCTGCTCGCCGTTCCAGAACGCGTTGTCGTAGTTCTGGTCGTAGTGGACGGTGGCGTCGAGCGGCAGCCCGTTGTCGTCGATGGAGTGCCGGCCGTAGGCCTTCAGGTACAGCTCGAAGGTGGCGCCGAGGCCCGCGTAGGCGCGGTTGACGGTGGCGTCCGAGACCGGGTCGGAACCCTCCGCGCGGACCTGCGTACCGGGCAGGTCCTGGGTGTGCTGGGCGTCGTAGATCGTGCGGTGCGGCTGGTCCGCGGCGGCGCCCGCGGGCGCGGCGACGGAAGGCGCGCCGATGACCGTGGTCAGGCGGCGCTTGGTGCGCTGGTAGGCGTCGTGCTCCAGGGACCGGCGGGCCGGGCCGGAGAGCGCGGAGTCCTCGGCTCGGGCGAGCTTGTCGAGGACGTGCGGCGGCACGATCGTGCAGAAGACGGGCTCGAAGCCCCCGTTGGTCGTCATGACTGGCACCATTGCACTCAGTGACACCGGTGTCACTAGCGGCCACCATGATTGGTGAAATACCGGGACAGGAGCGCGACGCTCCGTGACGGTGTGCTAGGGCGATGTGGTGCGGCGCACCTTTTGTCTCTTTTGTGACCACGGTCCCGCATACTGAAACGCGTCCCCGTGTCCGGGGCGGCTCGGATAGGCTGCGACGCATCATGCGTTTCGGGCTGCTTCTCCTTAGCTGCCGCGGCGAGGGCCTGTAGTCACAAGGCCGACTCCCTCCCCGCGGAGCTCTGGCGTTGCGTCGTCGGCCGTCCACCCCGGACATCCGGATCTCCGATCATCCGGACACCCTGAGGAGCCCACGCATCATGGCCAACCGCCAGCAGCCCAGTTCCATGCCGATCCACAAGTACGGCCGCTACGAGCAGGTGGACATCCCGGACCGCACCTGGCCGCAGCAGCGCGTCACCGCCGCCCCCCGCTGGCTCTCCACCGACCTGCGTGACGGCAACCAGGCCCTGATCGACCCGATGTCGCCCGAGCGCAAGCGCCGGATGTTCGACCAGCTGGTGAAGATGGGCTACAAGGAGATCGAGGTCGGCTTCCCCGCCTCCGGCCAGACCGACTTCGACTTCGTGCGCTCGATCATCGAGGAAGAGGGTGCGATCCCCGACGACGTCACGATCTCCGTACTGACCCAGGCCCGCGAGGACCTGATCGAGCGGACCGTGGAGTCCCTGAAGGGCGCCAGGCGGGCTACGGTCCACCTGTACAACGCGACGGCTCCCGTGTTCCGCCGGGTGGTCTTCCGCGGCTCCAAGGACGACATCAAGCAGATCGCGGTGGACGGCACCCGCCTGGTGATGGAGTACGCCGAGAAGCTGCTGGGCCCCGAGACCGAGTTCGGCTACCAGTACAGCCCCGAGATCTTCACCGACACCGAGCTGGACTTCGCGCTGGAGGTCTGCGAGGCGGTCATGGACGTCTACCAGCCGGGCCCGGGCCGCGAGATCATCCTCAACCTGCCCGCCACCGTGGAGCGTTCGACCCCGTCCACGCACGCGGACCGCTTCGAGTGGATGCACCGCAACCTCTCCCGCCGCGAGTACGTCTGCCTGTCCGTCCACCCGCACAACGACCGGGGTACGGCCGTGGCGGCGGCCGAGCTGGCCCTGATGGCCGGCGCCGACCGCGTCGAGGGCTGCCTGTTCGGGCAGGGCGAGCGCACCGGCAACGTCGACCTGGTCACCCTGGGCATGAACCTGTTCTCCCAGGGCGTCGACCCGCAGATCGACTTCTCCGACATCGACGAGATCCGTCGTACGTGGGAGTACTGCAACCAGATGGAGGTCCACCCGCGCCACCCGTACGTGGGCGACCTGGTCTACACGTCCTTCTCCGGCTCCCACCAGGACGCCATCAAGAAGGGCTTCGACGCCATGGAGGCCGACGCCAAGGCCAAGGGCGTCACGGTCGACGACATCGAGTGGGCGGTGCCGTACCTGCCGATCGACCCCAAGGACGTCGGCCGCTCCTACGAGGCCGTCATCCGAGTCAACTCCCAGTCCGGCAAGGGCGGTATCTCCTACGTCCTGAAGAACGACCACAAGCTGGACCTGCCGCGCCGGATGCAGATCGAGTTCTCCAAGCTCATCCAGGCGAAGACGGACGCCGAGGGCGGCGAGATCACGCCGAAGGAGATCTGGGCGGTCTTCCAGGACGAGTACCTGCCTAACCCGGACAACCCCTGGGGCCGCATCCAGGTCCGCACGGGCCAGTCGACCACGGACACCGACGGCGTGGACACGCTCACGGTCGAGGCGACAGTGGACGGCGAGGACACCGTCCTGACCGGTACCGGCAACGGTCCGATCTCGGCCTTCTTCGACGCCCTGCAGTCCATCGGCATCGACGTACGCCTGCTGGACTACCAGGAGCACACGATGAGCGAGGGCGCCTCCGCGCAGGCCGCCTCCTACATCGAATGCGCGATCGACGGCAAGGTCCTGTGGGGGATCGGCATCGACGCGAACACGACGCGTGCGTCGCTGAAGGCGGTCGTCTCGGCCGTCAACCGCGCCGCCCGCTGACCCCTCTGACCGGGAGTTTCGGGGCCCCGGCCGCCGTATACGGCGGCCAGATTTCTCCCGCCTTCCCGGACCGAACGCGGACCTGTGGGACTGGCAGCTGCT
>NZ_JBFAWG010000023.1:0-103951 GCF_040680215.1 Streptomyces sp. NPDC052107
TGCTCGACGAAGCCCACGACACAGTCGGTGCCCCGCTCCACACGGCGGTGCGCCTCGGCGAGCATGGCGTAGGTCTTGCCCACGCCCGGTGCCGCACCGAGATAGATCCGAAGCTTGCCGCGTGCCATGGCCCCATTGTCTTCCCGTGACTGCTGCGTACGCAGCGTCGACCTTACGGCCAACAATCACGGCAAACGGGACAGGGGGACGTGCGGCGGACAACTTTGACGCATCCCTGATGAGAGTGCGGGCGGGCCGGCTGGTTCAGTGCTCGACGATCTCGCCGTCGCGCAGTTCCAGCACCCGGTCGGCCAGGTCGAGGAGCGTCGCGTCATGTGTGGCGACCAGGGCGGACGGGGGTCCGTCCTGGTCGGGGGAGGCAGGCCGCTCGCCGCGTACGACGGCCCGGAGCAGCTCCATGACGGCGTGCCCGGTCTCGGCGTCGAGCTGGCCGGTCGGTTCGTCGGCGATGAGCAGGGCCGGCCTGTTGGCGAGGGCGCGGGCGATGGCGACCCGCTGCTGCTGTCCGCCGGACAGCTCGCCGGGCCGTTGGGCGGCGTGTCCCGCCAGCCCGACGAGGGAGAGCAGCAGCTCGACCCGCTCCTCGCGCTCGCGCGGGTCGGCGCGGCGCAGCCTCAGGGGTACGCCGACGTTCTCGGCCGCCGTGAGGATCGGGATGAGCCCGAAGGACTGGAAGACGAACCCGATCCGGTCCCGGCGCAGCCGCAGCAGCTCGCTCTCGCCCAGCTCCCCCAGCTGCCGCCCGTCGACCTCGACCCGTCCCCGGTCGGGCGTGTCGAGCCCGCCGACGACGTTCAGCAGGGTGGTCTTCCCGGACCCCGAACGCCCCTTGAGCGCGACGAGCTCACCGCGCCGCACCTCGAGCGAGACGCCACGCAGGGCGTGAACGGCCGCGGCACCCCGCCCGAACGACTTGTGGACGTCCTCGACCCGAACCATGGTCTCGGTGACCACCCGACCGCCCATACCGCCTCCCCCGTCGACCGGGCGCCAGTATGGCGCCCCGAAAGGGGCGCGGGGAACTGCGCGAGCAACCACAACGAACCCGCACTCGGCAACGGCGGCGATCCGCCGACGGCGGGACCCCGCGAAAACGGGCCGCACCCCTCAGAGGCACGGCCCGTGTATCCCTGCTGAACCCAGCGGGGCGCCTAGCGGACCTCGGTGATCTCCGGCCCGCGCTGAAGCTGGCCCATCCCACCCGAGAACCGGGAGGACTCGTCCTGCTGGACACCCTCGGGCACCATCTGCGCGTCGTTCGGCAGCTTCAGGACGATCGGGTCGCGGGGCGCCATCGGCCCCTCACCACGCACCACGACGGCGTCGCGGAAGATCTGCTCCAGCAGCCCGGCGGCCTGCGGCTGCACCGCGCCCTGCCCGGAGATCACACCGCGCAGGAACCACCGCGGGCCGTCCACGCCCACGAACCGCACGACCTGGAACCCACCCGTGCCGTCCGGCAGCTGCACCGGCACCTGAGCGCGCAGCTCCCAGCCCAGCGGGCCCTCGACCTCGTCGACGATGCCACCCTGCTGCGTGATGCCGGACGCGATCTCCTCGCGGACCTCGCCCCAGATCCCCTCGCGCTTGGGCGCGGCGAAGGCCTGGAGCTGGATGGCGCTGTCGCGCAGCACTACGGTCGCGGCGACGATCGCGTCACCGGCGACCTCGACCCGCAGCTCCATGCCGTCGACGCCCGGGACGAAAAGACCACCGAGGTCGACACGTCCCTCACCCGGCTCGCGCACCTCGCTGCTGTCCCAGGGCCCGTCGGGCCGGGGCCCGGGCTCCAGCCGGACGCGCTCGCGCTCGGCCTCCACTTCCTCGTCCGCCTCGGTGTCGACGCTGTCGACGACCTGCTCGGCCTCGCCGGCCGCGTCCTCGGCGGCACCCTTCTTCTTGCGACGTCCGAACACGTCACTGTCCTTCCCGGTCGGATACGACCGAAGCGTATCGATTCCCACCCGTCGGACCGCCCTCGGCGGCCTGACCGTTTGTGCCGCTCTCGCCGCCCACCGCGGCATGGCCGCCGGTGGACCCGAAGCCCCCTTCGGCCCGCGTCGAATCGGGAAGCTCCGCGACCTCCTGGAAGCGGACCCTCTCGACCTGCTGGACGACCAGTTGGGCAATCCGGTCGAAGCGCTCGAACCGCACACTCTCACGCGGGTCGAGATTCACCACGATCACCTTGATCTCCCCACGGTACCCGGCATCAACCGTCCCCGGGGCATTGACGAGGGCGACACCGCAGCGAGCGGCGAGACCGGAGCGCGGGTGCACGAAGGCCGCGTACCCCTCGGGCAGGGCGATCGACACCCCCGTGGGAAGAACGCCGCGCTCCCCGGGCCCCAGTTCGCACGGCTCGGTGGTGCGCAGATCGGCTCCGGCGTCCCCCGGATGCTCGTAGGCCGGAAGCGGTACGTCGGGGTCGACACGCCGGAGCAGCACGTTCAGGGGGCCGCGGCTCACGGGTTCACCTCGAAGGCGCGGGCGCGGCGGATCTGATCCGGGTCGCTCATGGCGGCCTGGATCTCCTCCTCGCGGCCGTGGTCGATGAAGTGGTCGACCTTGACCTCGATGAAGAGGGCGTCGGCGCGGACCGCGAGGGGCCCGTCGGGGCCGCCGATGCGTCCGGTGGCGGTGGAGTAGATCTTGCGCCCGGCGACGGCGGTGACCTCGGCCTCCAGGTACAGCGTGGTGCCGACGGGCACGGGCCGCGCGAAGTCGGTCTCCAGCCGCCCGGTCACGGCGATGGTCCGCAGCAGCCAGTTCAGCGAGCCGAGGGTCTCGTCGAGGGCCGTGGCCAGCACTCCGCCGTGCGCGAGGCCCGGGGCACCCTGGTGGGCGGGCTGGACGGTGAACTCGGCGGTCAGCGAGACGCCGTCACCGGCCCGCGCCTCCAGGTGCAGTCCGTGCGACTGCCCGGGGCCACAGCCGAAGCAGTGTTCGTAGTGGGCGCCGAGGAGTTCTCCGGGCGCGGGCGCGTCGGGGTGCCGTACCGGTTTCACCGCGTCGGCGGGGGGCTGAAGGGTTGCGGAACTACCACTCACAGGCGCAGACCTTACCCGCGCGTCGGCCGTAACCGGATGCCGTGCCAAGCTTGGCTTCATGCAGCTCTCCGCCACCCCCTACGAAGAACGCCTCACCGCCCCCCGCTCGTGGTGGTTGATCAGCTTCCTCGTGGGCGTCTCCTTCGCCCTGATCCTGCTTCCCTTCGGCACCCTGCCGCTGCTCGGCGGACTGGTCGGCGGTACGGCCGCGGCGGCGGTGGTCGCCAGTGCGTACGGCTCCCAGCGCATCCGGGTCGTGGGCGACTCGCTGATCGCGGGCGAGGCGAAGATCCCGGTGGCGGCGCTGGGCGAGGCGGAGGCGCTGGACGCGGAGGAGGCCCGCGCCTGGCGGACGTACAAGGCCGACACCCGCGCCTTCCTGCTGCTGCGCGCCTACATCCCCACGGCGCTGCGGGTGGAGGTCACGGACCCGGAGGACCCGACGCCGTACCTGTACCTCTCGACGCGCGAGCCGGAGCGGCTGGCGGCGGCGATCGAGGCGGCGCGCAAGGCGATCGCCTAAGGCTCTTCGCGAACGCCTGGAGCTCTTCGCCCGACGGCCTGGAGTCCTTCGCCGGCGCCTAGAGCTCTTCGGGAAGGTCGCGCAGTTTCAGCGGTTCCGCCGGCTCCTCCAGCGGCGGCAGCTCGGCCAGCTCCTCCCAGGGGACCTGGATCTTGCGCAGGTCGGCCCGGACGTGGGCGGCGAGTCTCTTGGTGTCCCGGCGGTTCATGACCGCCCCGACCGCGGCGCCCACCATGAACGGCATGAGGTTGGGCAGGTCGCGGACCATCCGCTTCATGATCTGCTGGCGCAGTTCGCGTTTCATGCGGACGCTGAGGGCCGCGTCGTACGTCGACGGTTTCATCACGTCGATCCCGCGCTCCCCCGACCAGGAGGACAGATACGCGGCACTGCGGGTCTTGAGGTTCCCAGGCGGTCGCACGCCGTAGACCTCGTGCAGTTCGGCGACGAGCTTCAGCTCGATCGCGGCGACCCCGGTGATCTCCGCAGCCAGTTCGGTCGGCATCGCGGGAGGCACCGGCAGCATCGCCGCCGCTCCGATCCCGGCTCCGACCGTCGAGGTGCCCGCCGCCGCGCCCGCCACCAGCTTGTCGGCGAGTTCTTCGGGTCCGAGGCCCGGGAACTGCCGACGCAGGGTCGCGAGGTCGCGTACGGGGATGCGCGGGGCGATCTCGATGATCCGGTCCGCGAGGTAGGCCAGGCCCGCGCGGGCGCCGCTGCCGCCCCTGCGGACCCCTTCCCGGGCCATGTCACGGGCCTTTTCACCCATCACCGCCGCCCGTCGCCGGGCGACGGGCGCGGGCTGCCGCACCGGCGCCGGGTGGTCCGCCCGGTCGGTCGCCGGTTCGAGCGGGGCCACCACTCCTGGTGCGCCCCGCTCGTCGTCACGCGCGCCGTACGGGCCGTCGGACGGCCCTTCGTCCGCTTTCCCGAGGGAGAAGCGGCGCTTCCGGGGAGGGGTCGAGCCAGCCACGGCCGACCCGACCTCAGTCGCAGTCGCGGCAGATCGGCTGACCGTTCTTCTCACGGGCCAGCTGGCTGCGGTGGTGCACCAGGAAGCAGCTCATGCAGGTGAACTCGTCCTGCTGCTTGGGCAGCACCCGGACGGCCAGCTCCTCGTTCGAGAGGTCGGCGCCGGGCAGCTCGAGGCCCTCGGCGGCCTCGAACTCGTCTACGTCCACCGACGAGGTGGACTTGTCGTTCCGCCGGGCCTTCAGCTCTTCCAGGCTGTCCGAGTCGACGTCATCGTCGGTCTTGCGTGGAGTGTCGTAATCGGTTGCCATATCGCTCTCCCCCTCTGGGTGTCTGCGGTGTCTCCAGCGCACGTAACGCGTGAGAGGCCGGACTTGTGCCCGACCTGAGGCGGAGATTTTGCCTCACATCAAGGTCTGTTACTCAATCGACACCCAACCCGACCCCTCAAGAGTGATCGGCTTGGATGGCGGTGAGGACCGTACACGGTTCGAATGCCGCACCTCAAAGGCGCCTCACCGTGTACTTCCCGTGATCATGAGCCCTGAAAACTGGGACTTTCCCGGCTTTCTGCCATGTTTCATGATCACAGAGAGTACATGGCTGAAAATCCGTGCATGTGATCGATCACACAAGGGGAAGCTCATTCGGCGGATGAAAAATTCCGCGTGAAGCGAACATCGCCCGCGTGTGTCCATTCCGTGCCCCCCGGCGACCCCGTCACGGATCACAGCGGCAGGGTGACCCGCATCACCAGACCGCCCCCCTCGCGGGGCTGCGCCACGATGTGGCCGCCGTGCGCGCGGGCGACGGACCGGACGATGGACAGCCCGAGGCCGACCCCCTTGTCGCTGCCCGTGCGCTCCGTACGGAGCCGTCTGAAGGGCTCGAAGAGGTTGTCGATCTCGTACGCCGGCACCACCGGCCCGGTGTTCGTGACGGTCAGCACCGCCTGGCCGTGCTCGACCTCCGTGGTCACCTCGACCCAGCCGCCCTCCCGTCGCCCGCCACCGCCCTTGTTCGGAAGCGCTTCGCGCTGCACCTCCTCATTGGCCACGTTGTACCGGACGGCGTTCTGCACCAGGTTCAGCGCGATCCGCTCCAGCAGCACGCCGTTGCCCTGCACCACCGCAGGCTTGCGCTCGCCGCGGATCTTCACGCCCTTGGCCTCGGCCTCGGCGTGCACCTGGTCGATGGCCTGGGTCGCAACCTCGGCCAGGTCGACGGGCCCCCGCTCGACGATCTGGTTGTCGCTGCGGGCGAGCAGCAGCAGGCCCTCGACCAGCTGCTCGCTGCGCTCGTTGGTGGCCAGCAGCGTCTTGCCCAGCTGCTGCAGTTCCACCGGCGCGTTCGGGTCCGACAGATGGACCTCGAGAAGCGTTCTGTTGATCGCGAGCGGGGTGCGCAGCTCATGGGAGGCGTTGCCGACGAAGCGCTGCTGGGCGGTGAAGGCCCGTTCCAGCCGCTCCAGCATGTCGTCGAAGGTGTCCGCCAGCTCCTTCAGCTCGTCGTCCGGGCCGTCCAGCTCGATCCGGCGGGACAGGTCGGAACCGGCCACCTGGCGGGCGGTACGGGTGATCCGGCCGAGCGGGGACAGCACACGACCGGCCATCGCGTAACCGAACGCGAACGCGATCACGGCGAGGCCCAGCAGGGCCAGCAGCGAGCGGCTGAGCAGGTTGTCCAGAGCGGCCTGGCGCTGCTGGTCCACGCAGTGGGCGATCACTTCGTTGAAGTCCGACAGCGGCACCGGGTTGGAGTTGATCGCGGTGATCGCGGGGCAGTTGTCGCTGGTGACCCGGATGTTCGTCCCGCTGACGATCTTGAACAGCGGCTGGTTGCCCGTACTGATCGCCTGTGCGGCCAGCAGGTAGATGATCGACAGCAGCAGGATGCCGGCGATCAGGAACATGCCGCCGTAGAGCAGCGTGAGCCGTATGCGGATGGTGGGGCGCAGCCAGGGGAACGGGGGCTGCGGTCTCCTGGGGTCCCAGGTGGGCTTCGGTGGCGCCTGGGGCGGCGCGGGTGTGGCGGCCATGGCGGATCAGATCCGGTAGCCGGAGCCGGGGACGGTGACGATCACCGGCGGCTCGCCCAGCTTGCGCCGCAGGGTCATCACGGTCACCCGCACGACATTGGTGAACGGGTCGGTGTTCTCGTCCCAGGCCTTCTCCAGCAGCTGCTCGGCCGAGACCACCGCGCCCTCGCTGCGCATGAGCACCTCCAGCACCGCGAACTCCTTGGGCGCGAGCTGGATCTCCTTGCCATCGCGGAAGACCTCGCGGCGGTTCGGGTCCAGTTTGATGCCGGCGCGCTCCAGGACCGGCGGCAGGGGAACGCTCGTACGGCGGCCGAGGGCGCGCACGCGCGCGATCAGTTCGCTGAACGCGAAGGGCTTGGGCAGATAGTCGTCGGCGCCGATCTCCAGGCCCTCGACGCGGTCGCTGACGTCGCCGGACGCCGTGAGCATGAGCACGCGCGTGGGCATGCCCAGCTCGACGATCTTGCGGCAGACGTCGTCGCCGTGCACCAGCGGGAGGTCGCGGTCGAGGACGACCACGTCGTAGTCGTTGACGCCGATGCGCTCCAGGGCGGCCGCACCGTCGTACACGACGTCGACGGCCATGGCCTCCCGGCGCAGTCCGGTGGCCACCGCATCGGCGAGCAGTTGCTCGTCCTCGACGACGAGTACGCGCACGTCGCTTGTCCTTCCTCATGTCCACCCGCGTAGCGCGCCGTGGGCGCGTGCGGGCAGAGGTGTTCGTGGGGTGTGACCTCCATCCTGCCCTTTTCGGCCGTAAGTCGGCTGTAAGGCGGGTTGTGGACCGCACAGATCCGCGCTGCGGGGCGGGAATACGAGATTTTCTCCTCCGGTTGAGGTTTCCGGGTGAGGGAGCGGGGGGAGGACGGCTTTACACCCCGCGATCACGCTCTGCATGTGCCGCAGCACCATGCGGTACTCCGCGATCCGCTTCCGCAGAGTGGGCGCGGGTGTCCGGCACCGTCGCCGCCCAGCAGGGCAGCGCTGGGCACCCGCGAGAGACGTGATCGCCCCTTTCCCAACAGGCACACCCCCGTGCCACCGACCCACGACCCAGGACGAGGGGGCGCAGCATGGACGCTTTCACCGCAGGACTTCTGCAGCGCATAAGGGCGACCGAGTCCGACCTGTCGCGGGCTCGTGACGAGGGTGACGACTTCCTCGTCGAAGTGGAGCAGGCAGAGCTCGACGACCTGCGACGCCTCGCCGCCGAACACGGTGTGGAGGTCGGCGCGTCACGCGTCTGATCGGCCCGAAAGCGCAAGAAGGGACCCCGGCGAATCCAGCGCCGGGGTCCCTTTGCGTTCAGCGGTCGGAGACGATCGGGCTCAGTCGTGCCAGGCCCCGAACTCCTCCAGCAGCCCCTGCAGCCGCTCGAACACCCCCGGCGACCCGGCGACCGTGAGCTCCCGCGACGGCCGCTCCCCGGGCCGCCCGCCGACCAGCGCGCCCGCTTCCCGGGCGATCAGGTCACCCGCCGCGAAGTCCCATGCGTTCAGCCCCCGCTCGTAGTACCCGTCGAGCCGGCCGCAGGCCACATCGCACAGGTCGACCGCCGCCGAGCCGCTGCGCCGGATGTCCCGCAGCAGCGGGATCAGCCGGCCGGCCACCTCGGCCTGGTGCGCGCGGACCTCGGAGACGTAGTTGAAGCCGGTGGAGACCAGCGCCTGGTCCAGCGGGGGCGCGTGACGGCAGGCGAGCGCCCGCTCCCCCTCCCACGCGCCGGTCGCCCACGCCCCGCCCCCGCGCACGGCGTGGTACGTCTCGCCGCGCATCGGAGCGGCGACGACCCCGACGACCCTCTCGCCGTCCTGCTCGGCGGCGATGGACACCGCCCAGGTGGGCAGCCCGTACAGGTAGTTCACCGTGCCGTCGAGCGGGTCGATCACCCAGCGGACGCCGCTGGTGCCCGCCACGGAGGCGCCCTCCTCGCCGAGGAAGCCGTCGTCGGGCCGCCGGCCGGAGATCAGATCGGTGATCAGCTTCTCCGCCGCGATGTCCATCTCGGTGACGACGTCGATCGGGCTGGACTTGGTCCTCGCCACGGCCAGGTCGGCCGGTCGGCCGTCCCGCAGCAGCTCACCGGCGCGGCGGGCGGCCTCCTGGGCCAGCTCCAGCAGTTCCCGGTGCAGGGGGTCGGTCACGGGTCTCCTCACGCGTAGGGGCTGTCGGCGCCGGCGGCGGCCGGGCGGGGCGCACGGGCGGGGCAGCAGCCGACCGGGCAGAGGTTGTGGCTCGCGCCCAGCGCGCCCAGGGCGCACGGGGTGACGTCCTGCCCGCGCTCCAGGGCGGCGCGCTCCGTGATCAGTTCACGGACGGCGGCGGCGAACCGCGGGTCGGCGCCCACGGTGGCCGAGCGGCGCACGGGCAGGCCGAGCTCCTCGGCCTTGGCCTCGGCCTCGGTGTCGAGGTCGTAGAGGACCTCCATGTGGTCGGAGACAAACCCGATGGGCGCCATGACCACGGCCGGGACGCCCGCCGCGTGCCGCTCCTCGAGGTGGTCGCAGATGTCCGGCTCCAGCCACGGGATGTGCGGGGCGCCGGAACGCGACTGGTAGACCAGCCGCCAGGGGTGGTCGACGCCGGTGCGCTCGCGGACGGCGTCGGCGATCAGCTGGGCCACGTCCAGGTGCTGCTCGACGTAGGCGCCGCCCTCGCCGTGGGTCTCGACGGGGCCGGAGGCGTCGGCGGCGGAGGTCGGGATGGAGTGGGTGGTGAAGGCGATGTGGGCGCCGGCGCGGACGTCCTTTGGGAGGTCTTCGAGGGAGCGCAGCACGCCGTCGATCATGGGCTCGACGAAGCCGGGATGGTTGAAGTAGTGCCGCAGCTTGTCGATCTTCGGCAGCTGCAGGCCCTCGGCCTCCAGCGTGGCCAGCGCGTCGGCCAGGTTCTCGCGGTACTGCCGGCAGCCCGAGTAGGAGGCATAGGCGCTGGTGGCGAGCACGAGGATGTGGCGGCGGCCGTCGGCGACCATCTCGCGCAGGGTGTCCGTCAGATACGGCGACCAGTTGCGGTTGCCCCAGTAGACCGGCAGGTTCAGGCCGTGCTCGGCGAAGTCCTTGCGCAGGGCGTCCAGCAGGGCGCGGTTCTGGTCGTTGATGGGGCTGACCCCGCCGAACAGGAAGTAGTGCTGCCCGACTTCCTTCAGGCGTTCCTTCGGGATGCCGCGCCCGCGCGTGACGTTCTCCAGGAACGGGACCACGTCGTCCGGGCCTTCGGGGCCGCCGAAGGAGAGCAGGAGCAGGGCGTCGTACGGGGTGGCATCGAGCGCGTCTGGCATGTCTCGATCCTGCCACCCGCTGCTGACGGCCGGGAAACAGCGGGGTGACGAGTCGGGTTCCAGTGGGTTTATGCCGGTTTTTCCCATGGTCAAACGAGGTGCGATTAGGGTCACCTAACTCGTAAGCTGTATCAGTCGCATTCGCGCCTTACCGAGCCGCTTCGGAGACCACGTGCCCAGCCCCTACAGAGCCCTGTTCGCCGAACCCGGCACCCAGGCGTTCTCCACCGCGGGATTCCTCGGCCGGATGCCGCTGTCGATGATGGGCATCGGTGTGGTCACGATGATCTCCCAGCTGACCGGGCGGTACGGGCTCGCGGGGGCGCTGTCGGCCACCATCGCGCTGTCCGCCGCGGTGATCGGGCCACAGATCTCCCGGCTGGTCGACCAGCACGGGCAGCGCCGGGTGCTGCGTCCCGCGACCCTGGTGGCCCTCACGGCGGCGGCCGGGCTGCTGCTCGCCGCGCACTTCGAATGGCCGGCCTGGCTGCTGTTCGTCTGCGCGGCCGGGATCGGCTCGGTGCCGAGCCTGGGCGCGATGATCCGGGCCCGCTGGGCGGCGCTGTACCGGGGGACCGACAAGCTGCACACCGCGTACTCGTTCGAGTCGGTCGTCGACGAGGTCTGCTTCGTCTTCGGCCCGATCATCTCCATCGGGCTGTCCACGACCTGGTTCCCGGAGGCCGGGCCGCTGCTCGCCGCGTGCTTCCTGGCCGCCGGCGTCTTCTGGCTCACCGCCCAGCGCGCCACCGAGCCGGAGCCGCACCCGCGCGAGCACCACGGCGGCGGTACGGCCCTGCGCGCGGCCGGACTGCAGGTTCTGGTGGCGACCTTCATGGCGACCGGCGCGATCTTCGGGTCGGTGGACGTGGTCACCGTCGCCTTCGCCGACGAGCGCGGGCACAAGGGCGCCGCGAGTGTGGTGCTGGCGCTGTACGCGGCCGGTTCCTGCGTGGCCGGGGTGGTCTTCGGGCTGCTGCGGTTCGCCGGGGCGCCGGAACGCCGCTGGCTGCTGGGCGTGGCGGCGATGGCCGTGAGTATGATCCCCCTCCTACTGGTCGGAAACCTGCCGCTTCTGGCCGTGGCGCTGTTCGTTTCGGGGCTGTCCATCGCACCGACGATGATCACGACGATGTCCCTCATCGAAGAGCACGTACCTCGCGCGCAGCTCACCGAGGGCATGACCTGGGTGAGCACCGGCCTCGCGGTCGGGGTCGCGCTCGGCTCGTCCGTGGCCGGCTCGGTGATCGACGCAGCCGGGGCGCGGGCCGGGTACGGGGTTCCGGCCGTGTCCGGGGCCGTCGCGGTCGCGGTCGGTTTCCTCGGGTACCGCCGGCTGCGCAGGCCGGCCGCGGGTCGGGGAGGCACCGTTGAGCAGCACAGCGAGCGGGAAGAACGGCACCTGGCGTAACTGGGGCGGCAACGTCTCCGCCCGGCCCGCCCGGCAGGTCGCGCCGGCGTCGGTGGCGGAGCTGGCAGCGGCGGTGCGCCGGGCCGCCGAGGACGGCCTGAAGGTGAAGGCCGTCGGGACCGGGCACTCCTTCACGTCGATCGCGGCCACCGACGGTGTATTGATCCGTCCTCAACTGTTGACGGGAATCCGCAACATTGACCGGACCGCCATGACCGTCACGGTCGAGGCCGGCACCCCGCTCAAGAGACTCAACGCGGCTCTGGCGCGCGAGGGTCTGTCGCTCACCAACATGGGCGACATCATGGAGCAGACCGTCTCCGGGGCCACGAGCACCGGCACGCACGGCACGGGCCGTGAGTCGGGCTCGATCGCCGCCCAGATCAAGGGACTCGAACTCGTCACGGCGGACGGCTCGGTGCTCACCTGCTCCGAGAAGGAGAACCCGGAGATCTTCGCGGCCGCCCGAATAGGCCTCGGCGCCCTCGGCATCGTCACCGCGATCACCTTCGCCGTGGAGCCGATCTTCCTGCTCACCGCGCGCGAGGAGCCGATGACCCTCGACCGGGTCCTCGCCGAGTTCGATCAACTCTGGGCGGAGAACGAGCACTTCGAGTTCTACTGGTTTCCGCACACCGGCAACACCAACACCAAGCGGAACAACCGCAGCGCCGGTCCCGAGCAGCCCGCGGGGCAGCTGGCCGGCTGGTTCGAGGACGAGTTCCTCTCCAACGGCGTCTTCCAGCTGGCCCAGTGGGTCGGCCGCGCCGCCCCCGCCACCATTCCCGCCATCGCGCAGATCTCCAGCAAGGCCCTGTCCGCGCGGACGTACACGGACATCCCTTACAAGGTCTTCACCTCGCCGCGCCGGGTGCGCTTCGTGGAGATGGAGTACGCCGTCCCCCGCGCGGCCCTGGCGGAGACGCTGCGCGAGCTTAAGAGCATGGTCGAACGCTCGGGGCTGCGGGTCAGCTTCCCCGTCGAGGTGCGCACCGCCCCGGCCGACGACATCACGCTGTCCACCGCCTCGGGCCGGGACAGCGCCTATGTCGCCGTCCACATGTTCCGGGGCACGCCGTACCAGGCCTACTTCACCGCCGCCGAGCGGATCTTCACCGCTCACGAGGGCCGGCCGCACTGGGGCAAGGTGCACACGCGGGACGCCGAGTACTTCGCGCGCGTCTACCCGCGCTTCGAGGAGTTCACTGCGCTGAGGGACCGCCTTGACCCGGAACGGCTGTTCCAGAACGACTACTTGCGGAGGGTTCTGGGGGCCTAGGCGTGTCAACGGACCCACTGGGCGTGGGAGTCGGCGACGGGCTCGGGCCGTCGCTCGTCTCCCCGCCCGGGGAGTCGCCGGGCGTCGGCGTCGCGCTGTGGGCCGGACCGCCACCGGCATCGGGCACGTACCCACGGGACGGGGCACCCGAAGGGACCGGCACCTCCTCGGACTTGGCGGGAGACCCGGACGTGCCGGAGGAGGACGAGCCCCGTCCGGTCACCGCGTCGCTGACCGTCGTGCCCGTGCCGCCGCTGAAGCTGTTGCCGGACGCCAGTTCATACGTCGTGATGCCGGCCATCGTCACCCCGAACACGACGGCGGCCGCGACCACCGGCCGCCGCCAGCTCTTCACCCGTGCGCGGTAGACGGTGCCCTCGGTGAACTCGCCCGGAGCCGGTGGCACTTGTTCCCTCGGCCGCGCCGGGACCGTCGCCTCCCTCAGCTGCTCCCCGGTCCGCTTGAAGAAATGCTGGAACAGCGTGCCCCCACAGGTGGCGACGACACTGACGACTCCCGCGCCGAGGATCGTGCCGTACACCCCGAAGTACGACGCCAGTCTGGCCGCCACGACGGCCGCAAGGGCACTGCCCGCGACCTGGGGGACGCTCAGGTCGATCCGCTTGCGACCCGCATCGGGCGTTTCACGCATACCCGGAACTTGCCTGCCTTCCCGTACCTGATCGACATTGGGCTACCGACTGCACGAGATAGGGACGCGCAACGGAAACCATTAGTTCCGTTTCTGGGGATTACGTGAAGTTCGCCACGTTCATGATCGGCAAAACCAGTTGCCAAGGACCAAGTCGCAAGCCTTGCCAGAAGTTGGGCGGCGCGTCCATCCACGCACATGGTCCAAATGGAGTACTGTTGCGAGCCCTGGGTCCGGTCCCCCACCAGGGTGTCCGCGGCCTTGAAGGACCGCCGGGAGGGGGCTAGTTGCACAGGGTGACGAATTCAGTCACTTAGCGTTGCGAATAGGTAACCGTGCCATAACGGCGGCCCAGGGCCCGTGCCCGACACGCCGGGCAACTCGGCAAGGTTGTGGCAGGCTGCACCCGGGCAGGCCACACTCGACTAGCGGAAGCAGCGACGCACGTGACGTCGGCAGGCACCACCCGGGAGGTCCCCATGCCCGAACTGCGTGTCGTGGCCGTCTCGAATGACGGCACACGGCTGGTGCTCAAGGCTGCCGACGCAACGGAGTACACCCTTCCGATCGACGAACGGCTCCGCGCCGCCGTGCGCGGCGACCGGCCGCGCCTCGGGCAGATCGAGATCGAGGTCGAGAGCCATCTCCGCCCCCGTGACATCCAGGCGCGTATACGTGCCGGTGCCACCGCGGAAGAGGTCGCGCAGCTCGCCGGCATCCCCGTCGACCGGGTCCGGCGCTTCGAGGGCCCCGTGCTCGCCGAGCGCGCCTTCATGGCCGAGCGTGCCCGCAAGACCCCGGTCCGCCGCCCCGGCGAGAACTCGGGGCCGCTGCTCGGCGAGGCCGTGCAGGAGCGGCTGCTGCTGCGCGGCGCGGAGAAGGACACCGTGCAGTGGGACTCCTGGCGCCGTGACGACGGCACCTGGGAGGTGCTCCTCGTCTACCGGGTCGCGGGCGAACCGCACTCGGCGAGCTGGACGTACGACCCGCCCCGGCGGCTCGTCCAGGCCGTGGACGACGAGGCGCGCTCGCTGATCGGCGAGTCCGACGACCTCGCCGTGCCCGAGCCGAGCTTCCCGTTCGTGCCGCGCATCGCCCGCCTGCCACGCGAGCGTTCGATGGACCGCGCGCTGGACCGGGGCGAGCGGGAGCGGCTGAGTCTGCCCGCGCAGGCGTCCGAGCCTCCCGAGGAGAGCACGGGCGAACGCGACTCGCTGACCAGCCTGCTGGAGGCGGTACCGAGCTTCCGGGGTGACCTGGTGGTCCCGGAGCGCCCGGCGGAGACGCCGGAGGAACCCGTCGGCGAACCGGCCGCCGAGGAGCCGCCGGCCCCCGCCGCCTCGGCCGGTTCGGCCTACGCGGACGTCCTCATGCCCCGCTCCGTGGGCAGCCACCGCGACCGGCTGACCGGCGCGACCGACCGGCAGGCCGAGGCCGACGGCGTCCGCCCCGGCCGCCGCGCCGCCGTGCCGAGCTGGGACGAGATCGTGTTCGGCACGCGCCGCAAGAAGCAGGAGTAACGGGCCGTACGGAAACGGAAAAGTGGGGGCACGTGTACGTGCCCCCACTTCCGGCTGCACACGCGCGTGCCCGGCTTTCAGGTTGCGCGCGTGCGTGCCTGGCTTTCCGGCCGCACGCGTGCGCGCCCCGCCGCTCGGCTGCCGCTACTGCGGATCCGCGCCCACGGCCACCGGCCGGGACGGGTCCGAGGACCACTCCGACCAGGAACCGACGTACAGGGCCGCAGGAATGCCGGCCACCGCGAGTGCGAGGACCTCGTGGGCGCCGGAGACGCCCGAACCGCAGTACACGCCCACCTCGGTGTCCGAGGAGACGCCCAGGGCCTTGAAGCGGTCCCGCAGCTCGGCCGCGGGCAGGAAGCGGCCGTCGGGCCCCATGTTCTCCGTCGTCGGCGCCGACACCGCGCCCGGGATGTGCCCGCCGACCCGGTCGATCGGCTCCACCTCACCGCGGTACCGCTCCCCCGCCCGCGCGTCCAGGAGCACGCCCGCGCGGGCCAGGGCCGCCGCGGCATCCGCGTCCAGCAGACCCGGCGCGTCCGGCGCCGGTCGGAAGTCGCCCTCGGCCACAGCCGGCACCTCGGTGGACACCTCGCCCTGCCAGGACGGCAATCCGCCGTCGAGAACCCGCACGTCCGGGTGACCCGTCCAGCGCAGCAGCCACCAGGCGCGCGCGGCTGCCCAGCCCTGGCCGCCGTCGTACACGACGGCCGGCCGACCGGCCGACACGCCCGCGCGGCGCATCGCGGCGCCGAACTCCGCGAGGTCCGGCAGCGGATGCCGGCCGTTCTCCCCGGGCTCTCCCGCCAGTTCCCGGTCCAGGTCGACGAAGACCGCGCCCGGGATGTGCCCGGCCGCGTACTCGGCCCGCCCCTCGAAGGCCGGCGCGCCCGCCGCCTTCGCCACGCTCAGCTGCCAGCGCACGTCCAGCAGTACCGGAGGGCGGTCCCCGGCGAGCTCATGTGCGAGATCGGATGCGGTGATGATGGCTGTCATGGGGCCATGCATACGCCAGGGGTGGCCGCGGCGTCCAGGTCCGGCTACTCTGCTCGGCCGGACAGGCTCGATCACGAGGCGTATGGGATCGAGCACGTGCTGTACAGCCGGTCGACACCCGCCGGCCATCGTCAGGAAGCGGCGAAAGACAGCAGACCGGGCATCCTCCCGGAGGTGTCGCCGAGCGTCGGCGCGGTAAGTCCCGTCCCGGCGTGGAGGATGCGGGCACCGGCACGGGCGTACCCGCCGTCGGCGTGGACACCCCTTCCGGGGAGCGGAAGCGACATGGCCACCGCGAGGGGCCGGGGAGAGAGTGATCGATGACCGAGGCACGGGAGCCGGCCGGCCCGCACGCGCGGCGTGCGCCCGGCACGCCCTGCTGGGTGAGCCTGATGGCGCACGGGCTGGCCGCCACCGAGGAGTTCTACGGTGAGTTGTTCGGCTGGGAGTTCCGGCCGGGCCCGCAGCAGCTCGGCCCGTATGTGCGGGCACTGCTCGACGGGCGCGAGGTGGCGGGCATGGGGCAGCTGCCGCCGGACCGCCGGCTGCCGATCGCCTGGACGCCGTACCTCGCCTCGGACGACGTGGACCAGACGGCCGACACGGTACGGGAGTGCGGCGGCACCGTGGCGGTCGGACCGCTGGACGCCGCCGAGGCGGGGCGGATGGCCATCGCCTCGGACCCCTCCGGGGCGGTGTTCGGCATCTGGCAGGGCTCCGCGCACCTCGGCACCGCGATCACCGGAGTGCCCGGCACGCCCGCGTGGAACGAACTGGTGACCTTCGAGACCGAGAGCGTCTCCAAGTTCTACGCGACCGTCTTCGGTTACGAGCGGGAGCCGGTGGTCTCCGCCGACTTCGATTACGTGACCCTCCATCTCGCCGGCCGTCCGGTGGCCGGACTGCACGGCGTGGGCCATGGCCTGCCCCGCGACCGCGGACCGCACTGGCAGACGTACTTCGAGGTCGCCGACGCCGACGCGACGGTGCGGCAGGTGGCGGACCTCGGCGGCCGCGTCATCAGACAGCCGCAGAACAGCCCGCACGGCCGGGTGGCGACGGTGGTGGACCCGGAGGGCGCGGAGTTCTCGGTGATCGAGAGCCCGCGCTGAGCACTCCGGGGAGGATCAGGGCCCTCAGTGGGCCTTCGGGGCGGGATCAGAGCCCGCAGTGGGCCTTCGGGGCGGGATCAGCCGGTCCGCCGAGTCGGAGTCAGCCGGACGAGACCGGCAGGACGTCCGGGGACAGGGCCGCCGCGCGGGCCGTCGCGGCGGTCATCCGGCGGCGGTGGTGGCGCCGGCAGAGCACCTCGTAGCCGATCTCGCCGGCCGCATGGTTGACGTCGCCGACGACCACCTGGGCGCCCTCGACGACCATCTCGCCGTCTATCGTGCGGGCGTTGTGCGTGGCGCGGGCCCCGCACCAGCACAGCGCCTCCACCTGGAGCACCTCGATGCGGTCGGCCAGCTCCACCAGCCGCTGCGAGCCGGGGAAGAGCTTGGAGCGGAAGTCGGTGGTGATCCCGAAGGCGTACACGTCCAGGCCGAGATCGTCCACCACGCGCGCGAGCTGGTCGATCTGCTCGGGCGCCAGGAACTGCGCCTCGTCCGCGATCACGTAGTCGGCCCGGCGGCCCTTCGAGAGGTGGTCCACGAGGGAGGCGTACAGGTCTTGGTCGTCGGCGACCTCCACCGCGTCGGTGACCAGGCCGAGCCGGGAGGACAGCTTGCCCTCGCCCGCGCGGTCGTTCCGGGTGAAGATCATGCCGACGAGGCCGCGCGCGGAGCGGTTGTGCTCGATCTGCAGAGCCAGCGTCGACTTCCCGCAGTCCATCGTTCCGGAGAAGAACACCAGCTCGGGCATGAGGAGTTGAGCACCTTTCGGCGAGTAGTCACAAGGGGGGAGCGTCAGGAGCGTACTTCGAGCAGCGGGACCAGCTGCTCGGCGGGCGTCATCGAACCGTGGTTGCCGACCAGCGACGACTCCTTCGGCTCCCGCTCCGACGCGATGATCAGGACGTCGTCGTGCGCGGCCGCGACCACGTCCCCGAGCCGTGAGTACACCCGCTCGTCGATGTGCGGACCGAACCAGCCCGCGGCGATCGCCTCGTCCCGCGAGGCCACCCAGAACTGCTCGCCGAGCACCTCGCGCCAGACGGTCAGTACGTCGTTCCCGGCGCCCGGCACCGCGTACACGTGCCGCGCCCGGCCCTCGCCGCCCAGCAGGGCGACTCCGGCGCGCAGCTCCCAGTCGGTGTCGAAGTCGATGCGGTGCTCGTCGTCGAACGGGACGTCGACCATGCCGTGGTCGGCGGTGACGTAGAGCGCGCTGCGCGGCGGCAGTTGCTCGGCGAGGCGCTGGGCGAGCCGGTCGACGTACATCAGCTGGCCGCGCCAGGTGTCGGAGGCGACGCCGTAGCGGTGTCCGGCGCCGTCCAGTTCGGAGTAGTACGTGTAGACCAGCGAGCGGTCCCCGGCGGCCAGTTGCTCGGCCGCGAGGTCCATGCGCTCCTCGCCGCTGAGCCGTCCGTGGAAGCTGCCGCCGCTGAGCGCGATCTTGGTGAGCGGAGTGTGCTCGAAGATGGGCGAGGTCACCTGGGCGGCGTGCACCCCGGCCGCCTGGGCCAGCTGGAAGACGGTGGGGTACGGCTGCCAGGCGCGCGGATCGGTGTACGGCTGCCAGCGGAGCTGGTTCATCAGCTCGCCGGTGTCCGGGTTGCGCACGGTGTAACCGGGCAGGCCGTGCACACCGGGCGGCAGGCCGGTGCCGACGGAGGCGAGGGAGACGGCGGTGGTCGCCGGGTAGCCGGCGGTGAGCGGACGGCCGGTGCCGCCGCGCGAGGTGCCGAGCAGCGAGGTCAGGAAGGGTGCCTCGTCGGCGTGCGCCCGCAGCTGCTCCCAGCCGAGCCCGTCTATCAGCAGGACACAGACCCGGTCGGCCGCGGTCAGCTCGGGAATCGTGGCGCTCAGTCCGGGGACGCCCATGCCGGCGGCGAGGGTGGGCAGCAGATCGGCGAGGGAGCCGGTGCCGTACTCGGGCAGCGGCGCGGTGTGCAGGGCGAGCGGTTCCGGGTGTTCCCAGGCGGAGAGCTGGGACATCAGCGGGCGATGTCCGCGGTCGCCTCCGAGATGGCCTGGGCGAAGGCGAGCGCCTGGCGCACCGTCTCCGGGCCGTCCCCGGCCTCGCTGACGCGCAGGCTGAGGTCGTCCGCCGTGGAGCTGCCCGTGTAGCCGTGGTCGGCGTCGCAGTTGGGGTCGCCGCAGGCGGCGGGCTCCAGGTCGATGCGGCTGACCGCGCCCCAGCCGATGGTCAGCACGACCTCGCGGGGCAGGGTGCCCGGCGTGTACTGCTCGGGATTGGCGACCACCCGGCTGACCACGACCGACGAAATCCGGCCGAGCTTCACGGACTCGGTGGAGGTGGTGGCGTACGGCGTCGGGGAGGTGCTGTCGGCGGCCTGCTCGTCGGTGTGGCTGACGATGAAACGGTTGCCGGTGAGAACGAGCACGGTCACATGCCGCCGCACCTCGTTCTGGTCGAACGTCGTCTCCTGGTGGACCAGGTACGACTGGATGGGCTCGCCGCCCACAGCGGCCTCCACCGCCTCGGCCACGAGGGCCGGGTAGTAGCCGCTGCGCTCGATCGCCGCGCGCAGCCCCTGGGTCGTCGTACTGGTCTTGGCCATGGCGTCCATCCTAATCCGTGGGCAAGGGGGGTCCGGGCCAGTCGCGCAGACCGGCGGCGGCCTGCGGTCACCGGGAGCCGGCACCGGGGCAGCCGGCCTCAGGGGCATGGGGCTCTGCTCGATTCGCGGCTCCGCCGCGTCCCCCTCCCCCGATCAGTAGGCCGGCATCGTGCGCGGGCCGAGGTCGTCGCGGGCGGGCGGCGGCGCGAGCCGTACGGTGGCGCCGAGGACGCTCACGCCGTGCGGGGCGACGACGACCGGTTCCAGGGTGACGGCGACCACCTCCGGGTGATCGTCGACCAGTCGGGACACCCGCAGCAGCAGCTCCTCCAGCGCCGGGGTGTCGACGGGTGTGGAACCGCGCCAGCCGAACAGCAGCGGTGCCGTACGGATCGACCGCACCAGGGAGGTCGCCTCCCGGTCGGTGACCGGCACGAGCCGGTGCGCCATGTCCCCGAGCAGCTGGGAGGCGGCCCCGGCGAGCCCGAAGGACAGCACGGCCCCGGCCGCCGGGTCGATCACGGCCCGTACGACGGTGTCGACGCCGCGCGGTGCCATGCCCTGCACCACCGGGCGCAGCTCCTCCGGCTTGCCGAACAGCTCGATCAACTCGGCGTACGCGCGGCGCAGTTGCTCCTCGTCCGCGAGGTCGAGACGTACGCCGCCCAGGTCGGCGCGGTGTCTGAGGTGCGGGGCGGTGGCCTTGAGGGCGACCGGGTAGCCGAGGCTGCGGGCGGCTTCGGCGGCGGCGTCGGGGGTGGGCGCGGGCAGAGCGCGCCGTACGGGGATGCCGTACCTGCCGAGCAGCTCGCAGGTCTCCGCCTCGGAGATCGTGAGCCCTTCCCCCCGCGCGAGCAGCTCACCGATCTGCCGCGCGGCTCCCTTCTCGTCGATGTCGTCGTACTCGGGCACCTTCCCGGGATCAGCCGTCTCCCGCCGCCACTGCCCGTACCTGACGGCTTCAGCCAACGCCCGCACGGCACGTTCGGCGGCGGGGTAGGCGGGGATGAGGTGCGTGCCCTCCGGAGGGCCGGCCGCTTCCGCTGTCGCGGTGGGCAGTCGCCCCGCAGGGCGATGGGGGTCCCCCCGCTCGAGCGGAGCCGACAGCGGGAGAGGGTGGGCACCGCCCTCGGTGCCGGGTGCCTTTTCAACGGCCGCGGGTGCGGTACTGGCCGCAGCCGACAACGCCTCCGCAAGCCCCCCGAGCTCCACATGAACCACCAGCACCGGCTTCCCCGGAACGGCGGCCGCGGCCGACCGCAACGCCGCGGCCAGTTCCGCATCCCCCGGCGACGCTTCCCCGATCACGGGGATCGCCGTCACCACGACGGAGTCGCACGTCTCGTCGGCCAGCGCGGCGCCCAGCGCCCGATGGAAGTCCTCCGCCGTCGCCCCGGTCGTCAGGTCCAGCGGACGCGAAGGCCGCAGCCCCTCCGCCAGACACCGGTCGTACGTCAGTACCCCCAGCGACTCGGAGTTCCCCAGGATCGCCACCCTCGGCCCCGCCGGCAGCGGCTGCCGGGCGAGCAGCAGCCCCGCGTCGACCAGCTCGGTGATCGTGTCGACCCGGATCACCCCGGCCTGCCGCAGCAGCGCGGAGACGGTGGCGTGCGGCAGCCGGGTGGCGCGTACCGCGTGTCCCTGGGGCGCGGAACCGTCCCCCTGCACCACGACCAGCGGCTTCGCCGCCGCCGTCCGGCGCGCGAGGCGCGTGAACTTGCGCGGGTTGCCGATGGACTCCAGGTACATGAGGGCGACGTCGGTCTCGGGGTCGTCGTACCAGTACTGGAGGACGTCGTTGCCGGAGACGTCCGCGCGGTTGCCGGCGGACACGAACGTGGACACGCCGGTGACCCCGGTGACCCCTCCCCCGCGCCGGTGCAGCCGGGACAGCAGGGCGATGCCGATGGCGCCGGACTGGGCGAACATCCCGATGCGGCCGGGGCGGGGCATCTCCGGGGCGAGGGAGGCGTTCAGCCGGACGCCGGGCGCGGTGTTGATGATCCCGAAGGCGTTCGGGCCGATGATGCGCATGCCGTACGCGCGTGCCTGCCGGACGAGGGCCCGCTGCCGCTCGCGCCCCTCGGGCCCGCTCTCGGCGTACCCGGCGGAGAGCACGACGAGCCCCTGCACTCCGTGCTCCCCGCACTCGGCGACCACGGCGGGCACGTGCTCGGCAGGTACGGCGACCACGGCGAGGTCCACCGGACCGCCGATGTCCCGCACGCACCGGTACGCCGGCACCCCGTCGACCTCGCCGAGGTCCTCCGGGAAGGCCTTGTTCACGGCGTACAGCAGGCCGCCGTAGCCGGCGTCCCGGATGTTGCCGAGGACGCTGCGGCCGACACCACCGGGGGCGCGGCCGACACCGACGACCGCCACCGAGCCGGGCATGAGCAGCCGCCGTACCGAACGGGCCTCGGCGCGCTGCTCCCGCGCGCGCTGCACGGCGAGGGAGCGGTCGGTGGGTTCGAGGTCGAACTCCAGGCGGACGACGCCGTCCTCGAAGCTGCGCTTCTGGGTGTAGCCGGCGTCCGTGAACACCTTGATCATCTTGGTGTTGGCGGGCAGCACCTCGGCGGCGAAGCGGCGGATGCCGCGCTCGCGGGCGACCGCCGCGATGTGCTCCAGCAGGGCGGAGGCGACCCCGCGGCCCTGGTGCGCGTCCTGCACCAGGAAGGCGACCTCGGCCTCGTCGGCGGGCGCGGTGGCGGGCATGCCGTCGGTGCCGATGCGGTCATAGCGTACGGTGGCGATGAACTCGCCGCCGATGGTGGCCGCGAGTCCCACCCGGTCCACAAAGTCGTGGTGCGTGAAGCGGTGGACGTCCTTGGCGGAGAGCCTGGGGTACGGCGCGAAGAAGCGGTAGTACTTCGACTCGTCCGAGACCTGCTCGTAGAAGCTGACAAGGCGGTCGGCGTCATCAACGGTGATGGGCCTGATGCGCGCGGTACCACCGTCGCGCAGCACCACGTCCGCCTCCCAGTGGGCGGGGTACTGGTGCCGGTCCTGCCGGTCCGCCGAGGTCTGCATGGGCCCCAGAGTACGGCTCGCGTCCGACAACGGCGCGGGGCAGTCTGTGGAGGACGGAAGCCGGAACCGAGGCCGCGGTTTTGGCGCCACACCGGAGCGGACGAAGGTCCGCTCCAGGCACGCTTCGCGATATGGGAAACTGGTCTAGACAACCCTGAAGACTGAAGGGCAGCAACACATGGCTGAGCGCCGCGTCAACGTCGGCTGGGCCGAGGGCCTCCACGCCCGCCCCGCCTCCATCTTCGTCCGAGCCGCCACGGCCGCAGGCGTCCCGGTGACGATCGCCAAGGCTGACGGCAACCCCGTCAACGCGGCCTCCATGCTGGCTGTCCTGGGCCTGGGCGCCCAGGGCGGCGAGGAGATCGTGCTGGCCTCCGACGCCGAGGGCGCGGACGTCGCCCTGGACCGTCTGGCCAAGCTGGTCGCCGAGGGTCTTGAGGAACTGCCCGAGACGGTCTGAACAGCAGCACGCTGATACGCCGGAGCCGCGTCGCCTTTTCGGGCGGCGCGGCTCTGTGTTTCCGGGCTCATTGCGCGCACACCGGAATCAGGGCAGCGGAAATACAACGCAGCCGAATTACTCTTCTTTGTATACGGCGTCCGTGTTAATGCCGGAGGCCCGACATGTTTACGGCGTGTTGCGATGTCCTCACACGCTCGCCGGCCCCGGAAAAACGCAGCCGGTGCACGGCCGTCGCGCGCTCGGTGTGCAGCGCCGTGAGCGCCCGCGCACGCTCGCCGTCGCCGCGCGCCACCGCGTCGACGATGGCGCCGTGTTCCGCCCAGTAGTCCACCGGGCTCGGTGGCGCCTCCACGGCGTACATCCAGGCGATCTTGTGCCGGAGCTGGGTGAGCATCGCGGTCAGCGAGGGGCTGCCGCAGGCCTGGGCGAGCGTCTCGTGGAACCAGCCGCCCAGCGAGCGCAGATCCTCGCTGTGTCCCCGCCTGGCCCGCTCCTGGCCCAGCCTGACCAGGCCGCGCAGCACTTTCAGATGGGCCTCGGTGCGCCGCTGGGCAGCCCGGGCGGCCCCGAGCGGCTCCAGCAGCAGGCGCATGTCCAGCAGGTCGGCGGCCTCCTGCTCGGTCGGCTCGGCCACACACGCGCCCGCGTGCCGGCGGGTCACCACGAAGCCCTCGGCCTCCAGGGTGCGCAGGGCCTCGCGGACGGGGACGCGCGAGACGCCGTAGCGGCGGGCGAGGACTTCCTCGGTCAGTCGGCCGCCGCGCTCGTAGACACCCGCGACGATGTCATCCCGGATGGCCGTGCACACCGAGTGCGCCGGAATACGCATGACCGACCTCCGCCTTAATCCCCGTGAAACGTCGACGATGGACGCGTGTTCCGTGACTCTATTCCAATGAGCCGGAATTTCCGACGGCGGACCGGAATCCATGGATATTTTTTGGTCAGCGGATCGGGTCGCGCCCGCGAAAAAACGACGAAAGCCCGGCTCGGTGAGCCGGGGCTTCGCATGCCGCGCGAGGGGGGCGTCAGACGTTCACGCCGTGCTTGCGGAGGTAGGCGACGGGGTCGACGTCCGAGCCGTAGTCGGGGGTCGTGCGGGCCTCGAAGTGCAGGTGCGGGCCGGTGGTGTTGCCGGTCGCGCCGGACAGGCCGATCTGCCGGCCCGGGGTGACCTGCTGGCCCACCGAGACGCCGATCGACGACAGGTGGCCGTACTGGGTGTACATGCCGTCGGCCATCTTGATCACGATCTGGTTGCCGTACGCGCCGCCCCAGCCGGTGGAGACGACGGTGCCGGAGCCGACCGCGTGGACGGGGGTGCCGCTCGCCGCGTGGAAGTCGATGCCGGTGTGCGAGCCGGAGGACCACAGGGAACTGCTCGCCCGGTAGCCGGTGGAGACGTAGGAGTTCGCGATCGGGGCGACGAAGGTGTTCATCAGGCGCTTGCGCTCGGCCTCCCGGGCGGCGCGGGCCCTGGCCTCGCGCTCCTGCTTCGCCTTCTCGGCGGCGGCCTCCTCGGCCGCCTTCTGCTCGGCGGCCTGCTGCTGCGCGGCGGCCTGCGCGTCGATGTGCTCGGCCACGTCGTCGCTCAGGGTGAGGACCGGCGTGAGGCCGGTCTGCTCCACGGTGTTCTCGGCGGCGAGCGCCGGGGAGGCGGCGAGGGTGCCGATGACACCGGTGGTGGTGAGGGCCGCGATGCCCGCCGCCTGAGCGGTGGTGCGCTTGACCCGGCCGGGCTTGCGGTGCTTCCCGGTGGCGCACATGAACGCCATGGAGTGGCTGGTCCTTTCCTTCCCTCTCGCCTACCGGGTTAGCTGACGGGTTCGGAGCAGGAAGGTCTCCTACGGGCCCCCTCGCGGCTCGCGCGGGCGCCCGATTCACCCCAGGGACTGCGTGGGTCCCCGGCTCCCCTGGCTCGCGCCGTACGGGGACTCGGCGATGGCTGTCCGGTGCCGCGGGTGCGGCGCACTGCCTACCGACGAACAGCCTGGGCGACGCTACGTAAGCCCGCTTTCGAACCCCAAACCGATCCGGGCTTTTGTAGCGCATCCCACAGGGCAGACAGGCAACCTCCGCCTCAAATCGGGCATCTGGGGAAGGGTCTGGAACAGCGGAGGCCCTGACGGTCCGTAGACCGTCAGGGCCCCACGCGCGTGTGCGGCCTCTCGGGCGTACCCGGCCGCTGCGACGGCTCGCCCTACTCGGCCGACACCACGGTCACTTCACCGATGCCGAGCGCCTCCACCGGCGCCTTGATCTGGGCGGCGTCACCGACGAGGACGGTCACCAGGCGGTCCACCGGGAAGGCGTTCACGACGGCCGCCGTGGCCTCCACCGTGCCCGTCGCGGCCAGCTGCTGATACAGCGTCGCCTGGAAGTCGTCGGGCAGGTACTGCTCGACCTGGTCGGCCAGCGTGCTCGCGACGGCCGCCGCGGTCTCGTACTTCAGCGGCGCCACCCCGACGAGGTTCTGCACGGCCACGTCCCGCTCGGCGTCGGTCAGGCCGTCCGCCGCGAGGGCGCGCAGCACCTTCCACAGGTCCTCAAGCGCCGGGCCGGTGTTGGGGGTGTCCACGGAACCGCTGATGGCGAGCATCGACGTGCCCGTGCCGTCCGGCGCGGACCTGAGGACCTGGCCGAAGGCGCGCACACCGTAGGTGTAGCCCTTCTCCTCGCGCAGGACGCGGTCCAGGCGGGAGGTGAGGGTGCCGCCCAGGCAGTAGGTGCCGAGCACCTGGGCGGGCCACACACGGTCGTGCCGGTCGGGGCCGACGCGGCCGATGAGCAGCTGCGTCTGCACGGCGCCGGGCCGGTCCACGATAACCACGCGCCCGGTGTCGTCGGCGGTCACCGGCGGCACGGGCCGCGGCTCGCCCGGGGTGCCGGTCCAGGCGCCCAGGGTGTCGCCGAGCAGCGCGTCCAGGTCGACGCCGGTGAGGTCGCCGACCACGACCGCCGTGGCCGTGGCGGGGCGTACGTGCCGGCCGTAGAAGGCGCGTACGGCGGCGGCGTCGATCTTCTCGACGGTCTCCTCGGTGCCCTGGCGGGGGCGTGACATGCGCGAGACCACCGGGAACAGCTCCTTGGAGAGCTCCTTGGCGGCCCGGCGGGAGGGGTTGGCCAGCTCGTGCGGGATCTCGTCCAGGCGGTTGCGGACCAGCCGCTCCACCTCGCTGTCGGCGAAGGCGGGCGCGCGCAGCGCGTCGGCGAGCAGGCCGAGGCCCTTGGCCAGGCGGGAGGCCGGGACCTCCAGGCTGAGCCGGACGCCGGGGTGGTCGGCGTGCGAGTCCAGCGTGGCGCCCGCGCGCTCCAGCTCGGCGGCGAACTCCTCGGCGGAGTGCTTGTCGGTGCCCTCGGAGAAGGCCCGCGCCATGATCGTGGCGACGCCGTCCAGGCCCGACGGCTCGGCGTCCAGGGGCGCGTCCAGCAGCACCTCGACGGCGACGACCTGCTGGCCGGGGCGGTGGCAGCGCAGCACGGTCAGGCCGTTGTCGAGCGCGGTGCGCTCGGGCGCCGGGAACGCCCACGGCCTGGCCTCGCCGGGCTGCGGCTGGGGGTGGAAGTCCATGGTGGCGAGCTGGGTCACTTGGCCGTCTCCTCGTTCTCGTTCTCGTCGGCGCCCGCCTCTACGGTGGCCTCCTGCTCCGGGTCCTCGGGGACGTCGGCGTCCGGGGCCTTCTCCGGGGACTTCGGCTCGTAGACCAGGACCGCGCGGTTGTCGGGACGCAGGCGGGCCCCGGCGACCTCCTGGACCTCCTCCGCGGTCACCTCCAGGACGCGCTTGACGGCGGTGAGGGCGAGCTGCGGGTCGCCGAACAGGACGGCGTAGCGGCACAGTTCGTCGGCGCGGCCGGCGACCGTGCCCAGCCGGTCCAGCCACTCGCGCTCCAGCTGGGCCTGGGCCCGCTCCATCTCCTCGGGGGTGGGGCCCTCCTCGGCGAACCGGGCCAGCTCCTCGTCGATGGCGGTCTCGATGACCGGCACCTCGACGTCACCGGAGGTCTTCACGTCCAGCCAGCCCATGGAGGGCGCGCCGGCCAGGCGCAGCAGGCCGAAGCCGGCGGCGACGGCCGTACGGTCGCGGCGCACCAGCCGGTTGTACAGGCGGGAGGACTCGCCGCCGCCGAGGATGGTCAGGGCGAGGTCGGCGGCGTCGCACGCGCGCGTGCCGTCGTGCGGCAGCCGGTAGGCGGCCATCAGGGCGCGCGCCGGGACCTCCTCGACGACCACTTCGCGCTTCTGCTCGCCGATGACGTCCGGCAGGGAGCCCTCGCGGGGGGCGGGCTTGCCGTCGTGGGACGCGATCGACCCGAAGTACTTCTCGATCCAGGAGAGGGTCTGCTTGGGGTCGATGTCGCCGACCACGGAGAGCACCGCGTTGTTCGGCGCGTAGTAGGTGCGGAAGAACCGGCGGGCGTCCTCCAGGGTGGCCGCGTCCAGGTCCGCCATCGAGCCGATCGGCGTGTGGTGGTAGGGGTGGCCCTCCGGGTACGACAGGGAGGTCAGCTTCTCGAAGGCGGTGCCGTAGGGCACGTTGTCGTAACGCTGGCGGCGCTCGTTCTTGACGACGTCCCGCTGGTTCTCCATGGACTCGTCGTCCAGGGCGGCCAGCAGCGAGCCCATGCGGTCGGCCTCCAGCCAGAGGGCGAGCTCCAGCTGGTGGGCGGGCATGGTCTCGAAGTAGTTGGTGCGCTCGAAGCTGGTGGTGCCGTTGAGCGAGCCGCCGGCCCCCTGCACGAGCTCGAAGTGGCCGTTGCCCTTGACCTGCGCCGAGCCCTGGAACATCAGGTGCTCGAAAAGGTGAGCCAGGCCGGTACGCCCCTTGACTTCGTGGCGGGAGCCGACGTCGTACCAGAGGCAGACCGCCGCCACCGGGGTCAGGTGGTCCTCGGAGAGCACCACGCGCAGACCGTTGGCCAGGCGGTGCTCGGTCGCTGTCAGGCCCCCGGAGCCTGCCTCGGCTGTGGTCGTGTGACCCATGGGCATGTACATCCCTTCGCGAGCGGAGGCGGTTGTGGAAACCGCGGTTTTCCTGCCGTTCCTGCCACTGTATGCAAACCGTGCGGGGCCTCGGCGAAGTTCCGGCGGGACGTACGCCCACAGCGGATCCCGTAACCTGCCTCGAACCCGCCCGGGGGTGCCGGGAAGGCCGCCGGGACCGGGTCGTGGCACAGGTTGTCAGTGCCTCGGTCCACAATGGTCGGCGTCAGATCCGTCCCACGCTTCAGCAAGAGTGAGCCGGAGGGGCGCGTGGGTGTCGAGAGGGCGAGCGCGCGGAGGCCCGAAGGGTTGAGCACAGTCGCCCTCTCGACACCGACATAAGGCGCCCCGCAGGCGAGCGACCAGATCAGAAGGAGCCAGGCAGCGATGGCCCGCCGCAGCACGAAGACCCCGCCGCCCGACGATTCGTTCGAGGAGAGAATCCTCGACATCGACGTCGTGGACGAGATGCGTGGCTCCTACCTCGAGTACGCGTACTCGGTCATCTACTCGCGCGCCCTGCCGGACGCCCGTGACGGCCTCAAGCCGGTGCACCGCCGGATCGTGTACCAGATGAACGAGATGGGCCTGCGCCCCGACCGCGCCTATGTGAAGTGCGCGCGTGTCGTCGGCGAGGTCATGGGCAAGCTGCACCCGCACGGCGACGCGTCGATCTACGACGCCCTGGTGCGCATGGCCCAGCCGTTCTCCATGCGCGTGCCGCTGGTCGACGGCCACGGCAACTTCGGCTCGCTGGGCAACGACGACCCGCCGGCCGCCATGCGGTACACCGAGTGCCGGCAGGCCGAGGCGACGAGCCTGATGACCGAGTCGATCGACGAGGACACGGTCGACTTCGCGCCGAACTACGACGGCCAGGAGCGGGAGCCGGTGGCGCTGCCGGCCGCCTTCCCGAACCTGCTGGTCAACGGCTCCTCGGGCATCGCGGTCGGCATGGCGACGAACATGCCGCCGCACAACCTCGGCGAGGTGATCGCGGCCGCCCGCCACCTGATCCGGCATCCGAACGCGGACCTGGACGCGCTGATGAGGCACGTCCCGGGCCCGGACCTGCCCACCGGCGGACGGATCGTCGGCCTGGACGGCATCCGGGACGCGTACGCGACGGGCCGCGGCACCTTCAAGATCCGTGCCACGGTGTCGGTGGAGGCGGTGACGGCCCGCCGCCAGGGCCTGGTCGTCACCGAACTGCCCTTCACGGTCGGCCCCGAGAAGGTCATCGCGAAGATCAAGGACCTGGTCAACAGCAAGAAGGTCCAGGGCATCGCCGACGTCAAGGACCTCACCGACCGTGAGCACGGCCTGCGCCTGGTCATCGAGATCAAGAACGGCTTCGTGCCGGAGGCGATCCTGGAGCAGCTGTACAAGCTGACCCCGATGGAGGAGTCCTTCGGCATCAACAACGTCGCCCTGGTCGACGGCCAGCCGCTCACGCTGGGCCTGAAGGAGTTGCTGGAGGTCTATCTCGACCACCGCTTCGACGTGGTCCGGCGCCGCAGCGAGTTCCGCCGCACCAAGCGCCGCGACCGGCTGCACCTGGTCGAGGGCCTGCTCACCGCGCTGGTCGACATCGACGAGGTCATCCGGCTGATCCGGTCCAGCGAGAACTCCGCGCAGGCCAAGGAGCGCCTGATGCGGCGCTTCTCGCTGAGCGAGGTCCAGACGCAGTACATCCTCGACACTCCGCTGCGCCGGCTCACCAAGTACGACCGCATCGAGCTGGAGGCGGAGAAGGACAAGCTCACCGCGGAGATCGCGGAGCTGACCCGGATCCTGGAGTCCGACGCGGAGCTGCGCAAGCTGGTCTCGGCCGAACTGGCCGCCGTGGCCAAGAAGTTCGGCACCGACCGGCGTACGGTCCTGCTGGAGTCCGCGGGCGCCCCCGCGGCCACGGTGCCGCTGCAGGTCGCCGACGACCCGTGCCGGGTGCTGCTGTCCTCGACGGGTCTGCTGGCCCGTACGGCGACCGCCGAGCCGTTCCCGGAGCAGGAGGACGCCAAGCGCGTCAAGCACGATGTGATCGTCTCCGCGGTCCCGGCTACCGCGCGCGGCGAGATCGGCGCGGTGACCTCGGCGGGCCGGCTGCTGCGGATCAACGTCGTCGACCTGCCCCAGCTGCCGACGACGGCGGCCGCGCCGAACCTCTCCGGAGGCGCGCCGCTGGCGGAGTTCGTCTCCCTGGAGGACGACGAGACGGTGGTCTGCCTGACCACGCTGGACGAGTCGTCCCCGGGCCTGGCGCTCGGCACCGAGCAGGGTGTCGTCAAGCGCGTGGTGCCCGACTACCCGTCCAACAAGGACGAGTTGGAGGTCATCACGCTGAGGGAGGGCGACCGGATCGTCGGCGCGGTGGAACTGCGCACCGGCGAGGAGGACCTGGTCTTCATCACGGACGACGCCCAGCTGCTGCGCTTCCAGGCGTCCATCGTGCGCCCGCAGGGCCGCCCCGCCGGCGGTATGGCGGGCATCAAGCTCTCCGAGGGCGCGAAGGTCATCTCCTTCACGGCGGTCGACCCGGCGGCCGACGCGGTGGTGTTCACGGTCGCGGGCTCGCGCGGCACGCTGGACGACTCCGTGCAGACGACCGCCAAGCTGACCCCGTTCGACCAGTACCCGCGCAAGGGCCGGGCCACCGGCGGTGTGCGCTGCCAGCGGTTCCTGAAGGGCGAGGACTGCCTGTCGCTGGCCTGGGCGGGCGTGGTTCCCGCGCGCGCGGCACAGAAGAACGGCACCCCGGCGGACCTGCCGGAGCTGGACCCGCGCCGGGACGGTTCGGGCACGTCGCTGCCGAAGACGGTGGCGGTGGTCGCGGGACCGGTGCTCTAGGCGGGTGGATCTTCCAGGTCCGCCTCGTCCGGGCCTCGTACGTAGCGCAGGACGCCCCACATGCCGTGTTCCTCGGCGTGTGGGGCGCCGTTCCGGCACCCCTTGAGCTCCTGGCCGAGGGCCTCGGTGTCGATGCCGCGGCCGATCAGCACGAGCTGGGTCAGGCGGTCGCCGGCAGCGCCCCAGGGCTCCGGGTAGAAGCGCAGGAACCGGCCGACGGCGTGCACGGCGTACCGGTTGAGGGTGTCGTACGGCCCGAAGTCGACGTACCCCTTGATCCGGTACAGCCGCTCGGGGCGGCTGTCCAGGAACCGCATGAGCCGGCGGGGTTCCAAGGGGATCTCGGAGGTGAAGGCCAGGCTGTCGTAGCCGGTGTGCAGATGACCGGCGAGCTCATCGCCCCCGGTGTGCTCATGGAGGTCGTCGAAGGACAGCTGCCCGATGCGCTCCTCGCTCGGCTTGCAGTCGAAGAGCAACTCGGGGTCGATACGGCCGTAGGTGGCGGGGACGACGGCGGCGCGGTCGGTGAGCGAGCGGACGAGGCCCAGCATCCGGTCGGCGTCGTCCGCGCGGTCGAGCTTGTTGACGACGACGAGGTCGGCGAGGGCCAGATGCCGGTCGATCTCGGGGTGCCTCGCGCGCGTGCCGTCGAACTCGGCGGCGTCCACGACCTCCACCAGGCCGCCGTAGACAACCCTCGGGTGCTCGCTGGCCAGCGCCATCCGCACGAGTTCCTGCGGCTCGGCGAGCCCGCTGGCCTCGATGACGATCACGTCGATGCCGGTGCCGGGGTCGGCGAGCCGGTCCAGGTAGAGGTCGAGTTCGCTCGCGTCGACGGCACAGCACAGGCAGCCGTTGCCGAGCGAGACGGTCGAGTCGCCGAGGGCGCCCGCGACGGCCATCGCGTCGATCTCGATGGCCCCGAAGTCGTTGACGATCGCTCCGATCCGGCTGCCTCCGCTGCGGTGCAGGAGGTGGTTGAGGAGCGTGGTCTTCCCGGATCCGAGGAAACCGGCGAGCACGACGACCGGGATCTGCTGCGGGCTACGGCTGCTGTCCGGGCTGTTCGCCAGGCTGTTCCCCAACGGGCGACCTCTCTTGTGTGGACCGACTGCCGGTCCAGGATAGGAGGGGCCCCTGGGGCGGGTGCGTCAGCCGGCGGCCGGCACCGCGACCGGTGGCGTCGGCCCCACATACCGCGCGACCGGACGGATGATCTTCGAGTCGGCCGCCTGTTCCAGGATGTTGGCGCTCCAGCCCACCACCCGCGCCGCGGCGAAGGTGGGGGTGAACATCTCGCGGGGCAGTCCGCAGACTTCCATGACCACGCCGGCGTAGAACTCGACGTTGGTGTGGAGTTCGCGGCCGGGCTTCAGTTCGGCGAGGATCGCCTCGACCCGGCGTTCGACCTCCACCGCGAAGTCCACGCGCGGACCGCCGAAGCTCTGGGCGATCTCCCGCAGCATCCGCGAACGGGGGTCCTCCGTGCGGTAGATGGCGTGTCCGAAGCCCATCATCCGGTCGCCGGCGAGCACTCGCTCGCGGATCCAGGGGTCGATCCGGCCCGGCGTGCCGATGGCGTCCAGGGTGTCCAGGGCCCGGCTGGGCGCGCCTCCGTGCAGCGGCCCGGACAGGGCGCCCACGGCTCCGGTCAGACAAGCGGCCACGTCGGCTCCGGTGGAGGCGATGACGCGGGCCGTGAAGGTTGATGCATTGAATCCATGATCAATGGTTGAGATCAAGTATTGCTCGACCGCACGCGCCCGCCGCGGCTCGGGCTCCTCACCCGTGAGCATGTACAGGTAGTTGGCCGCATAAGGGAGTTCCTCGCGCGGCTCGACCGGGTCCAGGCCCTCCCCCAGCCGGTACAGCGCGGTGAGCAGCGTGGGTACGGCCGCGCAGACGGCGAGGGTGTCGGCGCGGCGCCGGTCGGCGTCGATGTCGTACACCGGTCGCAGTCCCCGCGCCGAGCCCAGCAGGGACAGGGCCGTGCGCAACCCGGACAGCGGGCCGGAGACGCGGCTCGCCGCGGCGATCGCGGGCAGCACCGCGCGGACCTCCTCGGGCAGCCGCCGCAGCGCCGCGGTCTCGGCGGTGAAGTCGGCGCGGCGCTCCGCGTCCGGGAGCGTGCCGTGGACCAGGAGATGCCAGACGTCCTCGAAGCCTCGGGTCCGCGCGAGTTCGACGGCCGAGTACTGGCGGTAGTGGTAGAAGCCCTCCCGCCCCCGGACGTCACCGATCTCGGTCTCGGTGACGACGACGCCGGCGAGTCCGCGCGGTGCGTCTATGAGCGGGGTCGCGGTCCTGTCGATGGTCATGGTTCTCCTCCCTGGACTTGATCCGACTGTCCATGCTTGACTATTCCATTGTCAATATTGATTCAATCAATGCGAACCGCTCAACATGTGCAGAGACGGCTACGGTGACCCCCATGCGCGATCACGAACCCGCTCCCGGCCGTCCCGGGCGCCGCCTGACCACCAAGGAGACCGCCGAACTGCTCGGCGTGAAGCCGGAGACGGTGTACGCGTACGTGAGCCGCGGCCTGCTCAGCAGCAGACGTGAACCCGGCGGCCGTGCCAGCACCTTCGAGGCGAAGGAGGTCGAGGCCCTCGCCCGGCGCCACCGCCGCGAGGCGGCCGGCACCCCGGGCTCCGGCGGGGACCTGTCCGTCCGAACGCGCATCACGCTGATCGAGCGGGACCGGTACTACTTCCGGGGCGTGGACGCCGTCGAGCTGGCGCTGCGTCACTCCTACGAGGAGGTCGCGGAGTGGCTGTGGACGGGCCGGCTCACCCCGGGCGTGACCTTCTCCGCGCCCCGCCCCACCGTCGAGGTCGCGCGCCGCGCGGTGAACGCGCTGTCCGAGCACGCCTCCCCGACCGACCGGCTGCGGGTGGCGGCCGTCGCCGCGGCGGCCGAGGACCCGTTGCGCTTCGACCTGTCCGAGGACGCCGTGCTGAACACCGCGCGGATCCTGATCCCCACGCTCGTCGACGCGCTGCCGCCGGTCCGGCGTGACCACAAGGACGACGGCCCGCTCGCCCGGCGGCTCTGGGGCCGGCTGACCGGCCGCTCCGCCGACGAGGCGTCGCTGCGCGTCCTGGACACCGCCCTCGCCCTGCTCGCCGACCACGATCTGGCCGCCTCCACGCTCGCGGTCCGGGTCGCCGCCTCGGCCCGCGCGCACGCCTACGCGGCCATCTCGGCCGGGCTCGGTGTCCTGGAGGGCCCGCTGCACGGCGCCGCGAGCGGCAACGCCCACCGCATGCTGCTCGACGTACTCGACCAGGGCACGGCGGTCCCGGTGATCGCCGACGAACTACGCGCGGGCCGCCGGGTTCCGGGGCTCGGCCACCGTCTGTACACCGGCGAGGACCCGCGCGCGAGCGTGCTGTTCGGCCTGCTGGAGCAGGTCCCGCGCGCGGAGTCCGCCCTGCTCGCCGCCCGGGACGTCGTCGCCACGACCGCCCGGCACACCCCGCTGCACGCCAACGTCGACCTGGCCCTGGCAGTGTTCACGGCGTCCAGCGGCATGCCCGCCACGGCCGGCGAGACGATCTTCGCCGTCGCGCGGACGGCGGGCTGGATCGCACACGCCCTGGAGGAGTACGGCGAGCGCCCGCTGCGCATGCGCCCGGTGGGCCAGTACGTCGGCCCGCGGCCTCCGCAGCCGCTGCCGGAACTGCTCCGCCCCGAAACCCTTCCGGAGTAGGACACAATCGCGGCCGGAAGTCGCCCCAGGGAGAGTCAGGTTAGGCTCACCTCTGTGAGTAGGTGTGCGACCGTCTCCCGGAGCCTCGACGAGCCCGTCTCCGGTACGGCGGCGACGGCGACGACGTGGCTGCTGCTGGAACAGCCCGGCCCGTGGGGCGCCAAGGCGCTCACTTCGAGCCACCTGGATCCCGCGGTGGGGCGGGCGCTGGAGGCGGCCGCCGAGGGAACCGGCGTACGCGTCGTGCTCATCCGGCGCCCAGGGCGCCACGCCGACCCCGGCACGCACGCCGTCCGGCAGGTGTACGCCGCCCACACCGTGCCCGGCCGTGTGTGGCTGCACGGCGCCACGACCCGCGATCCGAACCGACTGCTCGGCCTCGACTTCGCCGCCCTCGGAGCGGGTGACCATCGTTCCTTCGGCGCCGCGCTCGGCGGGCGCCCGTACCGCGGCGACCCGCTCGCGCTCGTGTGCACCAACGGCAAGCGCGACCGCTGCTGCGCCCTTCTGGGCCGTCCCCTCGCCGCCGAACTGTGCGCCTCGGGGGTGCGCGGCGTCTGGGAGGTCACCCATCTGGGTGGACATCGCTTCTCGCCGACCGTGCTCGTCCTGCCGTACGGCTACGCCTACGGCCGCGCCGAGGCGCACACCATCAAGGAGGCGCTGCACGGCGCGCAGGAGGGGCGCGTGGTGGTCGAGGGGTGTCGCGGCTGCTCCGCCTGGGAACGGCCCGGTCAGGCGGCCGAGCTGGCCGTCCGGTCGGTGGCGGGCGAGTACCGGGCAGGGGCGCTGAGTGTCGTACGGAACGACGGCGCGGCCCCGCGCTGGGAGGTCACCGTCGGGCACGCCGACGGCCGCCGCTGGCGGGTGACCGTGGTCCAGGGAGCGTCGCTGCCACCCCGCCCCGAGAGCTGCGGCGCGGCGGTGCTCGGCACGCCGGCCCGGATGGACGTCGTGTCCGTGCGCGAGCTGAGGCCGACGGCGCTGGCGAGCTGAGCGACCGGCTCCTTCCAGCGGCGACCGTCTCGTTCAAGACCTGGTCAAGAGATCCCCACCACACCCCCTGGGGGCGGGCGTGCCCGTCCACGTACCTTCGTGGGTATGAGCCCCACTCCCCCCGCACGCCGTCTGCGCCTCGGTCTGCCGCGGCGGGTGTTCTCGCAGGTGCTGCTGATGCAGGTGGCGATCGCCGCGGGGGTCGCGGTGCTCGCGACCGGGCTGTTCCTGGCGCCGCTGAGCAAACAGCTGGACCAGGAGGCGATGCGCCGCGCGCTGGCCATCGCCGAGACCACGGCCCAGGACCCGCAGATCGCCGAGGGCGTCCTGAGCACCCCGCCGACCAGTGATGGCCCGGTGCAGAAAGCGGCCGAGCGTATCCGCAAGGCCACGAACGCCGAGTACATCGTGGTGCTGGACACGCACTGGGTGCGCTGGTCGCACCCCACGCCCGCGCAGATCGGCCATCTCGTCTCCACCAGCCCCGAGGACGCCCTCGCCGGCAACGAGATCATGGAGATCGACAACGGCACCCTGGGCCGCTCGGCCCGCGGCAAGGTGCCGCTGTACGACACGCACCACCGGATCATCGGGGCGGTGTCGGTCGGTATCGCCTACGACAGCGTGCGGGCGCGGCTGATCAGCGCGATCCCGGGCCTGTTCGCGTACGCCGGCGGCGCTCTCGCGGCGGGCGCGCTGGCCGCCTGGCTGATCTCCCGCCGGGTCCAGCGGCAGACCCGGGACCTGGCCTTCTCCGACATCTCGGCGCTGCTCGCGGAGCGCGAGGCGATGCTGCACGGCATCCGGGAGGGCGTGGTCGCCCTCGACCGCGGCGGCCGTGTCCGCCTGCTCAACGACGAGGCGCGGCGGCTGCTCGGCATCGGCGACGAGGCGGTCGGGCGGACCCCGGACGAGGCGCTCGGCGCGGGCCGTACGACGGACGTGCTGGCCGGCCGGGTGACCGGCACCGATCTGCTCACCGTGCGCGGCCAGCGGGTGCTGGTCGCCAACCGTATGCCCACCGACGACGGCGGCGCCGTGGCCACCCTGCGCGACCGCACCGAACTGGAACAGCTGGGGCGCGAACTCGACTCCACGCGCGGGTTGATCGACGCCCTGCGCGCCCAGGACCACGAGCACGCCAACCGCATGCACACCGTGCTCGGACTGCTGGAGCTGGAGATGTACGACGACGCCGTGGAGTTCGTCGGCGAGGTGGTCGGCGACCACCGGGCTACCGCCGAGCAGGTCACCGAGAAGATCCAGGATCCCCTGCTGGCCGCGCTGCTGGTCGGCAAGGCGACCGTCGCGGCCGAGCGCGGAGTGGCGCTGTGGGTGTCCGAGCACACCAAGCTGCCCGACCGGCTGATCGATCCGCGGGGTCTGGTCACGGTCGTGGGCAACCTGGTGGACAACGCCCTCGACGCGGTCGCCGGCACGCTCCATGCGCGCGTGGAGGTCGAGTTGCGCACAGAGGGCCGTGCGGTCGTCCTCAGGGTGCGCGACACGGGCCCCGGAATCCCTGCGGACCAGCGGGAGCTGATCTTCACGGAGGGCTGGTCCACCAAGAAGCCGCCCGCGCACGGCAAACGGGGTCTCGGGCTCTCGCTGGTGAGCCGGCTCACCCAACGGCAGGGCGGAAGCGCGACGGTGGGCGAGGCGGCGGGCGGCGGCGCGGAGTTCACCGTGGTCCTGCCGGAGGCGCTGACCGAGCCGGAGCTTCAACCCGCGGCGCTGGAGAAGTCCCTCGATCCCGCTGCCGTCGCCGAGGAGGAGACCCGATGATCGAGGTCCTGGTCGTGGACGACGACGCCCGCGTCGCCCGGGTCAACGCCGCGTACGTGGAGAAGGTGCCGGGATTCCATGTCGCCGGCGAGGCGCACAGCGCCGCCGAGGCGCTGCGGCAGGTGGAGACGCTGCCCCGGCTGGACCTGGTCCTCATGGACCACTACCTGCCCGACGACACCGGTCTCGCGGTCGTCCGGGAGATGCGCCGGCGCGGCCACCAGGCCGACGTGATCATGGTGACGGCCGCGCGGGACGTGTCGACCGTGCAGGCCGCGATGCGACAGGGGGCGCTGCAGTACCTGGTGAAACCGTTCGCCTTCACCGGTCTGCGCGCCAAGCTGGAGGCGTACGCACGGCTGCGGCGCACGCTGGACGGCGGAGGCGAGGCCGAACAGGCGGAGGTGGACCGCATCTTCGGCGCCCTGTCCGCGCCGTCGGAGCCCGGGCTGCCCAAGGGGCACTCCCCCACGACGGCCGAGCTGGTCCGCCAGGCGCTGATGAACGCCGAAGGTCCGCTGTCCGCCCAGGAGATCGCCGAGCGGACGGGCGTCAGCCGGCAGACGGCCCAGCGCTATCTGAAGCTTCTGGAGCGCACCGGACGGGCACGTCTGACCCTCAAGTACGGCGACGCGGGCCGCCCCGAACACCGTTACGTGTGGGCGACCCGCGTCTGAGCGCACTCGTCTACTTGGCAGCGTCGACGAACTCGGTGGTGTACGTCTTGCTCAAGTCGACCTTGGCGTTCTTGATGTTGGGGTTGAACGACTTGAGAACCTTCTCGACGGTCTCCGGGCCGCCCTGGGGCATCACGCCGTCGTCGGTGAACATCGGCAGCGTGCTCTTGATGGCCTGCGCGTAGAGCGTCTTGCTGCCCTGGGAGTAGTCGGCGGGCATCTTGGCCGCGATCTCGTCGGCGCTGTGGGTGGACATCCACTTGAGCGTCTTGACGAATGCGTTGACCAACTTCTGGACGGTGTCCTTGTGTCCGTTCACCCAGTCCGTCTGCATGTACAGACTTGACGACGGGTACGGCCCGCCCAGCGCCTTCTGCGAGCCCTCGGGGGTGCGCATGTCGATGAGGACCTTGCCCACCTTCTTGTCCAGGATCGTCGCGACGGTCGGGTCGGTGGTCATGCCGCCGTCGATCGCCCCCTTCTGGAGGGCCGCGATGAACGTCGGCCCGGCCCCCACGGCGACGGGACTGAACTCGTTGACCTGTACGCCGTTCTTCACCGCGAGGTACTTGGTGAGGAAGTCGGTGGAGGAACCGAGCCCGGTCACACCCAGCTTCCGGCCCTTGAAGTCCTTGGGCGACGTGAGGTCGCCGGCCGCCTTGTTCGAGACCACCTCGACCTCGCCGGGCGCGTGCGAGAACTGCACGACCGACTCCACGGACTTGCCCTTGGTCTGCAGGTCGAGGGTGTGGTCGTAGAAGCCGACCGCCCCCTGCACCTGGCCGGAGACGAGCGCGGTCTCGGCCTGGACACCGGCGGGCTCGCTGAGGAGCTGGACGTTCAAACCCTCCGCCTTGAAGTAGCCGAGGCGCTGGGTGAGCATCGCGGGCAGGTAGATGACCTTGTCCAGGCCGCCGACCATGATCTTGACGGTCTCGCCCTTGCCGCCGCCCGAGTCGCTCCCGGTGTCGGTCGTGGAGCTCGCCGCGTCGTTGGCACAGGCGGTGAGGGAGGAGAGCGCGAGCAGGCCTGCGGCGGCGAGGGAGGCGTATCTGGCGGTGTTGCGCATGCGGTTCACGTCCTTGTGAGAGGGCGGTACGAGGAAGGCGTGGGGGGCTGGTCCAAGGGCCCAGGGGCCCAGGGAGGGGCCGGGGATGGACCGGTGGGGGCCGATGAGAGGCGGTGGGGCCGGTGAGGGGCCGGTCAGCTGTCGGAACCGGTGGGCTTCCAGCGGAAGATGCGGCGCTCGGCGAAGGTCAGCAGTCCCTCGGCGGCGAGGGCGACCACGGCGAGGATGACCATCGCGGCGTAGACACCGGCCGCGTTGAAGGTGTTCTGCGACTGCGCGACGAGCAGGCCGATGCCCTTGGTCGCGCCGATGTACTCGCCGACGATGGCGCCGATGAGGGCGAAGCCGAAGCTGACGTGGAGGCTGGTGAAGATCCACGAGGTGGCCGAGGGGATGACCACCTGGAGCGTCACCCGGCGGTCGCTTGCGCCCAGGATGCGGGCGTTGGCCACCAGGTTGCGGTCCACCTCCCGGGCGCCCTGGAAGGCGTTGAAGAACACCGGGAAGAACACCAGCACGACGGCGGAGGCCACCTTGGAGGACGGGCCGAGCCCGAACCAGATCAGGAAGATGGGCGCCAGGACGATCCTGGGGATCGAGTTGAGCACCTTGATGTATGGACCAAGGACCTCGGCGAGCAACCTGATCCGCCCTAGTGCGATACCGAGGAGCACACCGGCGACCACACCGATGACCCAGCCGAGCAGTGCCTCGTAGAGCGTGTACCAGATCTGTTCGCCCAGCGAGCCGAGTGCGGTTCCGTGCATCACCCAGGTCGAGATCTGGTCCCAGATCTTCGAGGGCATCGAGAAGTTGAACGGATCGATGATCTTCGCCCGGGACAGTCCCTCCCACAGCCCGAGGACGGCCACCAGCAGCAGCACACGCGCGGCGATGACGAAGGCCTTGCGGCGGCGGGCGGCCTGGGCGCGGGTCTGCGCGCGGTTCGTCTTGTCGACGGGCTCGGTCCTGGCCAGTGCGGCCTGGGCCTCGGGCATGACGTCAGGCGACATGGGCGGCACCCCTCTCGCGGGTGATGCGGACCTCTTCGCCGAGGGACTCCCAGATCTCACGGTAGATCTCGATGAACTGCGGCTCCAGGCGCACCGACTCCACCTTGCGTGGCCGGGGCAGGTCGATCTCGAAGACCTGCTTCACGGTCGCGGGTCCGGCGGTCATCACGACGACCTTGTCGGCGAGCGCGATGGACTCCTCCAGGTCGTGGGTGACGAAGACGACCGAGGCGCCCGTGCCCTCCCACAGCTCCAGCAGCTCGTCCGACATCAGTGCCCGGGTCTGCACGTCCAGCGCCGAGAACGGCTCGTCCATCAGCAGGATCTCGGGGTCGTTGACGAACGTGGCGGCGAGCGCCACGCGCTTGCGCTGACCACCCGAGAGCTGGTGCGGGTAACGGTCCTCGAAGGCGGCGAGGCCGACACGGGCCAGCCACTCCCGGGCCTTCTCCTTGGCCTCGGCCTTCGCTACGCCCCGGAAGCGGGGGCCGGCCATGACGTTGGACAGGACCGTGCGCCAGGGGAAGGTGGCGTCCTGCTGGAAGACGAAGCCGACCTTGTCGCCAACGCCGTCGACCGGCTCGCCAGCCACCAGCACCTCGCCCTCGGTGGGCTCCTCCAGGCCGCTGACCAGCGTGAGCGTGGTGGACTTGCCGCAGCCGGTCGGGCCGACCACGGCCACGAACTCACCGCGCTCGACGGTGAGGTCCAGACCGCGCACGGCTGTGTGCAGTCCCCCTGACGGGGTTCTGAAGGTCTTGCTCGCGCCCCGCAGCTCGATGGCGGGGCTGGTGTGTGCGCTCATGGCCCGGGACGGTAGGTGTGGCCCCGGCCACAGCAGGAGTCTTGTGAGCGCAAGCCGTTCTTTTGCTCGCAAGAGCCTGTTGTGCTCTTTTTGCTCGCGCTACAACTGCGGAGCCGAAACACGGGCTTAACGCCCGGCGGCCTTGAAGGAGAGGCCTGATGATTGACGTCCTGGTCGTGGACGACGACTTCCGCGTCGCCGAGATAAACGCCAAGTACGTGGGAAAGGTTCCCGGCTTCCGGGTGACCGCCCGCGCGCACAGCGCTGCCCAGGCCCTGGCCGCCGTCGAACGAGGCACCATCGACCTGGTCCTGCTCGACCACTATCTGCCGGACCAGACAGGTCTCGATCTCGTGCACCGCATGCGGGAGCAGGGCCATGGCACCGACGTCATCATGATCACCGCGGCCAGCGATGTGACGACCGTCCAGCAGGCGATGCGCCTGGGCGCCCTGCACTACCTGGTCAAGCCCTTCACCTTCGCCGCCCTGCGCACTCGCCTCGACTCCTATGCCGCGCTGCGCCGCACGGTGGACCGGGTCGGCGGCCGTGGCCTGACCGGGCAGGAGCAGGTGGACCGGATCTTCGGTGCGCTGCGGACGTCTCCCGCACCGTCCACGCCCGGCCTGCCGAGCGGCCACTCGGAACCCACAACCGATCTGATCTGCGGCGTCCTGCACCGCGCCGACCAGCCGCTGTCCGCCCACGAGGTGGCCGTCAGGACCGGCCTGAGCCGCTCCACGGCCCAGCGCTATCTCCGCCACCTGGAACAGGCCGGCCGGCTCCGGCTCTCCCTGAAGTACGGCGACACCGGCCGGCCGGAACACCGGTACGCCTGGGTGGCGCCGTAGTGATCCGTGCGAGCCGCTGGTGACCGGCTACACGGCACCGGCGCCGGTCAGCGACCGTACCTCCGTCTCGGCGTACTTGGCCTCGTCGGCGCCCTCGTCGGACGTGATCGTGCCGAGCCAGCCGGCGAGGAAGCCGAGCGGGATGGAGACGATGCCCGGGTTCTGCAGCGGGAAGTACTGGAAGTCGACGTCCGGGAACAGCGAGGTGGGGTTGCCGGACACCACCGGGGAGAGCAGCACCAGTCCGAGCGCCGGGATCAGCCCGCCGTAGACGGCCCACACCGCGCCCCGGGTGGTGAAGCCGCGCCAGAACAGCGAGTACAGCAGCACCGGGAGGTTCGCCGAGGCAGCGACGGCGAAGGCGAGGCCGACGAGAAAGGCGACGTTGAGGTCACGGGCCAGCAGACCGAGCGCGATCGCCACGACGCCGATGCCTACCGCCGCCCAGCGCGCCACCGCCACCTCGCTGTGCGCCTTGCCGCGCGAGCGCCGCAGCGACGCGTACAGGTCGTGCGCCACCGACGCCGAGGAGGCGAGGGTGATACCGGCGACCACGGCGAGGATCGTGGCGAAGGCGACGGCGGCGACGACCGCGAACAGGACCGTGCCCCCGGTGGAGCCCGCGCCACCGCCCAGGTCGAGAGCGAGCAGCGGCACCGCCGTGTTCCCGGCCGCGTTCGAACCGCGCACGGCATCCGTCCCCACCACCGCGGCCGCCCCGAAGCCGAGGACGATCGTCATCAGGTAGAAACCACCGATCAGCCCGATGGACCACACGGCGGAACGGCGGGCGGCCCGCGCGGTGGGCACGGTGTAGAAGCGGGACAGGATGTGCGGCAGTCCCCCGGTGCCCAGTACGAGGGCGAGTCCCAGGCTGATGAAGTCGAGGCGGGCGGTCCAGGTCCCGCCGTACTTCAGGCCCGGCGCCAGGAACGCCCTTCCGTGACCGCTGTGGTCCGCGGCCGTGAGCAGCAGACGGTCGACATCGCCGTGGAAGCGGAGCAGGACGAGGGCGGTCAGCGCGATCGTGCCGCTCAGCAGCAACACTGCCTTCACGATCTGGATCCAGGTGGTGGCCCGCATCCCTCCCAACGACACATAGATCACCATGAGCGCGCCGACCCCGATGACCGCCCAGGCCTGCGCGGCCCCGCTCGTTCGCCCCAGCAGCAGCGCCACCAGACTGCCCGCGCCGACCATTTGCGCCACCAGATACAGAACGGACACCGTGACAGAGGAAGTTCCCGCGGCGATCCGCACCGGCCGCTCGCTCATCCGCGCGGCCACCACGTCGGCCAGGGTGAACCGCCCGCAGTTGCGTACCAGTTCGGCCACCAGGAACAGCACGACCAGCCAGGCCACCAGGAAGCCCACGACGTACAGCATCCCGTCGTACCCGTACAGCGCGATGAGACCGGTGACCCCGAGGAAGGAGGCGGCCGACATGTAGTCACCCGCGATGGCAAAACCATTCTCCATGGGAGAGAACAGCCGTCCTCCGACGTAGAACTCCTCCGCCGAACCACGCCGGCGACGGCTCACCCACGTCGTGATCCCGAGGGTGACGGCCACGAATCCGCTGAACAGCAGCAGCGCCAGCTTCTGATGATCACCGGTCACGAGGCACCTCCCCGCACTTCGCGGGTCAGTTCCTGGGTGTCCCAGCGCAGCTCCAGCGCCGCCCGGTCCCGGCGCAGCCGCGCGTGCCGGGCGTAGGCCCAGGTCAGCAGGAACGTGGTGAGGAACTGTCCGAGCCCAGCCAGCATGGCCACGTTCACCGCTCCCGCCACGGGCCGGGCCATGAGCCCCGGCGCGATCGTGGCGGTGACCACATAGCCCACGTACCAGGCGAGGAAGGCGGCGACTCCCGGCACGACGAACCGTCGGTACCTGGTGCGCACCTCCTGGAAGGCCGCGCTGCGCTGCACCTCGACGTACACGTCGCGTGCCCCAACCGCCGTTCCGCCCCGCTCCCCGCGAGCGGGTGGCACCGCCTGCGCCGGCACACCGGTCCCGTCCAACTCGCCCCAGCCAGAGGCCAGTGCGTCGTACCAAGGGTCTTCGTACGTCACGTCGCGGGCGGGCGCGCCGTGGTCTTGCCGGTTCTCGGACGAACTCTCGGAACCGTCCCCGCCGCCGCGGGCACGACCATCGCTTGACTGCATGCCCAAGGATGGACAGATCGGGCAGATCCCTGACTCTTCTTCCTCCGGCTCTTCACCCCATCAGGTGACTCACTGTGTGGGCGGCCGCACCAGCCCCTTGCTGTAGGCGTAACGCACCGCCTGCGCCCGGTCCTTGAGGCCCGTTTTGGCGAAGAGGTTGTTGATGTGTGTCTTCACGGTCGCGGTCGACACATGCAGCTTGCGGGCGATCTCCTGATTGCTGAGCCCTTCGGCGATCAGCAGCAGCACCTCGGTCTCCCGTGCGGTCAGTCCGTCGGGCGGCGCCTCCACGGTCGCCGGCGAGCTGGGCTCGGGCTGTGACAGCCGCTCCAGCAACCGGCGCTGGACACTGGGCGACAGACCTGCTTCCCCCGACAGCACGCTCTCCACGGCACGCACGATCTCGTCACCGCCCGCGTCCTTGGTCAGATACCCCCGGGCGCCGGCGCGCAGCGCGGGGAACAGCGACTCGTCGTCCGCGTACGTGGTGAGCACCACGACCTGGGTCCCGGGGTACTGCGCCCGGATCCTCCGGGTGGCCTCCACACCGTCACAGCGGGGCATCCTGAGATCCATCAGGACAACGTCCGGGGCCAGTTCCCCGACCAGCCGCACCGCCTCCTCGCCGTCTCCCGCGGCACCCACGACCTCCACCCCGGGCAGGAGTCCGAGCAGCATCACGATGCCCTCCCGGACGACGGTCTGGTCGTCGGCGACCACCACTCGTGCGGGCTTCTTCTCCCCCTCCGTCTCGGTCATACAGGCACCTTCAGCGTCACCACGAACCCCTCCTGCTCCGGCCGCGCGTCCAGTGAGCCGCCCAGCAGCTCGGCCCGCTCGCGCATACCCAGCAGACCGTACCCGGCTCCGGATCCCGTGAGTTCGCCCGGCCGCCCGCCCGTGTCCCTTACGTCCAGCGTCACTTCGTGCTCGCTGTAGTCGAGTCGCAGCTGCACCTTGGCGCCGTGTGCGTGCTTGCGGACGTTCGTCAGCGCCTCCTGGGCGACCCTGCGCACAGCCTGGGAGGCGTCGGCCGGCAGAGGTCTGCGCTCACCGGTCACGGAGACTTCTGCGCCGTCGGCCCCGCTGACGAGTTCGCTCAGGAAGTCCTCCAGCGGGGTCAGCTCGCCCCGCAGCGCGGACAGGGCCTGCCGGGTCTCGGCGAGTCCGTCGCGGGCCATGCCCCGGGCGGCCACCACCCGCTCCCGGATGCGTTCACGGTCCGCGCCCTTCTCGATCAGCAGCCGGGCCGCCTCCAGGTGCACCAACTGCGCCGAGAGGCTGTGGGCCAGCACGTCGTGGATCTCCCGTGCGATGCGGGCTCGCTCGGCCAGCGCCGCGGACTCCGCCTCGGCGGCCCGGGCGGCGCGCTCCTGGGCGAGCAGTTGCTGCGCGTGGCCGCGGGCTTCGGCGTCCAGCCGCAGGACGTAGCCGGCGAGGGCCATGCCCGCGACCGAGGCGGCCGTGGTCAGCCATACGTCGTTGTTGAAAGCGGCGTATGCGGCCAGGCCCACCGTGGTCACCGGAGCCGCGGCCGCGAGCGGCAGCCGCTCCAGGGCGACGATCCCACAGCCACACCAGATCACGAGGGCCAGCCCTTTGAACCCCGCGGCCTCGGCGGCGATCGCCATGGCCATGAGTGCGCCCATCAGCGTCAGGGAGGGAACCAGCCGGTGCTGGTAGGTGGTCCTGAAGAAGGCCCAGGCAAGGAGGGCGGCGACGAGGACCCCCGCCATCGCAGCGAGCGCGCCCCAGAGCCCGACGTGTCTCTGGTTGTACGCGCCCCACAGGAGCACGCCGATCACCAGGCACCTCATGGACCAGGCGATCAAACGCCGGGGCCGGGAGGTTCCCTCGCGGCCGAGCGCCTCCCGTGACGGCCAGCGCGTCCAGGCGTTCTCCTTCACGCGCGCTCCCTCCTGACCGACCGCATGCCGTCACCGTACGCCGGGGCGGGGCGGCTCGCGGTGTCGAGGGACTGCGCCCGCCAGACCAGAATTCCGCCGCGGACCAGCAGGGTGGCGGCGAGAGCGCACATCAGGGCGGAGCTGTCCTGGTGCAGGCCGAGCACGGCGCCGACGGCGTAGACACCGATGCGCAGGGTTATCCCCACGATCCATACCGCAATGCTCGCCTTGGTGCTCTTGGTCCACACGACACCGTCCGGTTCTGTCCAGATGCGAGTCGTCCAGGCCCAGCCGACGCCGGTGGCCACACCGATGAACAGCTCCACCGCGAGCAGCACGGCCGATTCCGCATGGTGGTTGACGTCGAGGATGCCGGGCTCGCGCAGCGCCAGGACGGCGAGGATCACGGGGATCAGCCACCAGCGCCGGTCGGTGTTGATCGCGCGGGCACGGAACTGCCGCAGGATCACTATGGCGGCGACGGCCACGATCAGCAGCGCGTTGACGAGCCCGGACATCAAAGCCTCCGTGAACGAGAAGGTGCTGTCGGGAGCGGGTGCTGCCGACACCTACGAAGCTACGGAAAAGCGCAGGTCGGGAGATCGGAGCCGGGGTGGATCACGGGTGGAAACCCGGAGCGGCTCTTCTCCACCCACGGGTGTAGATCCCGCAGGTGCATACTGCGCCGCGGCGAAGGCGAAGGCGGAGGCGGAGGCGGAGGTCGGTCGGGCAGGGGTTCCGCCCACCGACTGGGAGCGGCGCGGGCTCCTGGCCGACAGTACCGGTGGCGGGGCGGGCGCGGAGTCCGGCACCACCTTAGGCAGGTACCCGTCAGAAACGCCGGGCCACCCACTGCTCGCGACGACTCGGCCTGGAATGGGGGAAGTTGAGGGAAGCGTCTGCGAGCACCCGGGGCCCGGGAACCCCGACCGCAACCGGCCGGACCAAGCTTGTCCTGCCCGGCGGGATCAGGGCTCATGTACGGCCCGGCAGGAACAGACCCTGTCCGGCCCGGAAGGATCACGCCGTGCCAGGCCCAGAAGGATCAGCCCACACACGCCGACAGTGACGCCGGTGGGCGGCAGGCTGTGGCTTCGGCGATCAGCGACCGGCCGTGGCGGTCGCAGGCGCGGTCTGCGGTGTCCAGACCACGACCCACCGGCCGCCGCACCCGACCGGCGAAGAAAGACCATCCGCCAGGTGACGAAAGCCCAGCTGGCGGGCTCGGAGGACCACAGGTTGCGACAGAGGCCCCGAGCCGCCCACGGAGGACCACCCGGCTACCGCAGAGCAACCCGACCGACCACTGAGGACGACCCGGGCGGCCACAGAGAACCACTCGGCCGACCGAGCAGGATCACGGGACCTGCGGAGGCAGACCACCGTCCCTCTCCGCCGGTCACCAATCCTCGTCGCCGCCCCTCGGCCGACCAGGTCAGCCCACCTCGGGCAGCCCCGTCGGCCGAGGCCCAGCGCAGCGGCTACGCGTCGATGCGCGACCGGTCCAGCGTCGCGGCCGAGCCGGAGATGAACTCCTTGCGCGGCGCCACGTCGTTGCCCATCAGCAGGTCGAAGACCTGCTCGGCGGCCTCCAGGTCGGACAGGTTGATCCTGCGCAGCGTGCGGTGACGCGGGTCCATCGTGGTCTCGGCCAGCTGATCGGCGTCCATCTCGCCCAGACCCTTGTACCGCTGGATGGAGTCCTTGTACCGGATGCCCTTGCTCTGGAACTCCATCAGCTTGTCCCGCAGCTCGCGGTCGGAGTACGTGTAGACGTACTTGTCCTGGCCCTTCTTCGGCTGGACGATCTCGATGCGGTGCAGCGGCGGCACCGCGGCGAAGACCCGGCCGGCCTCGACCATCGGCCGCATGTAGCGCTGGAACAGCGTGAGCAGCAGACAGCGGATGTGGGAGCCGTCCACATCGGCGTCGGTCATCATGATGATCTTGCCGTAGCGGGCCTGGTCGATGTCGAAGGTGCGGCCCGAGCCCGCTCCTATGACCTGGATGATCGCGCCGCACTCGGCGTTCTTGAGCATGTCGGTCACCGACGACCGCTGCACGTTGAGGATCTTGCCGCGGATCGGCAGCAGAGCCTGGAACTCGGAGTTCCGGGCCAGCTTGGCCGTACCGAGCGCTGAGTCGCCCTCGACGATGAACAGCTCGCTGCGGTCGACGTCGTCGCTGCGGCAGTCGGCGAGCTTCGCCGGCAGGGACGAGGACTCCAGGGCGGTCTTCCGGCGCTGGGCGTCCTTGTGCTGGCGGGCCGCGACGCGCGTACGGGCGGCGGCCACCACCTTCTCCATGACGACCCGGGCCTGCGCGGCGGCGTCCCGCTTCGTGCTGGTCAGGAACGCCTTGAGCTCCTTGGTGACCACGTTGTTCACGATGCGGCGGGCCGCCGAGGTGCCCAGAACCTCCTTGGTCTGGCCCTCGAACTGCGGCTCGGCCAGGCGCACGGTCACGACGGCGGTGAGGCCTTCGAGGGCGTCGTCCTTGACGATGTTGTCCTCGGCCACCCGCAGCAGCTTCTTGGCACGCAGCACGTCGTTGAACACGCCCGTCAGGGACTGTTCGAAGCCGGAGACGTGAGTGCCGCCCTTGGGGGTGGCGATGATGTTGACGAAGGACCGGATGGTGGTGTCGTACCCGGTGCCCCAGCGCAGCGCGATGTCCACGCCCAGTTCACGGGTGACCTCGGTGGGGGTCATCTGGCCGTGCTCGTCGAGGACGGGGACGGTCTCCTTGAAGGTGCCCTTGCCCGAGAAGCGGACGATGTCGCAGACCGGCTTGTCGCCCGCCAGGTACTCGCAGAACTCGCTGATGCCGCCGTCGAAGCGGAAGGACTCCTCGCCCTTGCTGCCGCCCTCGCCCAGGCCGAACTCGTCGCGCACGATGATCGTCAGCCCCGGCACCAGGAAGGCGGTCTGCCGGGCGCGCTGGTGCAGGTTCTCCAAGGAGAGCTTGGCGTCCTTGAGGAAGATCTGCCGGTCGGCCCAGTACCGCACGCGCGTGCCGGTACGGGTCTTGGGGATCTTTTTGGTCTTGCGCAGGCCGCTCTTGGCCTCGAACTTCGCGTCGGCGCCGTCGGCCGCGAAGGCGCCGGGCACGCCACGGCGGAAGCTGATGACGTGCGTGTGACCACCCCGGTCCACCTCGACGTCGAGGCGGGCGGAGAGGGCGTTGACCACGGAGGCGCCGACGCCGTGCAGACCGCCGGAGGCGGCGTACGAGCCGCCGCCGAACTTGCCGCCGGCGTGCAGCTTGGTCATGACGACCTCGACGCCGGACAGGCCCGTCCTGGGCTCGACGTCCACGGGGATGCCACGGCCGTTGTCGCGCACCTCCACGGAACCGTCGTCGTGGAGGATCACCTCGATGCGGTCGCAGACGCCCGCGAGGGCCTCGTCCACGGAGTTGTCGATGATCTCCCACAGGCAGTGCATCAGACCGCGGCTGTCGGTCGAGCCGATGTACATGCCCGGGCGCTTGCGCACGGCCTCGAGGCCCTCGAGGACGAGCAGGTGCCGCGCGGTGTAGTTGGAACCGTCCCGGTCTGCTCCTGCCAGCAGCGCTGTGGACGGCACGGACGTGTCGGCGGTCACGCGGTTCGCTCCTCGCTGAATTTCAGTTGGCCCCCTACTGGGTAAGGGGACGGCTTCGGTCGCCGCTCAGAGGGTACCGAGGCCTGGTAGAGCCGGTGTAACGCCACCCTCGGTCGGGAACTCAGACTAGTCCAGGCTCGCATACCTGTTCGATCCCCCTATGGAGTGAAGTACATATCACGTTCCCTTGGAGGCATGAACCATTTAGGCTCCGGGCACGTCCTCCTGAACAACAGGCAACCCGGCCTGGAGGACCGAAACACAACACTGCGCGAAACCGTAAGCACCACAAGAGACGCACTACGGCACATTCGCCGCCAACCGGCAGCAGACAGCCGCCCCGGAAGATTCTTTCGAGGAAAAGCCACGAGCGGGAACGTTTTCGGGCTGGTTGGATGTTGACCCTGGTACGACAGCTCGTCGAGCTAGAGAAGAGGCGACGTGACTACTGTTCTGACCCCCGCGAGCCCGTTGACGGCCGCCGATCGCTGCGACCGCTGCGGCGCCCAGGCATACCTGCGCGTCGTCCTGCTCAGCGGCGGAGAACTGCTCTTCTGCGCCCACCACGGTCGCAAGTTCGAGCCGGAACTCAAGAAGATCGCCGCTGAGATACAGGACGAGACGGAGCGGCTGACGTCCGCTCCGACCGCTTCCGAAGAAGAGCGCTGAATCTCGCACACACGACGAGCCAGCCCCGGTACAGGCCGGTGAACGGGCGGCCGCTCCTCTTCAGGAGCGGCCGCCCGTGCTCGTATCCCGGTGCGGGCACATCAGGAGCGTCCGTGGGGCCTCTTCCGGCTCCCTGAGGCCGCCTCCAGGGCTGTCACGACGTCGGAGACGCGCGTGTACACCCCGGGACTGCCCGGCCTGCCGCAGCCGCTCCCCCATGACACGAGGCCGATCAGCCGCCCCTGCGCCACCAGCGGCCCGCCGCTGTCCCCCTGACAGGCGTCCGGGCCTCCGCCGGCCTCCCCGGCGCAGAGCATGCTGCCGGGCCGGTAGGTGCCGTCGGGACCGCCCGGATAGGCGCGGGAGCAGAGGTCGTCGGGCAGCACGCGCATGTGTGCGGCATAGAGCCGGTGCGCATAGCCGCCCCCGCCGGTCGTGTCCCCCCATCCGGAGACCGTGGCCTGCGTGCCCGGCGTGTAGGCCGGATCGCCCGCGCCCGCCATGCCGACGACCGCGCTCTGCGGCAGCGGCTTGGCGAGGGTGAGTACGGCGAAGTCGCCGACGTTGGTCCCGGAGTCGTACCCCGGATTGACCCAGGCATCGCTTACGGAGACCTCCTGCCCCTCACTCGACAGCAGATCGGTGCGGCCCGCGATGACCCGGAAGTCGCGCACGCGGTTTAGGGGCGCCCCGAGGACGTCCTCGGCCAGACAGTGGGCCGCGGTGAGCACCGCCGTACGCGCGACCGCCACGCCGCCGCAGAACTGGCCTGCCCGGGTACCTCCGAACCGGTCACGGCTGGACAGCGCTACCGTCCACGGGGCCTGGGAGACGTCGATCGGAAAGCCGCCGACCACGACGCTGTCGGCGGCCACGGGAGCCGCACTCACCAGGGGTATGGCGGCCACGGCGACCGTCAGGGCCAGCGGCCGGATCAGTGCCTGGGCAACGGAACGGCGCATGCGGTTTCCTCACTCTCGGGTTGTGCCGGAAAACCCAGAGTGATCCACTACGCGGTCGCGCGCAGCACGAAGGCCCGGCTCCCGCGAGGGGAGCCGGGCCTTCGCCGTCGTACGACCGTGGCCTAGTCGAGGTAGTCGCGCAGCACCTGGGAACGCGACGGATGCCGCAGCTTCGACATGGTCTTGGACTCGATCTGGCGGATGCGCTCACGCGTCACGCCGTACACCTTGCCGATCTCGTCGAGGGTCTTCGGCTGACCGTCGGTGAGACCGAACCGCATGGAGACGACGCCGGCCTCGCGCTCGGACAGGGTGTCCAGAACCGAGTGCAGTTGCTCCTGCAGAAGCGTGAAGCTGACGGCGTCGGCAGGAACGACGGCCTCGGAGTCCTCGATGAGGTCACCGAACTCGCTGTCGCCGTCCTCACCCAGCGGGGTGTGCAGCGAGATGGGCTCGCGGCCGTACTTCTGAACCTCGATGACCTTCTCCGGGGTCATGTCGAGCTCCTTGGCCAGCTCCTCCGGAGTGGGCTCGCGGCCCAGGTCCTGGAGCATCTGGCGCTGCACGCGCGCAAGCTTGTTGATGACCTCGACCATGTGCACCGGGATACGGATGGTGCGGGCCTGGTCTGCCATGGCGCGGGTGATGGCCTGACGGATCCACCAGGTGGCGTACGTGGAGAACTTGTAGCCCTTGGTGTAGTCGAACTTCTCGACCGCGCGGATCAGACCGAGGTTGCCCTCCTGGATGAGGTCCAGGAAGAGCATGCCGCGGCCGGTGTAGCGCTTGGCCAGGGAGACCACCAGACGGAGGTTGGCCTCCAGGAGGTGGTTCTTGGCGCGGCGGCCGTCCTCGGCGATGATCTCCAGCTCGCGCTTGAGCTTGGGCGCCAGCTTGTCGGCGTTGGCCAGCTTGTCCTCGGCGAACAGACCCGCCTCGATGCGCTTGGCCAGCTCGACCTCCTGCTCGGCGTTGAGCAGGGGGACCTTGCCGATCTGCTTCAGGTAGTCCTTGACCGGGTCGGCGGTGGCGCCGGCCGCGGCGACCTGCTGCGCGGGCGCGTCGTCCTCGTCCTCGTCGGACAGGACGAAGCCCGCGTTCTCGGCACCCTCGGGCTCGTCGGCGACCTTGGTGTCCTCGAGAACCTCGTCCTCGAGAAGCTCGGCGTCGTCCTTCTTGGCCGTGGTCTTCTTGGCCGCCGTCGCCTTCTTGGCGACGGTCTTCTTGGCGGCCGCCTTCTTGGCGGTCGTCTTCTTGGCCGCGGCCTTCTTGGCGGGTGCGGCTTCCTCGGCGGAATCGGCTGCGGCCGGAGCGACGGGCGCCGCGGGGGCGGCCGTGGTGGCGGTCGCCTTCCTCGTCGTCGTCACCGTCTTCGCCGCGACCGTCTTGGTGGCGGTGCGCTTCGCCGGGCTCTTCGCTGCGACGCTCTTGCGGGTGCGCTTGGGCTCTGCGGCACTGACCATCAGCGTCACACCCTCTTCCTCAAGAATCTGGTTGAGGCTGCGCAGTACGTTCTTCCACTGAGTGGCCGGAATCTGGTCAGCTTCGAAGGCCCGACGCACATCGTCGCCGGCGATCTGCCCCTCAGCCTTTCCCCGCTCAATGAGCGCCATGACAGAGACGGACTCGGCGATCTCCGGCGGGAGCGTACGGGATGTGCTGGCCGACACGAACAACCTCTCGGAACGTTGGAAAACGGCTTCCGGCACCGTCCACTGCGGACAGGAGCCGACCACCGGCCTGGGGATGGGCCGACGGCGCGGGCGGGGGCCGGGGGAGATACACAGCGCCTGTGATGGCGTCCGTATTCCCTCCGCGGCTGTCACCTCTTAGGTCATCGCGCTGTTTCCACGAGCGTTACGCCCAATCTGCGTGGCCCGAGTCACACCCCGTAAGCGGTCAAAAGCAGTCAGACATGGGCATACGAGATCGCCATTGCCATCCTGCCCGGTCGCGCCCATGACCCCGGCGGCCCGTCGCGCCGCTGGACCCCGCCGGACCGCACAGGGTCCGGCGGGGTCCAGCGGCGGCCGGCAACGAGCCCGGCGCCGACACGAGCGCCACGAGAGCCGGGCTGACCCCGCACACCGGCGACCGCACCGCCCTGGCCGCGGGGGTCAGTGCTCGCGCGGGGCGGGCACCACGCGCTCGACCTCGGGGTGGACCGTCAGCAGTTGACGCATGGCCGTCTCGGCGGCCGCGCCGTCGCCGGTGCCCAGCGCGTCGACGATCCGCGCGTGCTGGGCGAGCGATGCCTCGTTCGGCCGGTCACAACCCGTGACCGGACCGCCGGAGACCTGGAGGGCCGCCGAGACGATCCCGGAGAGGTGCTCCAGCATGCGGTTGCCGGCGATCTGGATGAGCAGCGAGTGGAACTCGTTGTCGGCGCGCGAGTACGTCAGCGCGTCGCCCTGTGCCATGGCATGGCTCATGATCTCGACCATGTCACAGAGGCGCTGCTGCACATCCTCCCGTCCGTGGCCGGCGGCGAGGCGGGCGGCGAGCGGCTCGATCGTCCAGCGCAGCTCGCTCAGCTCGCGGCGCTGATCGTCGCGCTGGGGCCCGAAGGCCCGCCACTCGATGATGTCCGGGTCGAGCAGGTTCCAGTCGCTGACGGGACGCACGCGGGTGCCGACGTTCGGGCGGGCACTGACCAGGCCCTTGGCCTCGAGGACACGGAGGGACTCGCGGACGACGGTGCGGGAGACCTCGAAGCGCTGGCCGATCTCCTCGGGCACCAGCGGGCGGTCCGCGCCCAGGTCGCCGGAGACGATCATCTGTCCCAGCTGTTGAACGAGTTGGCCGTGCAGCCCGCGTCCGCGGCTGCCCGCGGCACGCCGGCCGACGCGGCCCAGCTCGGGATCCGCGCCCTCCCAGGAGGGCGCTCCGACGCGGTCGGCCACCTGGGGCTCTGCGTAGGGGTAGCGGTCGAGTTCGCCCGGGCCGGCCAGACCGGAGTCGGTGGAGCGGGCGGCGGTCATCATGGTGTGCGCAAGGGTACTCACGGATCCTTTGTCGGCGTCGCCTCCAACTCCCTTGAGGTCTTTGGTGAAAAGCACACGAAAGGGTGATCGCTCACCCCGTCGCAATTGACGCCTTATCGGAAAGAAATGGGCTTTCCCCGGGGAGTTGTGCGCACCGCGGAATCGGAAGTGGACGCACGCTCGTCACCGGAGCCGGGTGCGCAGTGTCGTGAACAGATAGGCGCACAGCAGCGTCGACAGCGACAACGCCATTGCGCTGCCGACGGGTTGGGCGAGCACCCGCACCATCCCGAGCAGGTAACGGTCGCCGCCGAAGGGCCACTGCGGCAGGAAGATCTCTCGCATCCGCACTGGGAATCCGGCTGCCACGCGCAGGGCGGGCCCCTGCATCGCCTTGTGCACGAGGGGGACGACGACAACGGGTACGGCGAGTACGGCGGCCAGGCCGCCCGTGGTGGACCGGAACACACCGGCCGCCAGCACACCCGCCCAGGCGCAACCGACGACCAGACAGAACCAACTCGCGCCCAACGAGAGCCAGTCCGGGGGAACTTGGGTGAGCTCCCGTCCGTAGACGATGTAGAGCGCTTCGGCGTCGCAGCCCACGGTGAGGAGGGCCAACATGGCCGCGGTGGCTCCGGAGACGAGCAGTTTCGCGGTGAGCAGCCCCAGCCGGCGGGGCACGGTGCCGCGGTCCGCAGCGAGGGCGGGGTGGCGGAACTCGTCCCCGAAGGCCAGCGCACCGAGCAGCCCCGCCGCGAGCGCCGCGGGCGGCAGCGGCAGCTCCCGCGGCCACGCGGCGAACAACCGCGCCTGCGGAGTGTGCCCGATCCTGGCCAGCAGTACGGCGGTGAGCGCGGACACTGCCAGTACGGCACCGCAGGTGACGAAGCCGACGCCGATGCCGGTGGCACGCCGGATCTCGTAGCGAAGGGGGCGGAGGGGGCTGGGGGCGGGGCGGACGGAGATGGGGGGCGGGAGGGCGGACAGGGGATCGGGAGAACGTACACCATCGGGGCTGGCGGCGCGGGTGGCCTGCGGCTGACGGGTGCCGCGGTTCCTGGCGCCGGGGAGGCGGGTGCGCAGGGCGGAGATACCCGCTGCCACAGTGCTCACGCCGCCGGTGTGCGGCTCCTGGGCCGCCGAGGCCGCATCGCGCCCGGTGTCCGCGGTGTGGCCACCGTCGGCTCCCGCGAGCACCTCGGCGGGTACCACTCCGGCATCTCGGTCGAGCGTGTTCTCACCCACGGGCCCGACCTCGCCGTATGCCGTCCCGTCGGTTCCCGGGGCCGCGTCGTCCGGCGACACACCCTCGGCCGGTACGCGCTGGGTGGACTGCGTGTGCTCCGTTCCCGGCCGGGCCTTGGGCGTCTCGCCGAGCGACGGATGTTCACCGCTGAGGGCCTGTGCCCGCTCGCCCACCGACGGTTCCTCGTCCGAGGCGACGCTGGGCACAGCCCGCTGCGGCGCCGGGGCGTTCGCCCGCTCTCCCACCGAGAAGCCGAACGGCAGGGCGACGCGTTCCCTCCCCGAGGAACCCGACGCCGTGACACCCGGCTCACCCGACGAGAGGCCAGACGCCACGGCGGCCTGTTCCCAGACGGACGCGTCCAACGCCGACGCGCCGAACTCAGCCGCCGACGAACCGGGCGCCGGAATGCCGGACACGGACGCCGCCAGGACGACCCCCGAGGCGCCCGGCTCCACCGTCGGCAAGCCGCGCATCGTCGGCTCGGCCTCCGCGGGCGGGGAACCGGGCCCGGCGTGTTCCATCTCCGCGTGTGGCCCGTTCGCCGCCTCTGCGGACGGGACTTCGATCCCGGCACCGGAACCCGGCCCCATGTCGCCGATTTCGTCGGCGAGTTGGTGCACGAGGATGCCGTGGCGGAAGGCCGTCTCGCCGACATCGGCGGTCGTCGATCCGTACACCGAGAGGCGATTTCCGCCCTCCCGTACGACCTCGACGGACCGGCGCGCGGTACGGGCCTCCTTGGCGAGCAGGGCCGCGAGGCGTGCTGCCTGCGGGCTGCGAACGGCCACCCGCGGACGGAGCCGGGTGCGGGCGAACTCGCTGGCCGCCTGGTCGGCGACGAGTCTGCCGCCGTCGAGGGTCACGACACGGTCGGCCGTGCACGCGGCCTCCTTGGGGTCGGCCGTGGTGAAGAGCACCGTGCCACCCTGGCCGGCGTGGGCTCGCAGCGTGACGTGCAGCCATTGAGCCTCACGGACAGAGAGACCGTCGGCGGGCTCGTCCAGGACGAGCGTGTGCGGATCGGGCAGCAGGGCGCAGGCCAGGCCGAGTCTGCGGTCCACCCCGCGCGAGAGCGTGCCGAGGCGTTCCTCGCGAAGGCTGACGAGGCCGAGCACTTCGAGGACCTCGTCGGCCCGTCGCGCCGGAAGTCCCGACGCCGCGCACAACATGCGCAGATGTCCGCGCACCGAGCGGGCCGGATGCCCCGGCACGTCGCCGAGGAGCACGCCGACCTCCCGCGCGGGTTGGGCGATCCGATGCAGGGGCCGCCCTCTGAAGTAGGTGATGCCGCGCCCCGGTTGAAGCTCGAGCATCAGTCTGAGCGCCGTCGTCTTGCCCGCGCCGGCGCCTCCCAGGAGCACGGTGACATGCCCCGGGCGCGCTGCGAAGGAGACGTCGTCGACGGCGGGCGGGTGCGCCTTGCGGGGATTGCTGGTCAGTCCGAAGGCCTGGATCACCTGCAGCAAGATAGCGCGCGATGTCCCTTTTTTCGGGTATCACCCGGTCCTTTACCACACGTGGTGCCGATCGATCCGGTTAACGTCCGCCGTTCGGGGGAAGCCGCCCCGCCCGTACGATCGGTCCACCTGGCCGTCCGGGCGGCCGACCGCCTGCGCCCCTCAGACCTCGGGGCGCAGCATCGGCGGGTTGAGCAGAGTGGCACCGCCCGCCCGGAAGAGCTGCGCCGGCCGACCGCCCTGGCGCGTGGTCGTTCCTCCGGTGGGGACGAGGAATCCGGGGGTTCCGGTGACCTTGCGGTGGAAGTTGCGCGGGTCGAGGGCCACTCCCCACACCGCCTCGTACACCCGGCGCAACTCGCCGACGGTGAACTCGCTCGGACAGAACGCGGTGGCCAGCGACGAGTACTCGATCTTGGACCGGGCCCGTTCCACCCCGTCGGCGAGGATCTGGGCGTGATCGAAGGCGAGCGGTGCCACGGGCTCGCCGTCACGGCCGTAACCGCCCTGCTGGAGCAGTTCCTCGACCGGTGCCCAGCGCGCGTTGCTGGCGTCGCCTCCTGCCCGCGGGGCGGGCAGGTCGGGCGCGAGCGCGAGGTGCGCGACGCTCACCACGCGCATCCGCGGGTCTCGCTTGGGGTCCCCGTAGGTGGCGAGCTGCTCGAGATGCGCCCCGTTGTCCTGGGCGGGGGCCGAAGGCTCGTGTGCACACAGCCCGGTCTCCTCGGCGAGCTCGCGCGCCGCCGCCTGGGAGAGGTCCTCGTCGGCTCGTACGAAACCTCCGGGCAGCGCCCAGCGCCCTTGGAACGGAGGCTCGCCCCTGCGGACCGCCAGCGCGCACAGGGCATGGCGGCGCACGGTCAGCACGACCAGGTCCACGGTGACGGCAAAGGGCGGAAAGGCTGACGGGTCGTAGGGCATGCCGCGATCATAGTCGTCTTCCTGACGATAAACACTCCCTTCCCCGGGCGCATCGACGGTGGTTCCGCTTCGTTCTGGTATGGGGCGCCGGACCGGCTCCTGTTCATCGCTTCCGTGGGGACGTACGAGGTCACACTCCCAGTCGCAGGCCGTCCGCCGCCTCCTCGACCATGGCCAGCCCGAGCCGGCTGATGCGCACGGCGAACGGGGCGCCGGCCACGCGCAGCCCGGTCAGGCCGAGTTCACCGAGCGGCGCACTGCGCACGGGTCTCAGGGTGACTGTCCGGGCGGGGGTGTCGGGGCGTATGCCTGCGAGCGAGGTGAGCAGCATGATCGCGGACGCCGCCGCAGCGGCCGCCGGCCGGCAGGCCGCGGGGTGCGGGAGGGGAGCGCTCCCGGTGGAGCGCTGTGCACCGGCGAACATCTCCGGCAGCCGGTGGCCGAAGTGTTCCGCCGCTTCCAGCAGTCCTTTCAGCAGGCCGCCGGCTTCCTTCTCGTAGCCGGCGGCGGCCAGTCCGCAGACGGCGAGTGCGGTGTCGTGGACCTGGACGGCTCCGTGTCCGTGCCCACGGCGACCTCGACGGACAGCCTCAGCGGTCGCATGGCGGCACTGCGGAGCATGATCCGCTCGGTTCCGTCGGCACGACGGGTCCGCTCGACCACGACATCCGGATCGGGACCCGCGGTCGGCGAAGCGCGCAGCGTCCCCACGAAGAGGGCGCTGTCGGCGCCGGTCATCCTCGCCAGCACGGCCAGGGGCTCGCGTCCGGCCACGCGCACCTGGCACCGCGAGAGCAGTCGTCTGCCGGCACGGTAGAACCCGTCCAGTCCCCGGCCGGCCAGTTGCCCGCCATCGGAGATGGCGAGGCCGGGCAGGGCGACACAGATCAGGGCGGCGTGCGTGGGCGGCAGCTCGGGCACCGTTCGGCTGCACTGTGGTGTGCGCACCGACGGTGCCACGGCGTTCCGGCGGCTGCGGCCCGGGGCCGACGCCGGTGACCTGACCTGGCCGGGAACCGGCGACGATGCCGGTGACCTGACCCGGCCTGGGACCGGGGCCGATGCCGATGACCCGACCTGGCCTGGTCCTGGATCCCACGCCGGTGGCCTGTCGTGGTCTGTCGCGGAGTTCGCCCAGAGGTCCTTGGGTGACGGTGGGGCGGCGATGATCTGCCGTGCGGTGACGTCCGCACCTTTGGGCGGCAAGCACGCGCGCCTGTCCCAGGGCAGACATTGATCTTCGGCGGTGGGGGGCGGAGTCGGCTGCTGGTGCATGGGGCGGCTTCCTCTGCGCTCGCGGCGCCTCGAACGTGCTGGGCGACTTGTGGGACGCCCCGGCGGACAAGGGTCGTACGGCGGCAGGGCCCGTCCAGGCGTTCCGCCACTCAGGTGAACGGAGGGGGACATGTCCGGGTCACGGCTCGCTTCCTGGAAGCCGACCGAATGGCGGCGCAAGAGCGGAGTGGTGCCGCTCAGGCCGACCACGAGCCGCTTCCCCCAAGGGACGGGCGACAGATCCTCGTGGGCGCCCCGAGCAGTCGGGGACGACCGATGGACCCGGCCGGCCAAGCGGCCCAGAAGTGCGCCACCGCCGCGGCCGCCGCCCCGGCTCGCGCGAGGTCGGTTCCGGAGCAGCCTCAGGGGGCGTGCGCCGCTTCCGGTGGATTCCGTCGATACGCCAGGCGTCTTACTCGGGCAGACCTGCTCGACCAGGGACCCGCCCGTGCTCCCCCGCACGGCGCTCACCCCTCCCCTTCGGGCTTGCGGTGGTCCTTCTTCGACGGGGCTGCGCCGGTCGTGGTGCCGCCCGGTTCCGCCGCACGCGAGCGCGCGCTGCCCAGGTCGCGGCTGCCGGGGCGCGAGGGTTCGGCCGCCGGCGGGCCGGGGTGGGAACCGGCCGGCCTCCGCCGTCCGCCCGTGGGCCTGGCCGCGCGAGGGGCATCGCCGCTGTCGGCCGACCGCACGCGGCGTCGTCGGCGCGTGCCCATCCCTCGCCCCACTTCGGCACCACCCTGGTCGTCCGCTCCGGCGATCGCTGTCACGTCTTGGCATGCCGGGAGCTCGGCCCGAGCCGTCTTCTCCTCCGCTTGCGGCTGCGAGCCGGTTTCCGCCGGCGTACGCCTCGCCTGGTCCGCACGGTCGGCGCGCAGACAGCGGCGAATCGCCTCCGGGTCGAGGCCTTCGTTGCAGGCCTGGTGCAACAGGCGGGCGAACAGATAGTCGGGATCCGCGCCCAGCGCCATGGCCAGCGCCTCACGGGCCTCCAACTCGTCACCTGCCGACCAGGCGACCCAGCCGGCCAGGGTCAGCGGGGCCGCGGCGTGCTCGCCGTAGGGTCCGACGCAGCGGCGGGCCAGGGCCCGCCAGAGCCGGAGGGCCGGACCGGCCTCGTCGCCCTCCATCCACGCGGCCGCACGGTCACGGGTCGTACGGTCCTGGAGCCCGAGGATCAGAGTCGCCGCCTCGTCGTGTGCGAGCAGGCGGTCGTCGCGCAAATCCGCCGGATGCGTGCCGGACACCGGTGCTGCGGCGGCGAAGCGGCGGATGATCAACTCGGCGAGGTCGAGGGTCTCCTCCGCCACTTGCGCGCGGGACGCCTCCTCGAGAATGCGGGGCACGAGGCTCATACCCGCAGCGTCAAGGGCGATCTCCTGCTCCAGGGCCGCGGTCGTCTCCCAGGGCTGCAGCCTGGCACGCAACTCCCGGAGTGTGCCGCGCACTTGGATGCCGGCGTAGGTGGCCGCAGCGGCCAGGACGGAGGTACCGGGGAGGCCCATCGGCGAGCCGTCCTCGGGACAGCAGCTCTCGATCGGGCAGCAGTACGACCAGAAACGGCCGTCGGAGATGCACAGTGCCTCGATGACCGGCACGTCGAGCTCGCCGCACTGGGTGCGCAGCAGGTGGGCCAGCCGCTCGAGCCGTCGTTTGACGTCGCGGCCGGACTCTCCGGGGGCCGGTTCCTGGCAGACGTAGGCCACCATCTGTTCGGGCCGGGCACCGCGCCGTTCACTGCCGGTCACCAGTCCGTGGGCCAGCTGACGTGCGGCCGCCTCCCAGTCCTCCTCGTTCGCCGGGATGCCGAGCCGGGCCCGGCCTCCGAACCTGCCCCGGCCTTCCCGGTCGTGCAGGGCCACCAGCACCATGCTGTCCTCCGGCCGGTAGCCGAGAAGGTAGGGCAGGACGTCGGCCAGCTCGGCGGGTGTGCGCAGCGTGACCTGCGTGTCGTGCGCGGACGGGCCGGTGAGCGGCTCCTGTCCCGAGACGTCGCTGTTTTCGAAGGGTCCGGTGGTTTCGCTGTGATTCGTCATGCACCGACAATCTCGCGGATCTTGAGATTCCGGTTGGGTCTGTGGACAAGTCGGATCAGGGACACGACAAGACCGTCCCGGTTGTCCACAGCCCAGGGCAGTGCTCCGCCCGCTTGTCGGTCCCGTCCTGTTGTATGGGACGCATGGAGCACACGAGCAACGCGGATCTCCGGGCGCAGGCGGACGCCGTCCTCGCCCGGCTCGTCGGGGATGCCACGGGCGCGGCCCGGCTGCGCGAGGACCAGTGGCGGGCGATCGAGGCGCTGGTCGCCGAGCGGCGCCGGGCCCTGGTCGTGCAGCGCACGGGGTGGGGCAAGTCCGCGGTGTACTTCGTGGCGACCTCGTTGCTGCGGGCCAGAGGCAGCGGACCCACGGTGATCGTCTCGCCCCTGCTCGCGCTCATGCGCAACCAGGTGGAGGCCGCGGCCCGGGCCGGCATCCACGCCCGCACCATCAACTCCTCCAACACCGAGGAGTGGGACACCGTCCAGGCCGAGATCGCGGCCGGCGAGGTCGATGTCCTGCTCGTCAGTCCTGAGCGGCTCAACAACCCGGACTTCCGCGACCAGGTGCTGCCCAAGCTGTCCGCCGCAACCGGCCTGCTGGTCGTGGACGAGGCCCACTGCATCTCCGACTGGGGTCACGACTTCCGTCCCGACTACCGGCGGCTGCGCACCATGCTCGGCGACCTCCCGCCCGGTGTCCCCGTGCTGGCCACCACCGCCACGGCCAATGCCCGGGTGACCGCGGATGTCGCCGAGCAACTGGGCACCGGCACCACCTCGGACGCCCTGGTGCTGCGCGGGCCGCTGGACCGGGAGAGCCTCAGCCTCGGCGTGCTGCGGCTGCCGGACGCCGCGCACCGGATGGCCTGGCTCGCCGACCACCTCGACGATCTGCCGGGCTCCGGCATCATCTACACACTGACTGTCGCCGCCGCCGAGGAGGTCACCGCGTTCCTGCGACAGCGCGGGCACACCGTCGCCTCGTACACGGGCAAGACGGAGAACGCCGAACGTCGGCAGGCCGAGGACGATCTGCTGGCCAACCGGGTGAAGGCGCTGGCCGCCACCTCCGCGCTCGGTATGGGCTTCGACAAGCCGGATCTCGGTTTCGTGGTCCACCTCGGCTCCCCGTCCTCCCCCATCGCCTACTACCAGCAGGTCGGCCGCGCGGGCCGCGGTGTGGAACACGCCGAGGTACTGCTGCTGCCGGGCAAGGAGGACGAGGCGATCTGGCAGTACTTCGCATCGCTCGCCTTCCCCTCCGAGGAGCTGGTCCGGCGCACCCTGGACGTCCTCGCCCGGGCGGACGGCCCCCTGTCGCTGCCCGCACTGGAGCCCCTGGTCGAGCTGCGCCGCTCCCGGCTGGAGACCATGCTGAAGGTCCTGGACGTGGACGGAGCCGTCCGCCGCGTCAAAGGCGGCTGGATCGCCACCGGACAGCCCTGGTCGTACGACACCGAGCGCTACGACTGGGTGGCCCGGCAGCGGGCGGCCGAGCAGGAGGCGATGCGCTCCTACGCGTCCACCACCGAGTGCCGGATGGAGTTCCTGCAGCGCCAGCTGGACGACGAGGGTGCCAAGCCCTGCGGCCGCTGCGACAACTGCGCCGGACCGCGCTTCCCCGCCGACACGTCCACGGCCGCGGTGGACGCCGCGCGCAGCGACCTGGGCCGGGCCGGCGTCGAGGTGGAGCCCCGCCGCATGTGGCCGACGGGCCTGCCGGCCATCGGCATCGATCTCAAGGGACGCATTCCGGCCGGTGAACAGGCCGCGTCGGGGCGGGCTCTGGGTCGGCTCTCGGACATCGGCTGGGGCAACCGGCTGCGTCCGCTCCTCGCGCCCCAGGCACCGGACACCGCTGTCCCGGACGATGTGGCGGGGGCGGTGGTCGGTGTCCTGGCCGACTGGGCGAAGGGCCCCGGCGGCTGGGCTTCCGGTGCGTCCGGCGCCCAGGCCCGGCCGGTGGGTGTCGTCACTGTCGCCTCGCGAACCCGGCCCTCGCTGATCCACTCCCTGGGCGCCCGGATCGCCGAGGTCGGCCGGCTGCCGCTGCTCGGCTCCGTGGAGTACGCCGCGGACGTGCCGCGCGTCTCGCGCAGCAACAGCGCGCAGCGGCTGAAGACCCTCGACGGTGCGCTGACGGTACCGCCCGCACTCGCTTCGGCGCTCACTGCGGCCGACGGCCCGGTGCTGCTGGTCGACGACTTCACAGAGACGGGCTGGACCCTCGCGGTCGCGGCACGTCTGCTCAGAAAGTCCGGCGCGCGAGCGGTGTTGCCGCTGGTCCTGGCCGTGCAAGGCTGACCCCGCACCTCGCTGCGGCAATCGTATGGGGCACGGCCTGACACCTCAGGCGTCATCGGGCTTACCTTTGGGTAGGGATATAAGCCACGCACCACCAGATAACAGTCGGTGGCGCCAATTGCTCGTTGCCGCATCCAAGTTCGGCAGGAAGAATTGAGGTCCGCTCCCCGCGCGGCTCGTCCGTGATCGGTCGGGCTCTGCTGCGGTGCGCGGTCCCTCGAATCCGACCTCGCCCGCAGTGTGGGCGCGTAGCCGAAGGGAGGAACGTGACCTTCGGATTCGCCTCGTCCTCGGCGGCCTCGTTGTCGACCTCCGCGTCCGCCGCTTCCGCCAGTCGCCTGCTCGAGCCGGCCGAATGGGCCGCCGCCGGAATCCCTCTGCTGCGCAACCCCCGTGAGGTCGTCAGCGGGCTGCACGCCCGCCATCGGCCGAGGCCTTCCACGGCGATCGTGGCGGTGCTGGATCCGGAGGAGCGGCTGTGCGCCAGCGCGTCGTTCACGCGTCGTCCGGCCCCGGCCGACGGCTGGATGTTCCGCAACGCGTTGCTCGCGCAGCTGCGCCGGGTGATTCCGCACGACCTGAGACGCCGGACCCCGGTGCGCACGGCCATCCTCGTCTACTGCCGTGAGGGCGACGCGGGTTGGACGGAGGAGGACGGTGCCTGGATGTGGGGCCTGCGTGACGCCTGCACCCTGCACGGGCTGCGGTGCGGGGCGTACATCACGCTGACCCACGACGGCTGGCATGTGCTCGGCGAAGGACGCAGCGGCCGCCGCCCCAACGCCGACTCCGCACCCGAACCCTTCGCCACGTCCGAGACCCCGCCGCTCGCGCCGCGCAGCGGCGGCCCGGTCTCCGAGGTCATGCGGCGCGCGGCGGCTCGCTGAGGGCACGGCGGAGGTCAGGCCTGGGCCCGGCCGCCGTCCGGCCACCGCCCTGCCCGCACGGACGCGGCGAGCCGACCGCCCACCGCTCGGCCGCCAGGATGCCGCGCCGCACGAGGCCGCGCGCCGACCTCGAGGAACGCAAGGGCCGATCGTGCCCTGAGGAACGCAAGGGGCGATCGTGCCCAGAGCGACGTGAGGGCCATACCGCGCCCGGGCGGACACGGCCTGTGCCGTGCCGAGCGGCCCGGCGCTCACGCCTCGTCCGGCAGCCGTACGAGCCGTTCGAGAGCGCCTTCCCAAGTGCCCGCGGCCGTGCCCAGCAGGCGGCGGCTTCACGGTCCGGCCTCGGCAGACCCAGCAGCGTGGGCCGGGGTCCGGTCTCCACCCTGCAATCGCAGCTCCGCGCCTGGCGTCTTGGTATATGCCGGGAAGCCGTCCACGAACGGAACGGCCGCCGGCCCTGCGGGCATGCCAAAGGCCACGCCGTGCGGATCCCACCGGAGTGGTTCCTTTGTCACCCCGGATGCCCCCAGGTGCCGGAGGAGGCTCAGACGCCTGCGCCCAGCACCGAGTTGATCTGCTGCGGGTCGCCGCAGACGATCAGCAGGGCACCGGCCCGGGTGTGGGCCAGCGGGAGGGCCGAGGCAGCAGCGGAGGCGGGGCCTCCGTTGACGGCGACGACCACCACGGGACGGGACGCGGCGCGGGAGGCGACGGCGGCGTCCGCATAGAAGACGTCGTCACCGGCGTCGTGCTGCGCCCAGTAGGAAGCTTCACCGAAGGACAGCTCGTGCTCCGCCCACGGGTGCTGGGACCCGGTGGTGATCACGAGCACGTCGCCGGGGACACGGCCCGAATCCAGCAGCAGGTCCACCGCCTCCTCGGCGGCGTCGAGCGCACCCTCGGCCGAGGCCGGGATCAGCTGGATCTGCGGGGTGGCCGCCGCGGCGGCGGGAGCGGCCGGGCCGGACGGGCCCGGCTTGGCCGGAGCCACGTCACGCGGCGTGCGTTGCACCGGCGGCGCCGGCCGCGGAGGACCGGGACGACCGGGGCGGGACGGAGCCGCGGGGCGGGGACCGGGTACGGGACGGGGGGTCGGCGCGACACGGCCGCTGGCCGGAGTGGCGCGGGGACCCTGGGCACTCTCGTGAATCTGAGGCTCCTCGGGAATGAGAGGCATGGCTGATATTTATCAAACGTTGGTGCGGCGCGGGCGGCCGGGTGGCACATGAGTGCGAGCGGAACCGTCAGAAATCGAAGCCGAGCTGACCCTCGGTTTCCGGAACGCTTCCGTCCGCCCAGCTACGGACCTTCTTGAGGTGCCGCCACTGAGGCAACGCATCAAGATACGCCCACGACAAGCGGTGGTGCGGGGTGGGCCCCCACTCCTCCAGTGCGGCCTTGTGTACGGGCGACGGATACCCGGCGTTGTCCGCAAATCCGAAGTCTGCATGGTCGACACCCAGTTCGGCCATCATTTTGTCGCGCTGAACCTTGGCGATCACCGACGCCGCCGCGACGGCGACACACGACTGATCGCCCTTGATCACCGTGCGCACCCGCCAGGGGGCACCGAGGTAGTTGTGCTTCCCGTCGAGGATCACGGCGTCGGGGCGGACCGTCAGGTCGTCCAGGGCGCGGACCGCGGCGAGCCGCAGCGCGGCCGTCATCCCCAGGTCGTCGATCTCCTCGGGGGAAGCATGCCCCAGCGCATAGGCCGTCACCCACGTGTGCAGGATCTCCGCCAGTTCCGTGCGCCGCTTGATCGTCAGCAGCTTGGAATCGGTCAGCCCCTCGGGCGGGCGGCGAAGTCCGGTGATCGCGGCACAGACGGTGACAGGTCCGGCCCAGGCGCCGCGCCCCACCTCGTCGATCCCGGCAATGACCTTCGCTCCGGTCGTGGCGCGCAGGGAGCGCTCGACGGTGTGAGTAGGTGGTTCGTACGGCATGGCGCCCTTAGGGTACGCCGCCGGGGTCGTCAGCCGACACCCCGGTCGGCCCACCGCCACACGGATCGCCGTCGCGCGGGATCACCTTCCGTAGGGCCGCAGCAGCGGGAGCATCAGCTGGTCGATCATCTCTTCGAGATCCTGGTCGCTCCATTCGCTGGCGCACATCTTCGAGCGGTACATCATCATGGCCGGGATGGCGTCGAAGACATAGCCGCTGGCCGCATCCGGACGCACCTCACCCCGCTCTATTCCACGCATGATGACCTGGCCCAGAAGCTTGACGGTCGGCTCCACCACCCCTCCGACGATCACCTCCTGGAAGCGCTCCGCCTGAGTCTGATCGCACTCGTGAATCACCGAGCGCAGCGCGACACCCGGGCGCGAGAACATGATCTGCCGCACCTCGCGACATAGAGCGAGGAGGTCCTCGCGCACGCTGCCGAGGTCCGGGGCCGTCTCGACCCGAGGCAGTCCGGCCACCAGAGCATCCGCCACGAGGTCCTCCTTGGAGTTCCAGCGGCGATACACCGCGGCCTTGCCCGTCTGCGCGCCGGCGGCGACCCCCTCCATGGTCAGGCCTTTCCAGCCGACCTCGCCGAGCTGCTCCAGCGCGGCATCGAGGATCGCGCGCTCCAGCACCACTCCGCGCCGACGAGGGGAAGCCGCCCGATCGGGAGCGGCCGTCCAGCGCGAGGTAACCATCTGTGTCTCTCCAACAAGGGAAGCGGGGATTCCGGGGACAGAGCGAGCCACGCCGCAGCAACAGGGGGACGCGAAGCGGGGCGCAGGATTAAGTGAACGCTTGCGTTCACTGTTGGGGGTCACTACCGTGGGCGCGACAGTGAACGCGAGCGTTCACTAATACTCTTATGGGGGATCCATAGTGACGACCTCTCAGCTGCTTCAGGAGCCAAAACCGGGCGTGGCCCGCCGGGAGGGGCATCCCGGCATCGCACTCACCGTCATCGCCGCCTGCCAACTCATGGTGGTACTCGACGCGACGATTGTGAACATCGCGCTCCCACACATTCAAGATGCGCTCAAGTTCAGCACCACGGATCTGACTTGGGTGGTCAGCGCCTACACGCTCACCTTCGGCGGCCTGCTGCTGCTCGGCGCGCGCGCCGGTGACATCCTCGGCCGTCGCCGGGTCTTCATGACCGGCATCCTGCTGTTCACCTTCGCCTCCCTCCTGGGCGGCCTCGCCCAGGAGCCCTGGCAGCTGCTGGCCGCTCGGGCCCTGCAGGGCGTGGGCGGCGCGATCGCCTCGCCCACGTCGCTGGCGCTGATCACCACCACATTCCCCGAAGGCCCGGAACGCAACCGGGCCTTCGGTGTGTTCGCCGCCGTGTCCGCGGGCGGCGGCGCCATCGGCCTCCTGGCGGGCGGCATGCTCACGGACTGGCTCGACTGGCGATGGGTGCTGTTCGTCAACGTGCCGATCGGTGTGCTGATCGCCTCGCTCGCGCCGCTTTACATCAACGAGTCCCAGCGGCATCCCGGGCGCTTCGACATCACGGGTGCGCTGACCTCGACGGCGGGCATGGCCTCGCTCGTCTACGGGTTCATCCGCGCCTCGGAGAACGGCTGGCGGGACGGCCTCACCCTCGGCTCGTTCGGCGCGGCCCTGGTGCTGCTGCTCGCCTTCGTCCTCACCGAGATGCGGGCGAAGGAGCCGATCACCCCGCTCAGGATGTTCGGGGACCGCAACCGCTGGGGCACGTACGTGATCATGCTGAGCCTCGCCGCGGCGATGTTCGGCATGTTCTTCTACATCGTGCTGTTCGTGCAGGACGTACTCGGCTACAGCGCGATCAGGGCCGGTCTGGCCTTCCTCCCCGTGACGGTCGCGATCGCGGTCGGTGCCGGACTCTCCCAGCGCTTCCTGCCAACCCTCGGCCCGAGGCCGTTCATGATGGCCGGCACGGGGCTCGTGGTGATCGGACTGGTCTGGCAGACCTTCATCCGGCCGGACAGCTCCTACCTGGGCGGCGTACTGGGGCCGATGCTGGTGTTCGGTTTCGGCATGGGCCTGAACTTCGTGACGGCCACGGTCACGGCCGTGTCCGGCGTCGCCCAGCACGAGGCGGGTGCTGCGTCCGGGCTCCTCAACGCCATGCAGCAGGTGGGCGGTTCGCTCGGACTGTCCATCCTGACGACCGTGTTCGGCTCGGCCGCCAAGGACGAGACGAAGAAGCAGTTGCCGAAGTTCCTCGCCAACGGCTCGCCGGAGCAGCAGGCCCACTTCGCCAAGACGCACCAACTGCCCGCACCCTGGGGACACGAGGTGCTCGCCCACGGCATCTCCACCGCCTTCGTGCCGGCTGCCGCGATGGCCGGAGTCGCGTTCCTCACCTCCTGGCTGGTGATCAGGGTCCGCAAGAGCGATCTCGATTCCCTCGCCGGCGTGGCGGGCCCGGGCATCGGCTGACCGGGCCCGAGCCACGCGGAGCCGCGGTCGGCCGGACCACCGCCCGGGGACGGCCGGCACGTGCGACGGTCCGGCCGGCCGCACTCCGGCCACCAGCGCCCGCAGGAGAACCAGGACGGGAACCACCGCCAGCACCGGCACCATGTAGACCATCTCCACACCCCCTCCGACCGTCGCCCTCCGCCTGTCCCGTCGTACGCCGCCGCAAGCCACGGCGTACGACGGACATGAGAGGAAACGGGCGGCGGTCACAGAGAGTTCCCGGCAGGCACGGAGAGTTTCCGAGGCTGCTTGCCGGGAACGAAAAACACCGGCGCGGTCCGCGAGATCACCACCGATGACCGCTCCGGCCCGATCGCCGGACCCGTCAGACCCCAGTCGGTGCCCAGTCAGGCAGCACTTCGGAGCGTTCCACCCACTCGGCGGGTGGTGTCCCCGCCTTGCCGGAGGCGAGAACACCGCCCACGATCGCGCAGGTGGTGTCCATATCGCCGCCGACCCCGGCCGTCGTCCAGAAAGCCGCCTCGAAGTCGCCCAGGCTGCGCGCGGCCGACCAGAGGGCGAAGGGAACGGTGTCGTGGGCGGTCGTACGGCGGCCGCAGCCCAGCACCGCCGCGACGGTGACCGCGTCGCCGTAGTCGAGCATGTCGCGGGCACGCCGGAGGCCCTGGCCGACGGCGCTCTTCGGCACCAGGGCGATGACGCCGTCGAGGAGCGCCTCGGGGCTGGGCGGTCCGTCCGGCGAGCCGGCCATCGCCGCCGCGGCGGCCACGGCCATGGCGCCGACGACGGCCTCACGGTGCTGGTGGGTGGTGTAGGCCGAGATCTCCGCCTGATGGGTCGCCTGCTCCGGATCATCCGCGTACCAGGCGCCCAGAGGGGCGATCCGCATGGCCGCTCCGTTGCCCCAGGACCCCCGTCCGTTGAACAGCCCGGCCGCCAGCTCACGCCAGTCCTCGCCCTCCCGGACGAGTCTCAGCAGCCGGTTGACCGCGGGGCCGTAGCCCCGGTCGAAGTCGTGGTGCTCGGCGAAGGAGCGGGCCAGTGCGTCCTGGTCGATGCGCCCGTGTGCGGCGAGGACGGCGACCACGGAGCAGGCCATCTCGGTGTCGTCCGTCCACTGCCAGGGCCCCGCGGGCAGCTCGCGTCGCTTCAGCAGGGGATAGTTCGCCGGGACGAAGAACTGGGAGCCCAGGCCGTCCCCCACGGCCAGTCCGCGCAGGCTCGCCAGGGCACGCTCCAGGCGCCCGGAGGAAGAGGAGTCAGCGGTCATCGCTCTGCCACTCTATCCGTTCACCCAGTACGGGATCGGCTCGCGCCAGCGTTCAAAAGGCCGGTCGAGCGTGTACTTTCCGTTGTCCCCCAGAACGAGCATCCGCATCTCGGCGTTCCCCGGGTTCGACAGTGACTCGAATTCCGCGACCGTCCAGTGGAACCAGCGCATGCAGAACAGTCGCATCGCGAGTCCGTGGGTCACCAGGAGGACGTTCGGTGGGTGGTCCGGGGCCTCGAAGCTGCGGAAGAGGCTCTCCAGGAAGCCGCCGACCCGGTCGTACACGTCGGCGCCGGACTCGCCCTGCGGGAACCGGAAGAAGAAGTGGCCGTACGCGTCGCGGTAGGCCTTCTGCAGGCGCACGTCGTCGCGGTCCTGCCAGTTGCCCCAGTCCTGTTCGCGCAGCCTCGGCTCCTCCCGGACCCGTATGCGATCTGGGTCGAGGTGGAAGGCGCGCAGAGTCTCGTGCGTACGGCGGTACGGGGAGACGTACACACTCACGCGTTCCCGGCCGAAGAGCTCCCGGATCCTCTTGCCGGTCTCCTCCGCCTGCCGCCAGCCGCGCTCGGTCAGCGCGAGAGCGTGGTCCGGCTCGCGCTCGTACACGGAGTCGTCGACGTTGCCCGTGGACTCGCCGTGCCGGACAAGGACGATGCGCCGTGGTCGTGCCATGCCGAAACCCTAGATCGAGCGAGGGAGAGTCGAGCACCCGTACGCCCTCCATACGGCGTAGGTCACACGAATCCCGCCTCCAGGGCCGCTTCCGGGCAGGCTGAGCCGCGCTTCCGGGCGACGAGTTTGGTATTCAAACGTACGACGGCGGGCTCAGACCGTCCAGGACGGTTCCAGCTCCACGATGTCACCGGAGAGCGCCGCGACGTCGGCCTCGGTCTGGGCACGCAGCGCGAGACGCTCCACGCGCTCGGTGCGGTACTTGCCGTGCTCGGCCGCCGACCGCCACATCGACAGGATCAGGAACTCCTGCCCGGGCGCCTCGGCGAACATGCCGCGGATCATGCCGGGCGAACCGGCCATCGCCGGGTTCCAGACCTTCTCCTGCATGAGCGTGTAGTGCTCGACACGCTCCTCGTGAACCTGGCACAGGGCCACACGGATCAGATCGGCGTCGGTGAACCGCGGCTCGAAGCCCGTCTTCACATCGAAGCGGTACTCGAACAGCTTGACCTGCGCGTCCTTGAACGTGCCGGACTGGGCGGCCGCCAGGCGGTCGTGCGAACGGGCCATGAAGGAGTCGTAGAAGGCACGGCTCTCCCAGAAGGCGAAGATGTGCGCCACCCCCGGCCGCTGCCGGCTCCAGCCCCCACCCTGCCCCCGGAAACCCGGCTCCCCCGGAAGCCCCGCCCATTTCCGCTGCCCCCGCTCGAAGCCGCGGCGGTCCACCACGGTGCAGCGAATCCACTTGACCAGCACCGCGCCATCGTAAGGCCACCGGGCGTGGCGTCGGTCACGCTCCGGCGGAGATCGCCCGCGCGTGCGCCCCGCGCGCGTGGCACGATGGACAAGGAGCCCTGACTGCACCCGAGTTGGGGAGTGAGGTAACCACCCGGGGGAAGGGGAAGCCTGTTGACCGGCTTCAGCAAGGGAATCGGCAAGGTCGAGGTCGGGCTCAAGTGGGACCCCAGTCCTGCGGGCCAGCCGCCCACCGATCTCGACCTCGTCGCCGCGACGTTCCTGTCGGGCGACCTGTACGGGACCCCGGCCTATCTGGTGCACTTCGACAGCCGTTCTCCGGACGGCACGATCTTCCTCAACCGGGACAGCACAGACGGCAGGGGCTTCGGCTGGGACGAGGTCATGACGCTGGAACTGGACCGGCTCGACGGCCGTTACGCGCGCGTGGTGGTCGGTGTCGTCATCCAACAGCCGTTCGACCACCGGACGTTCGTCAACGTGCTGAATCCGGCCATGCGCATCCGGGTGGACCGCTACACCGTGCTCGCCCAGGACGACTTCGGCTCGGTCCTCGGGGCGACAGCGGCCACGATCGCGGAATTCGTCCGTGACGACTCCGGGGAGTGGGCCTTCCGTCCCGGCGTGCACGGCTTCGAGGAGGACCCGGCGACCTTCACCCGGGTCATGGGCAGGGCGCAGTAGCGGTAAGGGGCGCCGACCTTGGCCGGCGCCCCTTACTTCACTTCAGAAACCGCGTGTCATCAGCTGCAGCCGCTGGTCGAGCCGCAGCCCTCGCAGATGTAGCAGGAACCGGCCCGCTGCATCTTCGTACCGCAGGAGAAGCACAGCGGGGCGTCGGCCTGGATGCCCAGCTGCATCTCCACCAGCTCGGCGCTGGTGTGAGCCTGCTTCGGGGCGGGCTTGGCCGCCTCGGACTCGGCCTTCGGCGTGGCGACCGCCTTCAACTCCTGGGCGCGGGGCGCCGACTGGGCCAGGCCCTCGACGTCGACCTCGTCCTCGGTCGGCTCGTAGGAACCGGTCTCGAGGTGCCGCTGACGCTCCTCGGCGGAGTGGATGCCGAGCGCGGAGCGGGTCTCGAAGGGCAGGAAGTCCAGCGCCAGGCGGCGGAAGATGTAGTCGACGATCGACTGCGCCATCCGCACGTCCGGGTCGTCCGTCATGCCGGCCGGCTCGAAGCGCATGTTCGTGAACTTCGAGACGTACGTCTCCAGCGGCACGCCGTACTGAAGGCCGACGGACACCGCGATGGAGAAGGCGTCCATCATGCCCGCGAGGGTCGAGCCCTGCTTGGACATCTTCAGGAAGACCTCGCCGAGACCGTCGTCCGGGTAGGAATTGGCGGTCATGTAACCTTCGGCGCCGCCGACCGTGAAGGACGTGGTGATCCCCGGGCGGCCCTTGGGGAGGCGCTTGCGGACCGGGCGGTACTCGACGACCTTCTCGACCTTGGTCTCGACGGCCGCGGGCTCCTCGGCCCTCTTCTCCTCGGTCTCCTTCTTCTTGGCCGACAGCGGCTGGCCGACCTTGCAGTTGTCGCGGTAGATCGCGAGCGCCTTGACGCCGAGCTTCCAGGCCTCGAAGTAGATCTCCTCGACCTCCTCGACGGTCGCCGTCTCCGGCATGTTGACCGTCTTGGAGATGGCGCCGGAGATCCACGGCTGGATCGCGGCCATCATGCGGACGTGGCCCATCGGGGAGATGGCGCGCTCGCCCATGGCGCAGTCGAAGACCTCGTAGTGCTCGTGCTTGAGGCCGGGGGCGTCGATCACGTTGCCGTTGTCGGCGATGTGGGCGACGATCGCCTCGATCTGCTCCTCCTGGTAGCCCAGGCGGCGCAGTGCCTGCGGGACCGTGCCGTTGACGATCTGCATCGAGCCGCCGCCGACGAGCTTCTTGAACTTCACGAGCGCCAGGTCGGGCTCGACGCCGGTGGTGTCGCAGGACATCGCGAGACCGATGGTGCCGGTCGGGGCGAGGACGGACGCCTGGGAGTTACGGAAACCGTTCTTCTCACCGAGGCGGACGACGTCCTGCCAGGCCTCCGTGGCGGCTGCCCAGACCGGGGTGTCCAGGTCGTCCATGCGGACGGCCTTGCCGTTGGCGTCGGCGTGCTGCGCCATGACGCGCTTGTGGGCGTCGGCGTTGCGGGCGTAGCCGTCGTACGTGCCGACGACCGCGGCCAGCTCGGCGGAGCGGCGGTAGGCCGTACCCGTCATCAGGGAGGTGATGGCGCCGGCGAGGGCGCGGCCGCCGTCGGAGTCATAGGCGTGGCCGGTGGCCATCAGCAGGGCGCCGAGGTTGGCGTAGCCGATGCCGAGCTGGCGGAACGCGCGCGTGTTCTCGCCGATCTTCTGGGTCGGGAAGTCCGCGAAGCAGATCGAGATGTCCATCGCGGTGATGACCAGCTCGACGACCTTCTGGAAGCGCTCGGTCTCGAAGGACTGGTGGCCCTTGCCGTCGTCCTTCAGGAACTTCATCAGGTTCAGCGAGGCCAGGTTGCAGGACGTGTTGTCCAGGTGCATGTACTCGCTGCACGGGTTCGACGCGGTGATCCGGCCGGACTCGGGGCAGGTGTGCCAGTTGTTGATGGTGTCGTCGTACTGGATGCCGGGGTCGGCGCAGGCCCAGGCGGCCTCGGCGATCTTGCGGAACAGCGCCTTGGCGTCGACCTCCTCGATGACCTCCCCGGTCATCCGGGCGCGCAGGCCGAACTTGCCGCCCTCCTCGACCGCCTTCATGAACTCGTCGTTCACACGGACCGAGTTGTTGGCGTTCTGGTACTGGACGGACGTGATGTCGTCGCCGCCCAGGTCCATGTCGAAGCCCGCGTCACGCAGGACGCGGATCTTCTCCTCTTCCTTGACCTTGGTCTCGATGAAGTCCTCGATGTCAGGGTGGTCGACGTCGAGCACGACCATCTTGGCGGCGCGGCGGGTGGCACCACCGGACTTGATGGTGCCGGCGGAGGCGTCGGCGCCGCGCATGAAGGAGACCGGGCCGGAGGCGTTGCCACCGGAGGACAGCAGTTCCTTGGAGGAGCGGATACGGGAGAGGTTCAGGCCGGCGCCGGAGCCGCCCTTGAAGATCATGCCCTCTTCCTTGTACCAGTCGAGGATCGACTCCATGGAGTCGTCGACGGACAGGATGAAGCAGGCGGAGACCTGCTGGGGCTGCGGGGTGCCCACGTTGAACCAGACGGGGCTGTTGAAGCTGAAGATCTGGTGCAAGAGGGCGTACGCCAGCTCGTGCTCGAAGATCTCTGCGTCGGCGGGCGAGGCGAAGTACTTGTAGTCCTCGCCGGCCTTCCGGTACGTCTTCACGATGCGGTCGATCAGCTGCTTGAGGCTGGTCTCGCGCTGCGGGGTGCCGACGGCACCGCGGAAGTACTTGCTGGTGACGATGTTGACCGCGTTCACCGACCAGAAGTCGGGGAACTCGACGCCACGCTGCTCGAAATTGACCGAGCCGTCGCGCCAGTTGGTCATGACGACGTCACGGCGCTCCCACGACACCTCGTCGTACGGGTGCACGCCGGGGGTGGTGTGGATGCGCTCGATGTGCAGTCCCTTGTTACCCGCCTTGGTGCCCTTGGCTCGGGAACCTCGTGCCGGACCGCTCGCCGTCTCTGTCATGCCGCCTCCCTGTACGGGCAAAACGCCCTGAAGTGCCACGTTTGTTCCCGTGGCACGGTGTTGTGTCTTGTGTTGCGGACACCCTCAGCTGCCGCCCGCAACAGGTCTTCGGTCGCCGCCTCCCGGCCGGAATCCGGCTCTCCTCCGGATTCCGGCCCGCCGGTCAGTCGGCGGCGTGGGCGGGCACGCGGACCTGAGTGGTCCCGCCGGGCCCGCGGTCGTCTTCCTGGCTCCCCGCTCCCGCGTCTTCCTCGTCCGCGGCGGGGCCTCGCGTCGCCTCCCTCAGCTCCGCGATGGCGGCCTCGAAGTCCTCGAGCGAGTCGAACGCCCGGTAGACGGAGGCGAATCGCAGATAGGCGACAAGGTCGAGCTCCTGCAACGGGCCGAGTATGGCCAGCCCCACGTCATGGGTGGTCAGCTCGGCGCTTCCGGTGGCTCGCAGCGCCTCCTCGACCCGCTGGCCGAGCTGCGCGAGTGCGTCCTCGGTGACAGGCCGTCCCTGGCATGCCTTGCGTACGCCGTTGATGACCTTGGTACGGCTGAAAGGCTCGGTGACCCCGGACCGCTTGATCACCATGAGCGAGCACGTCTCCACGGTCGTGAAACGACGGGAGCAGTCAGGGCACTGGCGGCGCCTGCGGATCGACGTGCCGTCGTCGGTCGTACGACTGTCGACCACGCGGCTGTCGGGGTGCCTGCAGAAGGGGCAGTGCATGATCTCCAACCCTCCTCACAGCAGACTCAAAAACCTCGCCAGGCCACAGAGGCCCCGCGAAGCAGCCCTAAGCATAGGCGATCGCAGAGCCGTCTCAGACCCGGGGGACCACAACTTCTGGGCTGGCGTAGCCATCCAACCACTAGATGTGGGGATTGGCTCATACATCGAGGCCAACTCGCGTGTCGCGAGGAACGTAAGCGGACACGGGATCTTCAGGGGCCCGCGGAGACACGCGGGCGCAGAGCCGTATCGGATGTGAGGCTTACGGAGATACCGTGGGCGCCGCACGGAGGACGCGTGGGACTCCGGCACAGAAGGGACCCGGAGCCCGGACGAGCAGGTTCCGGATGACAGACTGAGGCGGCGGCCCACAAGGTCGGCAACCCCGGCGGTGAAGAGTACAACAATGGGCGGTTTTGCCCACAGGCAGCGCGTCAGCAATACACCCGGGCACATGATCGCGTCAGGTGAATCGCACTTTTTCACTCGAACGTGTGTTTGGCGCAACCTTTCGAAAGCAACTACCGTTGTCCAGCAGGGAGACCATCGAGAGGGGCCGACGTGACCACCACCGCAGACAGTGCCACCATCACCGCCCAGGACCGCTCCCAGGGACGAGTCGAGCCGGTACATGTGATGAACGAAGCCACGAATCCCGAGGGGCACAAGCGCTCCCTGCCGGGCCGACCTCCAGGTATCCGGGCGGACAGCTCCGGACTCACCGACCGGCAGCGCCGCGTGATCGAAGTCATCCGGGACTCCGTACAGCGGCGCGGTTACCCGCCGTCGATGCGGGAGATCGGCCAGGCCGTCGGCCTCTCGAGCACCTCCTCGGTCGCGCACCAGCTGATGGCGCTGGAGCGCAAGGGCTTCCTGCGCCGCGACCCGCACCGCCCGCGCGCGTACGAGGTCCGCGGATCGGACCAGGCCGTGACCGTGCAGCCCACGGACACCGCCGGCAAGCCCGCCGCGTCGTACGTCCCGCTGGTCGGCCGCATCGCCGCCGGTGGCCCCATCCTCGCGGAGGAGTCCGTCGAGGACGTCTTCCCTCTCCCCCGCCAGCTCGTCGGCGACGGTGAACTGTTCGTCCTCAAGGTCGTCGGCGACTCCATGATCGAGGCCGCGATCTGCGACGGCGACTGGGTCACCGTCCGTCGCCAGCCGGTCGCCGAGAACGGCGACATCGTGGCAGCGATGCTCGACGGCGAAGCCACCGTCAAGCGCTTCAAGCGCGAGGACGGCCATGTCTGGCTCCTCCCGCACAACGCGGCCTACGAACCGATCCCCGGCGACGACGCGACCATTCTGGGCAAGGTCGTCGCGGTGCTGCGGCGCGTGTGACGCCTGCGGCGGGCGGGCCGTACGGCCGGCTCGCTCCCTGACCGGGCCCCGGAACCCCTGCGCCGGTTCCGGGGCCCTGCTGTGCCCAAGGGTGCTCGCCCGTGTTTTCGCGTGTGGGGGCTGGCCTGACCAGCGCCGGTCAGGCCAGCTCGCGATCACTTCACCTCGACCTGCTGCGCTTCCGCCGCCTTCGCCGTCGCGTCGATCGCCGCGAGCGACTTGCGCACCTGGTTACGGTCCATGGTGTACCAGAAGTCCGGCAGTGATGCCTTGAGATAGCCGCCGTACCGTGCTGTGGCCAGCCGCTGGTCCAGTACGGCGACCACGCCCCGGTCCCCCGACGCCCGGACGAGCCGTCCGGCGCCCTGGGCCATGAGCAGGGCCGCGTGGGTGGCGGCCACCGCCATGAAGCCGTTGCCGCCCGCGTCCTCCACCGCCTTCTGCCGGGCACTCATCAGCGGATCGTCGGGACGAGGGAACGGGATCTTGTCCATCACGACCAGCTGACAGCTCGGCCCGGGGACATCGACGCCCTGCCAGAGGGACAGGGTGCCGAACAGGCAGGTCTTCGGGTCGGCCGCGAAGTTTTTGATCAGTTCGCCGAGGGTCTCCTCGCCCTGGAGCAGGATCGGGAACTCGGGAATCCGGGAGCGCAGCTCCTCCGCCGCGAGCTGCGCGGCCCGCATGGACGAGAACAGCCCCAGGGTGCGGCCACCGGCCGCCCGGATGAGTTCGGTCAGCTCGTCGAGCATGTCGGAACGCTCGCCGTCCCGCGCGGGCCGCGAGAGATGCTTGGCGACATAGAGGATGCCCTGCCTGCGGTAGTCGAAGGGCGAGCCGACATCGACGCCCTTCCACTTCGGCAGGTCCTCGCCCTCGACGCCTTCGGGGCCGAGGCCCAGGGACGCACCGACGCCATTGAAGTCGCCACCCAGCTTGAGGGTCGCGGAGGTGAGGACGACGGCGCGGTCGGCGAAGAGCTTCTCCCTGAGCAGGCCCGAGACCGACATGGGAGCGACCCGCAGGGACGCACCGAAGCGGTCGTGCCGCTCGTACCAGACGACGTCCCACTCCGAGCCGTTCGCGACCCGCTCAGCCACGTCGTGCACCGTCTCCACCGAGGCCAGCGCCTGCTTGCGGACCGCGTCCTCGTCCTGCACCGACTTGTCACGCGTCGCGCCGATCGCGGACATGACCGTCCGGGCGGCGTCGCGCAGCGCCATCAGGGCAAAACCGAGGTCTTCCGGGATCTCCTCCAGACGACCGGGCAGGGCCAGCTCCATCAGCCGCTCGAAGCCCTCGGCGGCGGTCTGGAGCTGGTCGGCGGCCTTCTCGTTCACGAGCTTGGCGGCGCGGCGCACCGCTCGGTTGACCTGGCCGGGCGTGAGCTCGCCGGTCGCGACGCCGGTGACCCGCGAGACGAGTTCGTGAGCCTCGTCCACGATCAGCACCTCGTGCTGCGGAAGCACCGGCGCGCCCTCGATGGCGTCGATGGCGAGCAGCGCGTGGTTCGTGACCACGACTTCGGCGAGCTTGGCACGCTCGCGGGCCATCTCCGCGAAGCACTCGGCGCCGTAGGCACACTTCGAAGCGCCCAGACACTCTCGCGAGGACACCGACACCTGCGCCCAGGCGCGGTCGGACACGCCCGGAGTGAGGTCGTCCCGGTCGCCGGTCTCCGTCTCGTCCGACCAGTCCCGCAGCCGCAGCAGGTCCTGGCCCAGCCTGCTGGTGGGCGCGGCGGCCTCGAACTGGTCGAAGAGGCCGTCCTCCTCGTCCTGCGGCATGCCCTCGTGCAGGCGGTGCAGACAGAGATAGTTCGACCGGCCCTTGAGCATCGCGAACTCCGGGCGTCGGCGCAGCAGCGGGTGCAGGGCCTCGACCGTGCGGGGCAGGTCGCGTTCCACGAGCTGGCGCTGCAGCGCGAGTGTGGCCGTCGCGACGACCACCCGTTCCCCGTGCGCGAGCGCGGGCACGAGATAGCCGAGCGACTTTCCGGTGCCGGTGCCGGCCTGGACCAGCAGGTGGGATCCGTCGTCGATCGCCTCGGCAACCGATTCGGCCATGGTCACCTGGCCGGGGCGCTCCGTGCCGCCGACAGCGGCGACAGCGGCATGCAGGAGTTCGGGGAGTGAGGGCTTCGTCATAGCCCGACCACCCTACGGCCCGGCACTGACAAACGGGCGATCACGACGGGGAGGGATGGCGGGATCACGGCCGGGCTCCTGAGTGGGGTGGGCAGCGGAGGGCGAGGGAGGGCTGGGAAGAGCCGGGGAGGGCTGAGGGCGCGGACAGAGGTGGCGGGTCAAGGGGACAAGGCTCAGGGGACAGGCAGGTGCAGGCGGACAGACAGGTTCAGGGGCGGCCGGCTGGTGGGTGCTGACTGTTGTGTGGCCAGTGACTGGTGATGCCGGCGAGGTGATCTCCCCTCGCTTCGAGGATTCCTCGGAACGAGTGGGAACCCAAGCGCCGCGAGCGGTGTACCAAATGTGAACGCGTCGTCACTCGGCGCTACAGCACATCGCGCAGGACTCGGTCCCGGATCACGAGGGCGGCCCGCTTGCCGGGCAGGTCGACCTCGTCCGCGTACCGGAAGCCGGCGCTCAGGAACGCTGCGACGGAGGGGGTGTTGCCAAGAGCGGGTTCCGCTACGACCCGTGCACACGCGGGCCGCCGGTCGAGGATCAGGTCGGCTACGGCGCGGAGCAGGGTGGATCCCAGCCCCCGCCCTCGATCCGCCGCATCGCCGACGAGGAGGTGGATCCCGGTGTCATGGGGGCGGGCAGGGTAGTGGCGGGCCAGCGGATCCAGGTCTGCCCGGTAGATCTCCCAGTAGCTCATCGGTGTGCCGTCCAGCATGCCGAGACACGGCATGCTGCGTCCGTCACCGTCGAGTTGAGCGCGCAGGTGGTCCTCCGTCCGGTTCTGGGGCCCGGCCAGCTTCCAGAATTCCGCGACGGCGGGGTCGTTCATCCAGCGACGGATGAGTGGCAGGTCTGCATCGATACGGACGGGAACCAGTTGGAAGCAGCCGACGCGAGTGACCACCGGACCCCACGTGGAGAGCTGGTCCAGAAGGTAGGCCGTGCCTCCGGCGAAGAGCGCGAGGAACTCCGCGGGCAGATGTAGGTCCAGCGTGTCCTCGCAATCCCCGTCGTCGTCATCGATGGCGAACCCGGTGAACGGGGACCTCCGGGCACCCATGCTGTCTGCTCGGGGACCAACGGTGCGCTCGTGGGCTGGAGCGCCGGTGTGGGCGGGGGCGCCCGGGCGGGCAGGGCTGGGGCCGGCGGTCGCGTCGGTGGGAGGCAAGGTGCGCTCCTCTCAGGAGACGAGGTGGGTCATGGTCCTCGGAAGTGCGGGGAGAAGGTTCGATTCAGTCAGGAATGAAGGGGGTTGGCGATGGTGACGTAGACGGACTGGGTGTCGACCGGGCCGACGAGTTCATCGAGGCCGTGCAGCCGGGTCAGCAGGTTGGCCTTGCAGCGCAGCACGGGTGAGTCGAGCAAGCGGCGGGGCAGGATGGTGCGTAGTGCGTTGGGCCCTGTGGCGATGTCGGTGAGAAAGCGGCGGAAGGCCGCGAGGAGGAGCCGCTCGTCGGCCAGTCGTTGGGAGCCGAACGCACCGATCAGGCCGAGCACGTTGTTGATGGCGAGGTAGTAGGCGAAGCGTTCGTCGGTGACCTCGTCGGAGACGAACGTGTCGGTGCGCTCACCGATACCGGGCAGCCGGGCATCCAGTTCGGCTCGCCGGGACTCGCGGAAGTAGTAGCCCTGGTTGTCACGGTAATAGCCGCCGGCGGGCCAGCCGTGGCCGTCGAGCAGCAGCAGGGTGTTCTGCTGGTGCGCTTCGAGGGCGATGCCGGCCTCGCTGTCCAGCCAGAGCACGGGACGGACGACCTGCTCGAGGTAGCGGAGGAACCACTCCGCGGCAACGGCTCCGACGGGCTGCCCGGTACGTGCGGCGAGCCTCGCAACGAGCTGGGCCAGCCGGGAGCACATGGGCCAAGTCGACTGCTGGATCGAGGGGTTGCTTTCCGGTTCGGGAAGGACCCGGGGCGAGACGAGCCCGGCGACACAGCCGACGTCGTCGGTCGGGCTGAACGGGTTGTGCCTGATCATCACGTCGAGTCCGGGCACGGGCCGGCCGTCCGGGCCGTCGACGGCGAGCCAGGCCGGGTCGCGGACGATGTCGAAGCCGGGGTGTACGGCCTGCCATTGCTTGGACAGGCCGGTGCGCAGCAGCCGGTGCACCTCGACTCCCCGATGGAGTTCCTTGCGCAGGTTCTCCCGGCGGGAGTTGGTGATGCGCAGACCCAGCGACAGCTTCAGCATCGCGGGGACGCCGGATCGGTGGACTGTGCGCACGGAGGAGGTGGGATGCCAGCCGGTGCCGAGCGGACCGAGGTCACGAAGGAGACCGGAGTCGAACAGCGCGGCGACGGGTTCGCGATGGCGCAGGTCTCGGGCCTGCCAGGGGTGCAGAGGGAGGGCGGCATGGCCGTCGGGCAGGGGAAGGGCGGTTTCGGCGAGGCGCCGGGTGAGCTGGTCGGCGGGGACGGGACGACCGCGCTCGGTCCAGGCCGAGTCGGTTGCGAGGAGAGAGGGGGCGACAGCCACCCAATGCAGGGGAAAGGAGCCGCGCAGCTCTGGTGAGTAGAGGCGGGCTTCTGCCTCGGTCAGGCCTTCCCGGCTCTTGGGGGTCGGGTGCAGAGGGTGTCCGAGGAGGAGGGCCTGCTCGGCGGAGAGGAAGAGGTCGGGGCCGTCGGTGGGGTGCTCGCGCCGGTCGCGGATGAAGGTCGCGGTGCGGCGGAGGGAGTCGGCCACCCTGGCCACGAGATCGCCGTCGTCGTGGGGGCCGGCCGCACTGGAGTTCTGGGCGCGGGAGGTGCCGCCCGTGTCACCGGATGTCTCCCGGGCGAGCAGCGCCGCCAAGGTGACGGCGTCGACGGCCGGGGCGGCATCGTGGGTGCCGGTCAGGTGTGGTGGGCCGAAGCGGTGCGAGCCGGTCGGCGACCAGTAGCGGATCGGTACGAGGAGGGAGATGCCACTGGCCGGAAGCGGGAGGCGCAAGGTGCCATCGGTGGGGGCGGCGAGGTTGGTCTCGCGTACCCAGCAGCGCAGCAGGTTCTCCACGGCCGCGGCTTGGGCCGCGATGTGCGGGTCGGGGTGTTCCAGCAGGTCGGCGCCGGGCTCGGTCACTCGGGTGAGATCCGCGGTGCGCCTCTTCTGCTGGGGAACCGACTCGGCGAGCGGCACGGGAAAGGCCGGGGTACCGGAGTCTCCCCGTTCGTCGGGAGCGTCGGAGCTGCCGTCGGGAGTGGGAGTGGCGTTCATGACGGCTCCTCGTGGCTGGCTGGGGTGGTGCTTGGCTCGGGCCGTCGCTCGGGCACCGCTCCTTCGAGGCCGATGGTTGCCTCGGCGGCGTCGACGGTCGGCTTGGCCGTGTCGGAGGGCCAGGTCGGCGGGGAAGGCGGGCGCGGGCGAGAGGGCTGTGGGTGTGTCATGGGAGGCCGTTTCGGCCTGAACGTCCTTGGAAATAGGTGAAGTTGGGTGAGAAGGGTCAGGGTTCGGAAGGCCGGTGCGGGCGTCGAGGGTCGGACGGCGTGGGTGCGGGTGTCAGCCCGCGCGTTGGCCAGAGCCGTGGTGTCTGCCCCGGTGTGGGCCGTGCTGTTCGTGACTGCGGGCGACTGCGGCCACCGCGTCCGACAAGCGGTCCAGAACGGCTGCCGCCTGCTCCTCGCTGATCGTGAGCGGGGGAAGCAGCCGGACCACTGCCGAGTGGCGGCCGCCGAGTTCGACGATCAGGCCGCGCTGGAGGCACTCCCGCTGTACAGCCACGGCGAGCTCGGGCGCGGCCGGACACGGGGTGTGGGCGGGTTCCAGACCCGGGGTCGCGGGGTGGTGGTCGACGGTCTCGGATCCAGCGCGTGCCGGGTCCACCAGCTCGACCCCGATCATCAGTCCCCGCCCCCGCACCTCGCCTACGCAATCGAACGTGTCGCACAGTTCCCCGAGTTGGCTGAGCATGCGGGAGCCGAGGTCGGCCGCTCGTTCGGCGAGCCCGTTTTCTCGGACATGGGTGAGGGTGGCGGTGCCCGCGGCCATGGCGAGTTGGTTGCCTCGGAAGGTTCCCGCGTGGGCGCCGGGTTGCCAGACGTCGAGATCGTCGCGGTAGACGATCACGGCCAGCGGGAGGCTGCCGCCGATGGCCTTGGACAGGACCATGACGTCAGGGGTGATGCCGCTGTGGTCGACGGCCCAGAAGGCGCCCGTCCTGCCCACTCCGGTCTGGATCTCGTCGGCGATCAGTGGGATGGACCGGTCCGCGGTGAGTCGGCGCATACGGCGCAGCCAGTCGTCCGGGCCGGGAATCACTCCGCCCTCGCCCTGGACGGGTTCGAGGATCATCCCGGCGGGCAGGGACACGCCCGACTTGGGATCGTCGAGGAGGGACTCGGTCCAGCGGGCGGCGAGTTCGGCACCGCGCGGTCCGCCGACACCGAAGGGGCAGCGGTAGTCCTGCGGATAGGGCAGGCGGGCGACCTGGACGTCATGGGCTCCGCCGGAGGCGGCCAGGGCGCCGGCGGTCATGCCGTGGTAGGCACCGGTGAAGGCGAGGATGCCGGTGCGACCGGTCGCGGCCCGGACCAGTTTGAGGGCGGCCTCGACGGCGTCGGTACCGGCCGGACCGCAGAACTGGACACGGGCGCGGTCGGCGAGGCCGGGCGGGAGGGTGCGGAACAGCTCGGTGATGAAGGCGTCCTTCACGGGGGTCGCCAGGTCGAGGACGGAGAGAGGAGCGCCGGAGTCGAGGACCCTGCGGATGGCTTCCAGTACGACCGGATGGTTGTGACCGAGGGCGAGTGTGCCGGCGCCGGAGAGACAGTCCAGATAGCGGCGGCCGTCGGCGCCCTCGATGGTGAGCCCTCGTGCCCGGACCGGGACGATGGGCAGGGCCCGGGCATAGGTGCGTGCGGAGGATTCACGCGCCGACTGGCGTCTGAGGATCCCCTCGTGCACGGCACGCTCTTCCCCGTGCATGCCCCCAGCCATCGACTCCGTAACGGCCACGGCTCGCTTTCCTCCCCGCTGTCCAGAGGCGAGTTGATCCCCGGGGACCGCATTCAGACAGCTGGCCCCCCACCGCTACAACCGCGCACCGTTCGACGAGTTACGGGTTGGCGCAAAATCATTGCCACGACGGGACGACGGCAGCCTCGATGTGGTGGCGTGGAAGGGCGGTCCGCCGGCGCATTGCACGGCTCCGTGCGGCGCGCTCTGGCGGTCGGACGGGCGGGAACGGCGGTCGAAAAAGGGCGGCGGCCCGGAAACCCGGTATCGGTGAGCGGACGTCAACTCATGCAATCCAGGGATGGTTGGCCTGGTCAGACGGCTTGTAGCCGAACCGTTGCCGTTCCGTGGGAAGTCCCCCACAGCGAGCGCATAGTGTGTGATGCCGTTCCTGGACGGTCGTGAGATCGGCATGAACTCCCCGTGAGTTCTCGGCCGGTCGCACGACCGAAGCGCCGAGTACCTTCACAGCAGGGGGAATCACAGCATGCGATCCATACGGCCGTCGTTCACTGTTCGGCGAGGGAGGGGCTCCCGCCGCACCTCCCCCGCCCTCGCGGCGGTCGCCCTCGCCTCGGCGCTGGCATTGACCGCCACCGCCTGCAACGGCGACGACAAGGCCGACGGCAAGCCGACCGCCTCGGCGACCGCGGTCGGCGCCGGCGACGGAAAGATCAGGATCCCGGACGACCTCAAGCAGAGGCTCAAGGAGCACGGGATCGACATCGACAAGTGGAAGAACGGCGCCTGGAAGAACTGGAACAAGGAAGACTGGCTGCGCGAGGCCAACGACTTCATCAACCCGATCATCAAGGGCCTGTGGGATCCCGACCGGATGCGCCACGCCAACGACCCGAACAAGGGTGTCAACGACAACGACATATCCGGTGACCAGGGCGTGACGGACCCGACCCCGCAGCCGGTGAAGGCCCAGGCGGTCGCGCCGCCGTACCACACCAACGCGGCCGCCTCGGGCAAGGTGTTCTTCGACTCCCCCGAGGGTCACATGGTGTGCTCGGGCACGGTCGTGGAGGACCCCGCGCACCCGGGCAAGTCCAACCTCGTCTGGACAGCGGGTCACTGTGTGCACGCCGGTAAGAAGGGCGGCTGGTACCGCAACATGGCCTTCGTGCCGTCGTACAACAACTCCGGCAAGTCGGTCGCTCAGCTGCAGAACGCCAGCCGGTCAGAGATCGCCCCGTACGGTGTCTGGTGGGCCGACGCGGCGCGGACCTCGCAGCAGTGGATCGACCAGGGCGGTGAGACCGGCGGCAACGGTGCCCCTTACGACTTCGCGGTGATCCATGTGACGCCGGAGCAGGGCAACGGCGGCAAGTCGCTGGAGGAGACGGTCGGCGGGGCGCTGCCGGTGAACTTCGACGCTCCGGCGGTGCCGAAGGTCGACAGCATCACGGCGTCCGGCTACCCGGAGGCGGCTCCGTTCGACGGTCAGCTGCTCTACCAGTGCAAGGACAAGCCGGGCCGGCTGTCCATCGAGCAGTCGGCTCCGACGATGTACCGGATCGGCTGCACGATGACCGCGGGTTCCTCCGGCGGTGGCTGGGTGGAGACGGGTTCCGACGGTAAGCCGGCGCTCGTGTCCAACACGTCGATCGGTCCGGTGACTTCTGGCTGGCTGGCCGGTCCGCGGCTGGGGTCCGTGGCCAAGGGTGTGTATGAGTCGGTGAGCAAGAAGTTCGCCGGGCAGTAAGGGCGGAAGCGTCGCCCTTTCGCCGTAGGGGTGACTGCGCGTCGGCGACTGACGGTCGTCGGTGGTTGCTCGCGGCCACGCGGCGGAGCCGCATATCGATGCGGCCCCGTGCCCTCACAGGGCGCTGAAAGGCCCGCTCCCTCGAAGGGCGCCTTCTAGGGGTCGTCGCAACACCTGATCACTGGCGTGTATGGCGAGCAGTCTAAGCAGCGGCTCGGCTGGGAACTCCCAGCCGAGCCGTTGTTGCATCGTTGACGGCGGCGTGGTGCTTTGCCGCTTCGGTGGCGGCCGCCTGAGCAATCCACAGAGAAGTCATCGCCTGCCCTGCTCCTCACCCCTGAGTGACCAGGCCCAGAATGAAGCCACATGAACGACGGATCGACCCTTGGCACGACGCTGGCCAGGTCGAACGCGCCGTCGTGCAATGGGTCGGCTGGTACAACACCGAGCGCCTGCACTCCGCACTCGACTACCTCCCACCCGAGGAGTTCGAAGCGGCCTACTACCGTTCTTTGGCCACCCCGAACGCAGCCTGAAACACACAAGATCGGCCGCTACGAAACTCGGGGTGCCTCACAGCGCGTGGTCTTCCTCGCTGACGGCCAGGTGACCGGCGAGCTGGCCGAGCCGACAGCCGAGACCGTGGCCCTGCGGATGGCGGCGCTGGAGCCCGGCGAGAGCGAGACGAAGCCGTGCTGAGTATCGCCGCAGCCACCCTCCGGCACCGTCTGATGGGCTTTGCGGGCGCCTTCCTCGCCCTCGCCCTCGGCACGACGATGATCGGCATGATGACGCTGCCCCTGGCGGCCACCTTCGGCACGCCGCATCCGGGGCCGCAACGGTTCAAGGAAGCCTTGACCGTCATCGCGCCGCAGGGCAACGGCGGGCCCGGGCCGGCCGCTCGACGAGCGGCAGACGGCCGCGGTGAACCAGGCGCTGGCCGGCTCCGGCGCACACGTCCTGACCTACGGCGCCCACCTGGAGGCCCAGCGCGCGCACGCCGCCGAGCAGACGAACAACGCCGCGGTGGTCATCCTTGGGATCGCACTGGCCTACGCGCTGATCGCGGTCGCCAACACGCTGATCATGGCGATGCCCGGGCGGCGGCAGGAGTTCGCCCTGCTCGGGCTGGCCGGCACGGTGCGCAGTCAGATCGTGAAGGTCGCCGCCGCCGAGGCTGCCGTGGCGGTGGTCGTCGGCACCGTGCTCGCCGCCGTGGCGACCGGACTCGCCGCGGTGACCCAGCACGTCTCGCTGAGCAAACTCGTGACCGGCGCGCCGGCGGAGATCCCGTGGGCGCAGGTCCTGGGGACCGTCGCGCTCTGCGCCCTCGTCACCGTGGTCACCGCGTCGGGAGCGACCTGGCATGCGACCCGCCGACGCGCGATCGAGGCCGCAGGCATCCGCGAGTAGGGCCTGGCCGGGACCACGCGCGGGCCGCTGGTTCGTTCCCACCTCTCGTCAGCCACTGTCGCCAGCGGCTGCTTGGCGTCCCTGCCGAGCGCCCTGGCGCTGTCAAAACCGGTGAAGCCGGTCGCTGATCACGACCATCGGGTCGCGGAAGCGGGGCTGGCGTTGCTGGGCCTGGCGGTGGGGCTTGCGCCGGACACGGCCGGTGCGCAATGCGGTAGCCAGTTCTCGGCGGAGTTCGCCGCGGCCCTGGACGTAGAGGGCCCGGTAGACCGTCTCGTGGACCACGTGCATCTCCGGCCGGTTGGGGAAGCGTGCGCGCAGAGCCTGACAGATCTGCTCCGGGCTCCACCGCCTGTCGAGGTGGCGTTGGATGAAGTTCCGCAACTCCGGGCTCTGGGCTATCTTCCCGTGCTTCGGCCGGGGCCGGCGGGCATCGGAGCGAGCCTGGGCAGCGTGCGGACGGTAGTGCCACTGGCCGCGGGTGCCGACAGTGCGGTTGCGGCGGATCTCCCGGCTCACGGTGGACGGGCTGCGGCTGAGTTCCGAGGCCATCGCACGGACCGGTGCTTTCTCCCGCAGCCGGTCAGCGATGTAGATCCGCTCATCGACCTGGAGGTACCGGGATCCAGCAGAAGGCGGCACCACCGGTTCGACCGGTGGTGCCGCCTTCTGCTTGGTATCCGCTCTGCGACCGTTGCGCCACCGGCGCCCGGTCTTGGCGTTGATGCCGATGATGCGGCACGCCTGGTTGTTGCTGAGGCCCTGCTGCATGAGCTGGAAGTATGTCTCCCGCTCACGCAGCAGCTTCTTCCGCCCCTGCGCTGTCCGGATCTCCCGGATCTTGAAGTCCGTCGCATCCCCTGAGCTGGGGTGTTGCGACAACCACTAGAAGGGAAGAAAAGAGGGAGCGGGCCTTTCGTGCAGCGCAGCCTTGGATCAAGTCGCGGAGACCGGTGCGTAGGGCGCCAGGTCCGCCGCCAGTTCCTCGTGCACCCGGACCTTGAGCAGGGTGCCCTCCGCAGTGTGCTCCTCGGAGATCACCTCGCCCTCGGTGTGGGCGCGGGCGACGAGCTTGCCGTGCGTGTACGGCACGAGCACCTCGATCTCGACCGACGGGCGCGGCAGATCGTTGTCGATCAGGGCGAGCAGTTGCTGGATGCCCCGGCCGGTGCGGGCCGAGACGGCGATGGAGCGCTTCTCGACCCTGAGCAGCCGCTGGAGGACCAGCGGGTCGGCCGCGTCCGCCTTGTTGATCACGACGATCTCGGGCACATCGGTGGCGCCGACGTCCCGGATCACCTCACGCACGGCGGCGAGCTGCTCCTCCGGGGTCGGGTGCGAGCCGTCCACCACGTGAAGGATCAGGTCGGCGTCGCCGACCTCCTCCATGGTGGAGCGGAACGCCTCGACCAGGTGGTGCGGCAGGTGGCGTACAAAGCCGACGGTGTCCGCCAGCGTGTAGAGCCGGCCGCTCGGGGTCTCCGCCCGCCGGACGGTCGGGTCCAGGGTCGCGAACAGGGCGTTCTCGACCAGGACACCGGCGCCCGTGAGGCGGTTGAGCAGGGAGGACTTGCCGGCGTTGGTGTAGCCCGCGATGGCGACGGACGGCACCTTGTTGCGCCGGCGCTCCTGGCGCTTGATCTCGCGGCCGGTCTTCATGTCCGCGATCTCCCGACGCATCTTCGCCATCTTTTCGCGGATCCGTCGCCGGTCCGTCTCGATCTTGGTCTCACCGGGGCCGCGCGTGGCGAGGCCGCCGCTGCCGCCACCCATCTGCCGGGACAACGACTGACCCCAGCCGCGCAGCCTGGGCAGCATGTACTGCATCTGGGCGAGCGCGACCTGCGCCTTGCCCTCTCGGGACTTGGCGTGCTGGGCGAAGATGTCCAGGATTAGGGCCGTACGGTCGATGACCTTGACCTTGACGACGTCCTCCAGCTGGATCAGCTGGCCCGGGCTCAGCTCACCGTCGCAGATGACCGTGTCGGCGCCCGTTTCGAGGACGATGTCGCGCAGCTCCTGGGCCTTGCCGGAGCCGATGTAGGTGGCCGCGTCGGGCTTGTCGCGGCGCTGGATCACGCCGTCGAGCACGACCGCGCCCGCCGTCTCCGCGAGGGCGGCCAGCTCCGCGAGGGAGTTCTCGGCGTCCTGCGCTGTGCCGGTGGTCCACACCCCGACGAGCACGACCCGCTCCAGGCGGAGCTGCCGGTACTCGACCTCGGTGACGTCCTCCAGCTCGGTGGACAGGCCCGCCACACGGCGCAGGGCCGCGCGCTCGGAGCGGTCGAACTGCTCGCCGTCCCGCTCGCCGTCGATCTCGTAGCTCCAGGCGTCGTCCTCTTCCATCAGGGCATCGGCCCGAAGACCCTCGGGATAGGCGTGCGCGAGGCGCTTGGCGTCCTGGGAAGGGGAAGAAGAGGAGGTCATTGGATCCTTACGTCGAAGGGATGCCGTTACGGCGTCTGTAGGGCGGTCCTTGTGGACCGCTCATGTGGGTCAACGTATGAGTACCCCGGGAGATTCCCGTGGCCCGTCTCGCGCCGACCCGAAAATGGTCGCACGAGGCGGCCCGTCTCGTCACCGTGTTATCGCCCGCTCCGCGGCGCCTCGCGCCCGGCGGTCTCGGACGGTGCCTGCTGCTTCCAGTCCGGGTGGCCGGGCATCGGCGGGGTCTTCTCGCCGTACAGCCAGGCCTTGAAGAAGCCGCTCAGGTCGCGGCCGGAGACGGTCGAGGCCAGCTGGACGAAGTCGGCGGTGGTGGCGGTGGAGTCCCGGTGTTCACGGACCCAGGTCCGTTCCAGCCGCTCGAAGGCCGGTCGGCCGATCTCCTGGCGCAGGGCGTAGAGGACCAGGGCGGCGCCGTCGTACACGTTGGGCCGGAAGATGCCGATCTTCTGGCCGCGGGCGGGCGGCTTGGGCCGGGCGGGCGGGCCGCCAGCCTCGCGCCAGCGGTCGGAGGCGCTGTAGGCGGCCTTCATCCGGTCCTTCATGGGCCGGTGCGCGGTCTCCTCGGCGTACAGCTCCTCGTACCAGGTGGCGTGGCCCTCGTTCAGCCAGACGTCGGACCAGGTGTGGGGGCTGACGCTGTCGCCGAACCACTGGTGGGACAGCTCGTGCACCATGATCGACTCGACGTACCACTTGGGGTAAGCAGGCTCGGTGAACAGGTTCTCCTCGAAGAGGGAGAGGGTCTGTGTCTCCAGTTCGAACCCGGTGGAGGCCTGTGCCGTGAGCACGCCGTACATCTCGAAGGGGAACTTCCCGACCTTGCTCTCCATCCAGGCGATCTGGCCGGGAGTCTTGGCAAGCCAGGGTTCGAGGGCCTTGGCGTCGGTGCCGGGCACCACGTCCCGCATGGGCAGCCCGTGCGGTCCCTCGCGGTGCAGCACGGCGGAGCGGCCGATGGACACCTGGGCGAGTTCGGTGGCCATGGGGTGCTGGGTGCGGTAGGTCCAGGTGGTGGTGCGGCCGATCCGGTCCGCTCCGGCGGGCAGACCGTTGGCCACGGCCGTGTAGCCGTTCGGGGCGGTGATGTGAAAGGTGAACATCGCCTTGTCGGACGGGTGGTCGTTGCACGGGAAGACCAGGTGGGCGGCGTCGGCCTGGTTGGCCATGACGAGGCCGTCGGAGGTGCGCACCCAGCCGCCCTCCTGGTCCTTGGCGGAGACGGGATCGCTGGTGTGCCGCACGGTGATGCGGGTCCAGTTGCCCTTCGCGATGCCGTGAGCCGGGGTGACGACCAGGTCCTCGCCGGCGCTGGTGAAGGCCGCTGGACGCCCGTCGACCTCGACGGTCTGCACGGTGCCGTGGGTGAAGTCGAGGTTGATCCGGTCCAGGTCGGCGGTGGTCCAGGCGTCGATGGTCGTGACGGCCTGCAGCGGCTTGTCGTTGGTGCCGGGGTAGGTGAAGGACAGGTCGTACGACGCCACGTCGTAGCCCGGGTTGCCGAGGTCCGGGTAGAGCCGGTCGCCGACGCCGAGGGAGCCGGTCGGGGCCGCGGCGGCGCAGAGGCAGACGGAGACGGCGGAGGCGAGCAGGGCCACCTTCCGGTGCCGGGAGACCCTGGGCTGGGTCCGGGACTGGTTCCTGGGCTGGGTCCGGGACGCGGAGCAGGCACGGAGGCCGACACGAGGGTTGAGCAGCATGCACCACCGCTACCAGTGCGTTCCCGCGCTACGACGGCGGCTCGCACCCGGCCCACCCGATCGGGTTCGGTTCCGGGGTCCTTCTGATCCAAGCGCGGCAGCCCTTTGATCCGACCCTGCGGGGCCGGTCCGGTGCCGAGCACTCCCTCGAGCCCCGGCGGTCCTCGGCCGCGTGCGGCGGTCATCGGTCGGGTATGGCGCTCCTCAGACGTGTAGGGCGGCGCCCCTCGGCCGCGTTCGGCGCTCCTCGGTCACACCCAGCGCCCTCAGGAGGCCGGAGTCTGGTGCTGGGCACGGGCCACGTCGTACACGCCGGGGACGTCCCGCATGGCGCGCATCAGGGCCGGGAGGTGGGCCGCGTCGGGGAGCAGGAGGGTGTACGTGTGCCGTACCCGCTGCTGGCTTGGCGGTTCCACGGTCGCCGAGACGATGTCGACGCCCGTCGAGGAGATCGCCTCGGTGAGGTCGGCGAGCAGATGGGGGCGGCCGAACGATTCAGCGACCAGGGTGACCCGGCACTCGGTGGTGTCCCCCCAGCGCACGCCGATCTCCGCACGCCCCTTGCCCTTCATGTGCGCCACCGCGGCGCACTCCGCGCGGTGCACGGTCACCACTCCCCCGCGTACCGCGAAGCCGGTGATCTCGTCGGGCGGCACGGGCGTACAGCACCGGGCGAGCCGCACGGATGCCCCCGGCCGGTCCACGAGGACGTCGGCGCCGCGGGACCGGGTCGTGGGGGTGCCCTCGGCGGCGGCCGCGTCCGCCGGGCGGGACGCGACGGTGCCCTGGGCGGCATAGGCGCGCCGCGCGGGGGCGGTGCCCTCGGCGGTTTCGGCGCCGGTGCCGGTCATGTCCCCGGCACCGGTGCCGCCGCCGGGATGCGTCGCCAGCCAGCGCTGGATGGCGATGCGGGCGGCCGGGGTGTGGGCGTGGTCCAGCCATTCGCGGGAGGGCTCGGAGGCCGGGTCCTGGCCCATGAGGAGCTGGACGGTGTCGCCGTCCTTCAACACGGTGCTGAGCGTGGCCAGGCGACCGTTGACACGGGCGCCGATGCAGGCGTGCGCGTCCTCGCCGTACTGGGCGTACGCGGCGTCCACGCAGGTGGCGCCCTCGGGCAGGCCGAGCGTGCCGCCGTCGGGGCGGAAGACGGTGATCTCGCGGTCCTGGGCCAGGTCATCGCGCAGGGTGGACCAGAAGGTGTCGGGGTCGGGGGCGGCCTGCTGCCAGTCGAGGAGTCGGGAGAGCCAGCCGGGACGGGTGGGGTCGGCGCGCTCACCGTCAGCGGGTGCATCGGAGGCGTCGGAGACTGAGGTGTCGGAAGCGGGGGCGTACGGGTTGCCGAGGGCGACGACGCCGGCCTCGGCGACCTTGTGCATCTGGTGGGTGCGGATGAGGACTTCGACGACCTGACCGTCGGAGCGGGCGACGGCGGTGTGCAGCGACTGGTACAGGTTGAACTTCGGTACGGCGATGAAGTCCTTGAACTCCGACACGACCGGCGTCATACAGGTGTGCAGTTCGCCGAGGACGCCGTAACAGTCGGCGTCCTCGTTCACCAGCACGAGCAGGCGGCCGAAGTCGGTCCCGCGCAGTTGTCCGCGTTTGCGGGCCACGCGGTGGACGGAGACGAAGTGCCGCGGGCGGATGAGGACTTCGGCCTGGATCCCGGCCTCGCGCAGCACCCCGCGCATCTCGTCGGCGACCTCGGCGAGCGGGTCGTCGGGGCGGGCGGCGTTCGCGGCGATGAGTTCGCGCGTGTGCTCGTACTCCTCGGGGTGCAGGATGGCGAAGACCAGGTCCTCCATCTCGGTCTTCAGGGCCTGCACGCCGAGGCGTTCGGCGAGCGGGATGAGGACGTCGCGGGTGACCTTGGCGATCCGCGCCTGTTTCTCCGGGCGCATCACGCCGAGGGTGCGCATGTTGTGCAGGCGGTCGGCGAGTTTGATCGACATCACGCGCACGTCGCTGCCGGTGGCGACGAGCATCTTGCGGAAGGTCTCCGGCTCGGCGGCGGCTCCGTAGTCGACCTTCTCCAGTTTCGTGACGCCGTCGACGAGATAACGAACCTCCTCGCCGAACTGTTCCCGTACCTGGTCGAGCGTCACATCGGTGTCCTCGACCGTGTCGTGGAGCAGGGAGGCCGTCAAGGTCGTGGTCTCGGCGCCGAGTTCGGCGAGGATCAGGGTCACGGCGAGCGGGTGGGTGATGTACGGTTCACCGCTCTTGCGCATCTGGCCGCGGTGCGAGGACTCCGCGAGGACGTAGGCGCGGCGCAGCGGGTCGAGGTCCGCGTCGGGGTGATGGGCGCGGTGCGCCTCCACGACATGGCTGATGGCGTCGGGGAGTTTACCGCGGACGGCGGGGCCGAGCAGCGCCGCCCGGCCGAGCCTGCGCAGGTCGATCCTGGGCCGGGACTTCCTGCGGTCCGCCCTGGGCACCGCGGGGGCGGTGGCCGCCGCGGACGCTGTGGGCGCTACCGGGCCAGGGGTCGCAGGGTTCGTGGCCTCCGCACTCATGGGCACCTCCGGCTCGTGGACCGGCGGACGGAGCCCCAGGGCGTACGCGGCTCAGGGATGGCGACGTTCCCCCGTCCGTGCCGGTGCTTGATGCTATCGAGCCCACCACGCGCGACCGACCGCCTCTCGCCGAGCGTGAAACGGATCACCCATTCGAGCGATGAAAAGGTGGTTTGGGGTTTGCGCCAACTGCCAGGGGATCTTCAGAGACTTCGAACCCCCCGGGCACCGGAAACCGCTGATCCGGGAGCCGCGGGGCGTTCTCCTCGTGGTGACGCCGGGTCAGCGGAGGGCGTTTTCCAGCCATTCGCCGTCGATCTCGCCCTCGGCGACGATCACGGCGGGCCCGGTCATCTCGATCTCGCCGTCGGGCCGCTCGGTGATGCTCAGACGGCCGCCGGGCAGGTCGACGGTGTACGTGACCGAGGTTCCGGTGACGGCCGGGTCGGCACCGTCGCGCCGGGCGGCGGCCACGGCGACGGCGCAGGCGCCCGTGCCGCACGAGCGGGTCTCGCCGGAGCCGCGCTCGTGCACGCGCATGGCGACGTGGCGGGGGCCTCGGTCGACGACGAACTCGACGTTGACCCCGTCGGGGTAGGCGGCGGCCGGGCTGAACGGCGGCGGATCGTACAGGTTGCCGGCCTGCGCGAGGTCGTCGACGAAGGCGACCGCGTGCGGGTTCCCCATGTTCACGTTGCGCGCGGGCCAGCTGTGCTCGCCGGCGCTCACCGTGACCTCGCCCTCCGGCAGGCGGGCGCGGCCCATGCCGACGGTGACGTCACCGTCCTTGGCGATGTGGACGGTCTTCACGCCCGCGCGCGTGGCGATCGCGAGGTCGCCTTCGCCCACATGGCCGGCGTGCTGGAGGTAGCGCGCGAACACACGGACTCCGTTGCCGCACATCTCGGCGACCGAGCCGTCGCCGTTGCGGTAGTCCATGAACCACTCGGCCTCGGCCGCCATCGCCCTGGCCCCCGGGTGCGCGGCGGAGCGCACCACGTGCAGCACCCCGTCACCGCCGATGCCGGCCCGGCGGTCGCACAGGGCGGCGACGGCGGCCGGGGTCAGGTCGAGGGCGTTCTCCGGGTCCGGGACGATCACGAAGTCGTTCTCGGTGCCGTGACCCTTGAGGAAGGGGATCCGCGTGCGCGTGCTCATTCCTCGATCGTAAGGGACCGGCAGCGGTCACACTGCGGGCCGGTTGTTCAGCGGAGCCTTGCCACGCGCCAGACCGCGAGAACCACGACCACGGCCACCAGCAGCACGTACCCGAGTACGACCCGCCAGTCCGGGCGGCGGCCCGAGCCCCTTGCCGGCAGGCCGGGCCAGGTGTGGCCCACGCGGCGGGCGGCCATCATGCCCCAGCCGGCGGCGCACGAGCAGATCAGCAGGCCGAGCATGGCGATGACGGCGCCGCTGTCGCCGAAGTCGAAGGCGAGCGGGAAGGCGAACATCAGGGAGCCGACGGCGGACAGTCCCACGATGGGAGCGAGCTGCCAGAGGCGGAGCCGGCGCTGCGGGCGCAGTTCGACCTCGACCTCCGGACCGCCCGGGTACATCTCCTCGGGCTCCGGTCCGTCGTCGGTCACGCCGTCCGGCGTCTCGTCGAGCCCGTCGTCGGTGAGTGGGTCCGCAGTGAGCCGATCTTCGGCAAGCCGGTCGTCGACGAGTTCGTCGTCGGTGAAGCGGTCCTCCGCCGGCCGGCCTTCGATGTGACGGCCTTCGGGCAGCCGATGGTCGGCCAGGCGGTCTCCGTTCACACGCTCTTCGCTCAGACGATCCTCGTCCAGGCAGTCGTCGGCCAGACGGCCACCGCTCGGCTCCGGTTCGTCACCCGCTGTGGTGACGTGCTCGGCACTTTGTGCGGTGTCGCGAGTGCCGGCCTCCATCGCCACGCGCCCTCCCAACTAGGCTCCACTTGGTCGATCGAAGCTCGATGATGGCACGGCGCCGAAGGCCGCGATGACCGGCGGCGCATCCCGATGCCATGACGTGATCAGGCTGTAACCGGTCGTTCGACCAACGCCAGGGCCTGGTGCGGAAGTTTCCCGCGGTCGGCCACGGCCCCACTCAGCCAGTGGACCCGGGGATCGCGCCTGAACCACGAATCCTGACGGCGCGCGAAGCGCTTGGTCGCGCGTACGGTCTCGGCCCGGGCTTCCGCTTCCGTGCACTCCCCGGCGAGTGCCGCGAGCACCTGCTGGTAACCCAGCGCACGCGACGCCGTGCGCCCCTCGCGCAACCCCTCCGCCTCCAGTGCGCGCACCTCGTCCACGAGGCCCGCCTCCCACATCCGGTCGACCCGGCGCGCGATGCGCTCGTCCAGTTCGGGGCGAGCCACGTCGACTCCGATCTGGACGGTGTCGTACACGGAGTCGTGGCCCGGCAGGTTGGCGGTGAAGGGCCGGCCGGTGATCTCGATCACTTCCAGCGCCCGGACGATACGGCGACCGTTGCCCGGCAGGATCGCGCGGGCGGCCTCCGGGTCGGCGGCGGTCAGCCGGGCGTGCAGCGCGCCCGAGCCGCGCAGCGCCAGCTCCTCCTCCAGGCGGGCGCGGACCTCGGGGTCGGTGCCGGGGAACTCCAGGTTGTCGACGGCCCCGCGGACGTACAGGCCGGAACCGCCGACCAGGATCGGCATGCGGTCCTCGGCGAGCAGTGCGTCGATCCGGGCGCGGGCCAGCTTCTGGTACTCGGCGACGGAGGCGGTGACCGTCACGTCCCAGATGTCCAGCAGGTGGTGCGGGATGCCGCCGCGTTCTCCGGGCGTCAGCTTGGCGGTGCCGATGTCCATCCCTCGGTACAGCTGCATGGAGTCCGCGTTGACGACCTCCCCACCGAGTTGCTGGGCCAGGAAGACGCCGAGATCGGACTTTCCGGCCGCGGTGGGTCCGACGACGGCGATGACGCGAGGGGAGGAGGGTGCGCTGCTCACCGCACCAGTCTCGCAAACCTCCTGGCGGTGCCTCGAACGAGTTACGTGACGGGTGCGGTCCCGGGTCGTTGCCCGTGGCGAGGTGCCGCCCTCCGGCCCGCCGGAGGCGGTGACCCGGGCGGCGCAACCGTACGCACCGGGTAACGCGGGAATTCGCCCGCACGAGTACCGTATGGAGTGGATATGGGCGTTTTTGCACGACTCCTCGGCAGGTCGAAGGCGACTCCGGAGGCGTCGGCCGCCGAGGCGCAGGCCGGCGCGGAGCCGGGAGCCGAGACGGAGGAGACCGAGTCGGCGGAGGCGAAGGCAGCCGGGTCGGCGGAGGCGACGGGGTCGTCGGGGGACGGGAACGAGGACGGGGCGGCGCGGTCGGAGGACGCCGCGGACGACGCGTCCGAGGGCTCCGGCATCCCCAGGCAGCAGTCCGCCGAGGAGGCCGCCGACAGCGAGGCCGGCGAGGGCGCCCGCAAGTAACTGCCCCGCGAGGGAAGGTGGACCATGGGTCTGTTGGACAACATGAAGGCCAAGCTCGGCCCGGCCAGGGACAAGGTGTCGGACCTCGCGCGAGAGCACGGGGACAAGGTCCAGCACGGGATCGAGAAGGCCGCGAAGGCCGTGGACGAGCGGACCAAGCACAAGTACAGCGACAAGATCCACGCGGGCACCGGCAAAACCAGGCACGCGGTCGACCGACTCGCGCACAAGGAAGGTCACGGCCCGGAGAGGACCGGCGGCCATCCGACGACCCCCACCCGGCCCACGCCGCCGGAGGGTCCCCCACCGGCTTCCTGAGCTCCTGGACGGCATGCGGCCGCACGGAGGCAGCGAGCCTCCTGAACGGCGTGCGGCCGCACGGCAGGCGGGTCGGCGGACGGTCGTGGAGCACAACGGCTCCGGGCCGTCCGCCGTTTCCGCGTGCGCCGGAGCCGCAGCCCGAAGCCCGCTATGACCCGGTGGCCACCACGCCGCACTAGGACCAGGTGGCCACCACATACCCCACGCCGTACGGCGCGTCCTCGTACAGCAGTGCGCCGCCGAGGTTCGCGCCCTCGGCGGCGCCGGCCAGGACCTGCCAGGGGGCCCGGCCGGAGGCCTTCAGTTCGTATGCCAGCTCGGCGTCCAGCGCCTGGACGGCGGCCACGTCCGCCGTGCCCAGCGCCCGCGCGACCTCCGCGTCGAAGGGTGCCGCCCGCTCGTCCAGGTAACCCGGCGCCTTGACCGTGCGGCACGCGCTGGCGTCTCCCATCACCAGCAGCGCCACCCGCCCGGCCCGGGCGCCGATCTCCCTTCCGACTTCGATACACCGCTCGGGCGCGAGCGGTTCCCCGACACCGAGTCCCTCGATCGGGGCATCCGCCCAGCCGGTCCGCTCCAGCAGCCAGGCGCCGACGGTGAGCGACGGCGGCAGCTCGCGCTCGGGGACGGTGTCCTCGGCGGGGCCCAGGCGTACCTCCGCGTCGACCCCGAAGCCGCGGAGGGACCCCGGAGTGCCCTGCGGAAACGATCCGCGCCCGCTCTGCTCGGCGGGACCGACGACCACCAGGAGGTCCGGGCGGGCGGCGGCGAGCACACCGAGCGCATCGGCGCAGGCCGAGCGCGCGGCGTCCATCTCGGGAGCGGCGCCCGCGGCCACCTCGGGCACGAGCAGCGGAGGGCAGGGACAGACGGCGGCGGCGACAAGCATGATCGGCAGGGTACGCCGTACGACCGCCGCCGGCCGAGTCAGTCCGATGAGCACGCCGGTCGGATCGGGAGAGCCTGTGCCGTGGGTCGGTCACCTCAATGGCCGGGCCACTCTCCAGCACGTCACGCCGGTCCGCGGACAGGCTGTCGCGCACGTGGGCGGCCTCTTCGGTGAACGCAACTCGACACGGCAGCACGAGGTGCCCCGTCCGCCCCGTACTGCGCCCGGCCACTCAGTCGCAGCCGCAACCGCTTCCCGAGGCGACCGGCAGCGGCTCCGGCGCCCCGATCCTCGGCAGGCCCAGCATGACGCCGGCCGGCTTGGCGGCCTCGGCGGCGTTGCGCTTCTCCCAGGCGTCCCCCGCGCGCGTGCGGCGCACGGAGAGGACGGGGCCCTCGGCGAGGAGGTGGTGCGGGGCGGCGTAGGTCACCTCGACGGTGACCACGTCACCGGGGCGGACCTCCTGCTCCGGCTTGGTGAAGTGGACGAGCCGGTTGTCGGGGGCTCGGCCGGAGAGGCGGTGCGTGGCGCCGTCCTTGCGGCCCTCGCCCTCGGCGACCATCAGCTCGAGGGTGCGGCCGACCTGCTTCTTGTTCTCCTCCCAGGAGATCTCCTCCTGGAGGGCGACGAGCCGCTCGTAGCGCGCCTGGACGACCTCCTTCGGGATCTGGTTCTCCATCGTGGCGGCCGGGGTACCGGGGCGCTTGGAGTACTGGAAGGTGAAGGCCTGCGCGAACCGCGCCTCACGGACCACGTGCAGGGTCTGCTCGAAGTCCTCCTCGGTCTCGCCGGGGAAGCCCACGATGATGTCGGTGGTGATCGCCGCGTGCGGGATGGCGGCCCGCACCTTCTCGATGATCCCGAGGTAGCGCTCCTGCCGGTAGGAACGGCGCATCGCCTTCAGGACGGTGTCCGAGCCGGACTGCAGCGGCATGTGCAGCTGCGGCATCACGTTCGGGGTCTCGGCCATGGCGGCGATGACGTCGTCGGTGAAGTCACGGGGGTGCGGAGAGGTGAAGCGGACCCGCTCCAGGCCCTCGGTCTTCCCGCAGGCGCGCAGCAGCTTGCTGAAGGCCTCGCGGTCGCCGATGTCGGAGCCGTAGGCGTTGACGTTCTGGCCGAGCAGGGTGATCTCGGAGACACCCTCGGCGACCAGCGCCTCCACCTCGGCGAGGATGTCGCCGGGCCGGCGGTCCTTCTCCTTGCCGCGCAGGGCCGGGACGATACAGAAGGTGCACGTGTTGTTGCAGCCGACGGAGATCGACACCCAGGCCGCGTAGGCGCTCTCGCGCCGGGTCGGCAGGGTGGACGGGAAGGCCTCCAGCGACTCGGCGATCTCGACCTGCGCCTCCTCCTGCACGCGGGCGCGCTCCAGCAGGACCGGCAGCTTGCCGATGTTGTGCGTACCGAAGACGACATCCACCCAGGGCGCCTTCTTCACGATGGTGTCGCGGTCCTTCTGCGCGAGGCAGCCGCCGACCGCGATCTGCATGCCTGGCCGCGAGGCCTTCTTCGGCGCCAGCCGGCCGAGGTTGCCGTACAGCCGGTTGTCGGCGTTCTCCCGCACGGCACAGGTGTTGAACACGACCACGTCCGCGTCCCCGTCCGAGCCCTCGGAGGCCCGCACATACCCGGCGTCTTCGAGCAGGCCGGCCAACCGCTCGGAATCGTGGACGTTCATCTGGCACCCGTAGGTGCGGATCTCGTAACTCCTGGGGGCATGAACGTCCACTGCGGGGCTCCGGTCGCTTCTGCTGGTCATTCCTCAAGGGTAGGCGCTTCCCGGATGCCCCCGACCCAGTGCGTCCCAGGAGCCGCCACCGCGAGGAGGGTGAGAGAGCCCGGAGATCTCGCGCGAGCGCTCAGAGCCGCCGGGACAGGTCGGTCACTGGCCTCGGCCCAACCTCGCGCTTTCGCGAGATGGCCTGTCCGAGGGTTGATCAAAAACGCGGAAAGTGCGACGCCATGTCCCACGGCAAGCTGGACTGGGACGCCGAGAAACGCCGGCTGGCGACGCTCACACCCGGCCAGTGCGCGTGGCTGACCCATGACACGTACGCCGTGCACAAAGTCTCCTGCCCCATGGACGGCGGAGTCATGAGCGGTGACGGCCTCATGGACGACGGCGCCGAATTCGGGGCGAGTCTCCACGTGTACCTCAACGAGAAGGAAGTGCACCTGGACGCGTACGAAGGTGCCGACCTGACCCGCGAGGTGTTCGAGTACATCCTCCAGACCAAGCACACCTTCGAGTACATCCTCCAGACCAAGCACACCAAGGAGAAGTCCACCACCTACTCCGACCTGTCCTGGCCGGTACTTCGCGAAGTCCTCGCCAGGACTCCCCTCGGATAGCTCGCCGAGGCGGGGTGACGCCGGGACCGGCCGGCCCAGGGGGCGCACCCGCCGGCCGGTCCCGCGTCCGTGTCACGCGCTGCATCGCCGTCAGCTCACGGTGGCCGCCGCATGCTGAGTCAGGCGCTGGTCGCACGTGGACACGGTCATGGAGTGTCGCGAAGACCGGCGCCCACGGCCTGCCCAATGATGGTCGACAGCATTCTGTCTACAGTATCCTCCACTTGACAAGCGGCAGGCGACCCCGATTTCCCACCAAGCCCGGGGAGTCGGCACCACGGGCAGATCAAGTGTGTAGACTGTAGACGAAAACCAATATCAGGCTAGGTTAAGCCGCTACCGAGGGGTGGAGCCATGGCGTCCGTGACGTTGCCGACCGGCACCGTAACCAAGCTGGAGCGACCCGGCCCACTGCGCGAGCGGGTGTACGAGGCCCTCCTGGAGCTCATCGTCACCAGGTCGCTCAAGCCCGGGCAGCATCTGGTCGAGACCGAGCTCGCCGGCCACCTCGGCGTCTCCCGCCAGCCGGTCCGCGAAGCCCTGCAGCGGCTCAACACCGAGGGCTGGGTGGACCTGCGCCCGGCGCAGGGCGCGTTCGTGCACGACCCCACGGAGGAGGAGGCCGACCAACTCCTCGTCGTACGCGGTCTGCTGGAGGCCGAGGCGGCGAGACTCGCGGCGGCCAACGCCACCCCGGAGGCCACGGCGCGACTGCGCGAGCTCTGCGAGGCGGGCGAGCGGGCACTGAAGGCCGACGACGTCGACGCCGTGGTCGCGGCCAACGCCGACTTTCACACGTACGTGATGGAGCTCGCGGCCAACTCGGTGCTCGCGGAGCTGTCCGCGCAGGTGGATCGCCGCGTCCGCTGGTTCTACACGCCCGTCGCCCGTACCCGTGGCTCGTTGTCCTGGGACGAGCACCGGGCGATGATCGACGCCATCGCGGCAGGGGACGAGCAGCGGGCGCAGCAGCTGATGCGGGATCACACGGAGCACACCCGCACCAGCTACCACGCACGCACGGATGCCGAGCGCTGACGACGGCACGCCGCCACGGGATGTCGCAGGGACGACGGCAGGTCCCTCCGCCCGACGCGGAAAGCCGCCCGCCGTGGACCGTCCGCCCAACGGCGGGAACGGACCACAGCGGGCAGCCGTCAGCCCTGAGTGACGGTGCGGGCTAGGCCGTTTCGCCGCTCACCTGCAACGCGCCCGCCCTGACCCGGCCGGAAGTGGTGCGCCCGGGCTGCCGCAGCAGCATCGCGAGCGCCGCCGACGCCAGCCCGAAGCATCCGGCGAGTGTGTACGCCCCGGAGTAGCCCCACGCCGCGACGACCGTCGCGCCCAGGCCACTGCCGGCCAGCCCGCCCACCAGCTTGGAGCTGTACACCAGGCCGTAGTTCTGGGCGTTGTTGTTCTCGCCGAAGTAGTCCGGGACCAGCGAGGCGAACATCGGGAAGAAGGCGCCAGAGCCGAACCCGGAGATGAAGGCGAAGAAGAGGAACAGCGGTTCACTGCCGATGTCACCGGCCCACAGGACACCGAACTGCGACAGGCCCTCGACCAGGATGACCAGTATCAGGGTCTTCTTCCGTCCCAGCCGGTCGGACACCCAGCCGGTCGCACCGCGGCCGGTGCCGTTGATGACGGACATGATGCCCATCGACGAGGCGGCCACCAGCGGACCGAACCCCATCTCCTTCGCGAACGGAACCTGGAAGGAGATGCCGAAGATGGAGACCCCGGAGCACAGCACCAGGCAGAGCCACATCAGCGGGAGCATCCCGGTGCGGATCGCCTCCATCGGCTCGTACTGCCGCACGGCCGGGGGGTTCTTGGACAGCGCCTTGTCGTTGGCGTTCTTGCTGTGCTCGAGCGGGTCGACCTCCTCAGGCCACCAGTTCTTCGGCGGGTCCCTGAAGAACCAGCCGCAGATCGCAACGAACCCCAGAACGTAGATGCCCACCGAGTCGAGCACCGTGTGGTAGTTGCCGGCGTCGAAGGCATAGGTGAACACGAAGATCATCGGTACGGATCCGTAGGCGAAACCGCCGTTGACGAAGCCGGTCTTGCCGCCGCGCCGTTCCGGGTACCACTTGCCGACGATGTTGACGCAGGTCGAGTAGACCATGCCGGCGCCCGCGCCACCGAGGACACCGAAGCCCAGGATCGCCAGCGTCACGTTCGGCGCGTGACTGAGGGCGAAGAAGCCGAGCCCGGCCAGGACGGCTCCGACCAGCATGGCCCCACGGGCCGTGAGGATCCCTCGCTCTCGGAGCCTTCCCGTCGGGAAGGCCACTGCCGCCTGGAAGACTGTCCACACGCCGAGGACCCAGAAGGTGTCGGTGGATGTCCAGCCGTGCGCCGAGGACAGGACCTCCTCGGCCGAGCCATAGGCGTATTCCGCGACGCTGATGGCCATCATGGCCACCCACGGAAGCACCACCATCAGCAGGCGCGGCCCGCCGAGGATGTCCCGGGGACTCTCGCCGACCCGGTACACGCGTCCGTTCGCATCCGTGATCTCCCGGTATGCGGGCCGCCTGGATGTTGCGGTTGTCATGTCTTTTCCCCTTGCTCAAGAGACTCGCCAGCGCCCCCTGGTCGGTACTCCGTGTGCAATGCGGGGAGGTCCGCCCCCGGGCAGCGGCGCCCGGGCAGGACCTGTCATAGGGACCGGTCTTGACGGTCCGCGTCATCGAAAGTCGGGGTGCGGCGCGACGGTGGTCCGCGTCGCCGGGTCGGCAACGGCGGATGCCGGGCAGCTTGCGCCGAGCGGTGGCGGCACCGCAGCATGCTCAGATCACTCCGTTCGACTTCAGTAGGCGCAACTCCTCGGTGGCCAGGCCGAGTTCGCCGGTGTAGATCTGCTCGTTGTGCTCGCCCAGCAGCGGGGAGGTGGTGACCTCCACGGGGGAGTCGGACAGCTTCAGGGGGCTGCCGACGGTGATGAACTCGCCGCGTTCGGGGTGCGGGACGCGGACCACCATCTCGTTGGCGGCCAGCGATTCGTCCTCGATGATCTCCTTGGTGGACAGGATCGGCCCGCACGGGATGTTGTGCGCGTTCAGCTTCTCCAGCACCTGCCACTTGGGGAGGGTGGACGTCCATTCCTCGATCAGCTGGAACATTTTGTCCAGTTTCGGCAGCCGCGCCTCGGGGGTGGCCCATTCCGGGTCGTCGGCCAGTTCCGGGTGGCCGATCATTTCGCTGAGCGGCTGCCAGCCGACGGGCTGGACGATGAC
>NZ_JBFAWG010000024.1:0-103356 GCF_040680215.1 Streptomyces sp. NPDC052107
CGGCCGGTTCCTCACACCTCACGAACGGCAGAATCGTCGTACTGGTCACGCCCAATCAGGGCACCACAACAAGATCGTGTTATGAGCTCTTAGGTGGCTGCGTCGCTCCTGTTTGACTCTTCAGAAACTTGCGTGCTGCCGGCGCTGTCCTGTCCCGAGCGGGTTATTGAGGATCGCGCTGTATCGAGGAGCGCTTGCGGGGTCACTCCTAGGTGTTGGCTTCCCCACAATGCTGCGGGGCCCATGAGAAAGATGAGTGCGGCAGGTATTGCTGCTGTCAGAGGTACGCCCACACGCGTCGCGCCAGCGAGCGCTGCCGCAGCAGCGAAGGAACTAACGACGATAATCCAAGCGTCACGCTTCTCTGACGGCGTGTGCATCGTGTCCGAGGTAACGGATTCTTCGGCGTCCTCAACATCGAGTAGATGCAGCCATCGTTTTTCGATGATCCGATCAAGCAGCGTTGAGACTAGGCGAGAGCCTTCAGGGACCCTTTCGCTGCCGTCCGTGAGAACTCCACGGGAGTATCGCATAAGTTGATTCGTGACCACGGCTATGTGTCTAGTGGCAGCTTCTCTAAGACCTGGACCCCATAGAGATGGCCCGTGCTCGGCGAAAGATTCTAGCCAGGAGCAGAGCGAAGGTATTTCCTGAGTGGCCGCAGATCCTGTTACCCCGCTTCCGGCTGTCCTGCTGTGTTCTTGAAGTATCGCGACGCAGAGGAGTAGTGCCTCGTGGTCACTGTTTTGTAGTCGCCATATCGAAGCCTGTTCGCGGTAGTGCAGAATCCCGAAGGAGGTGCCAGCGAGCACCCCGAGGAGGGTGGCCTGGTCTTCCAACTCACCTGTTGGAAAAAGCATGTTCGACCAGAGATCCTCGCCCCTGTAAGCCCACCCTGGCCACATGACTGCGGTCGCCCACACAAGTTCGAATGCGACAATGGCTACCCAGTCCATTCTGCGCAGCGCAGTTGTGCTAGACCACGCTCGCATCAACTCCGTCTTCAATCTATCTACGGTAACGACCATGGGCCTGCCGTGGCTTTGACATATTTCCAGGCAGCGTCCGCTATCTGTCTCTGCGATCTCGCGGGAGAGGGATGCGCGCAATCCTGGCACAGGGAGATATTTTCCGTGGCGCCACGGTTTGTCAACCGCAAGGCGGCCACATATCCTCTCGATTACCACTTTTATAAAAACCGTGACAGTCCCGAAGAGGAGTACCGCATTTACCCAATGTGACACTTCTATTCGCATCTTGCCCCCCCATGACCGATGATCTCTATCACCATCGCAGGCCATGCGGCCCCCTCCACCCCCCATGGCTTCCGGCGCCGGTAGTCCTGCAAGGGGCAGCCACTGTGACGCACCCCAGCGTTATATGTCTACCTGCCGATCACGCTTTGTGAATTCTGTCCGCGTCCAAGCTCGCTGCATGCCCGTTGGCCGGATGTCGCAGAGGCTAGGAGCCAGCTGAGCTGAGGAATGGTCCGCAGGAGCTGAAGCCGGCGCCCGAGCGTGTCGGAGGTGTGTCACGAACACCGAGAGACAACGAGAGAGGGCGGGAGTCAGTGAGACTGACTCCCGCCCTCTTCTGTCGGCATCCGCCCTGGTCAGCGGTTGATCCTTGCTGATCCTCGGCGAGTGCCCCCGGCAGGATTCGAACCTGCGCACACGGCTCCGGAGGCCGTTGCTCTATCCCCTGAGCTACGGGGGCGTGTCGGCTGCGGAGCTCTTTGCTCGCGGCGACGGGTAGAAGACTAGCAGGTCCGGCGAGGTGATCAGGAACCCGTTTCCCCGGTGGCGAACAGGGCGGGGTCATTGCCCATGGTGGACGGGTCCGTGTGGGGCGGGCCTGCCCTTTCGTGAGGGGCGGAAACGGGCTTAGTGCGGGGCGGGCAGGTCGTCCGGGTGCGGTGGACTTCGCCTGTACGGAGCAGGCCCGTGCCCTCGGTGAGGTGGACGGGTCCCCTGTACGGGGTGGAAGTGGGGAAAACCCGGACGCGGTGGCCGGTCCGGACCTACTCTCGACTTGTGTCAGGCGCCTCGGGTCGGGTGCTTGTTGTGGACGACAACAAGGTCATCCGGCAGCTGATCAGGGTCAACCTCGAGCTGGAAGGGCTGGAGGTCGTGACCGCGGCCGATGGTGCCGAGTGTCTGGATGTGGTGCACCAGGTGCGGCCCGATGTCGTGACGCTCGACGTCGTCATGCCCCGGCTGGACGGCCTGCGCACCGCCGCCCGGCTCCGCGCCGACCCCCGTACGCACCATCTGCCCCTCGCCATCATCAGTGCGTGCACGCAGTACGAGGTCGACACCGGTCTCGACGTCGGCGTGGACGCCTTCCTCGCCAAGCCCTTCGAGCCCTCCGAACTCGTACGCCTCGTCAAGCAGCTGATCGAGCGCGGGGGCGACGGTGACGGGGCAGACGGAGGGCAGGGAGGCGGAGGGCATCGAGGCCGGGGCGGGAGCGGCGACGGGGATGATGACGAGGACGGGGATGGTGGCGCGGATGGGGGCGGGGGCGGCGGCAGGGTTCCGGGGGGCGTCGCCGATGGGATCTCCGACGGGGTCTCCGATGGTGTGCCGGGTGGGATTTCGTCCGGTGGTTAGGTGGTCAGGGAACGGTGGGGGATCCGGGGCCGGTCAGAGGGCCGTCCCACAGTAAGGACCGTTTCGGCTACCCACTCCCTTCCTCCCCTACGCTTGTCCCGTGACCCCCGTCGAGTTGTCCCGCACCGTGCTGCACGCGGTGCGGTGTGCTGTCGATGAGGGGGAGCTGAGTGTGAGCGTGCCCGAGCGGGTCGTGGTGACCGAGCCGGGGCCCGGGGGGTGCGGGGACTTCGCCACCAACGTCGCTCTGCAGCTCGCCCGGCCGGCCGGGCAGCCCCCGCGGCGGGTCGCCGAGATTCTGCGGCCCCGGCTCGTCGGTGCCGACGGGATCCGGGATGTCGTCGTGACCGGGCCCGGGTTTCTGAACATCAGCCTGGACGCGCAGGCCGACCTCGTCACCGGGCTCGTCCGGGAGATCCGGGCCCGTGGGGCCTCGTACGGTCATGGTGACGCCCTCGCCGGGCAGGTCGTCGCGCTGCGGGTGCCGTACGAGGTGCGGGCCGAGGTCGTCGCGGACGCCGTCGTACGGATCGTCGCCACGCAGGGCGGGCGGGCCACCGTCGAGCATGGTGAGCCCGTCGATCTGCGGCCCGTGCCCGCGCCGGAGGATCCCGCGCCGCTGGGCCACGACGCCTCCCAGTGGGCCCTGCTGCACCCCGCCCCGCACGACCGGCCCCGCATCACCGCCGATCATCTGGTCCAGCGGGAGAGCAATCCGCTGTTCCGGGTGCGGTACGCCCACGCCCGCGTCCGGTCCCTCAGCCGCAGCGCCGCCCGCCTGGGCTTCGCCGCCGAACCCGGTCCGCTCGACACCAGCCCCTCCGTCGACGCCGGTCAGACCGATACCAGCCGCTCTGCAGACACTGCCCCCGCCATCGCCGCCAAGGGCAGCCACACCACCGCCAAGGGCAGCCACACCACCGCCACCAGCACTTCCCGCGACATACCTGCCATCCCCACCCTCCTCACCCCCCTGGCCGACCACCCCCGCATCCTCACCGCGGCCGCCACCCACCGTGCCCCGGACCGGCTTGCCCGGCATCTCGTCACCGTTGCCGATGCCGTGCTGCCCTTTCTGCCCTCCGTGCTGCCCTGCGGCGAGGAGAAACCCTCGGCCGCCCACCGCGCCCGGCTCGCCCTCGCCGAAGCCGCCGGGACGGTGCTGGCCGGCGGCCTGTCCCTGCTCGGCATCGACGCACCCGAACACCTCTGAGGCCCCTCGCGAGAGACGCCCGGAGAGAGACAGAGAGTCTGAGAGTCACCGTCATGAGCCGTTCCGCCCATCCCGCCGGGCCCCGCCACGCCGACGTCCTGCCCGAGGGGCACTACTACGCGCCGCCCGCCGACCTCAACGCCCTCGACCACAAGGTCTGGGCCCAGACCGTCGGGCGCAACGCCGACGGGGCCGTCACCGTCGGAGGCGTCGATGTGAAGACCCTCGCCGAAGAGCACGGCACCCCCGCCTACATCCTCGACGAGGCCGACTTCCGTGCACGCGCGCGTGCGTGGCGTACCGCCTTCGGGGCCGACGCCGATGTGTTCTACGCGGGGAAGGCGTTCCTGTCCCGTGCCGTCGTGCGGTGGCTCAATGAGGAAGGGCTCAACCTCGACGTGTGCTCCGGGGGCGAGCTGGCCACCGCCCTGTCCGCCGGCATGCCGGCCGAGCGCATCGCCTTCCACGGCAACAACAAGTCCACGGACGAGATCCGTCGCGCCATCGAGGCCGGTGTCGGGCGGATCGTGCTGGACTCCTTCCAGGAGATCGTGCGCGTCGCCCACATCGCGCAGTCCCTGGGCAAGCGGCAGAAGGTCCAGATTCGGATCACCGTCGGGGTCGAGGCGCACACGCACGAGTTCATCGCCACCGCCCATGAGGACCAGAAGTTCGGGATTCCGCTGGCCGGGGGGCAGGCCGCGGAGGCCGTGCGGCGGGCGCTGCAGCTCGACGGGCTCGAGCTGATCGGGATCCACTCCCACATCGGGTCGCAGATCTTCGACATGTCCGGCTTCGAGGTCGCCGCGCACCGCGTTGTCGGGCTGCTCAAGGACATTCGGGACGAGCATGGCGTCGAGCTGCCCGAGATCGACCTCGGCGGTGGGCTCGGTATCGCCTACACGAGCGACGACGACCCCCGCGAACCCCACGAGATCGCCAAGGCGCTCACCGAGATCGTCACGCGCGAGTGCGAGGCCGCCCGGCTGCGCACCCCCCGCATCTCCGTCGAGCCCGGGCGCGCCATCGTCGGGCCGACCGCCTTCACGCTGTACGAGGTCGGCACCGTCAAGCCGCTGGAGGGGCTGCGGACGTACGTGTCCGTCGACGGCGGCATGTCCGACAACATCCGCACGGCCCTGTACGACGCCGAGTACAGCGTCGCCCTCGTGTCCCGGACCTCCAGTGCCGAGCCCATGCTCGCCCGTGTGGTCGGCAAGCACTGCGAGAGCGGGGACATCGTGGTCAAGGACGCGTTCCTGCCCGCCGACCTGGCGCCGGGGGATCTCATCGCCGTACCGGCCACCGGTGCGTACTGCCGGTCCATGGCCAGCAACTACAACCATGTGCTGCGGCCGCCCGTCGTCGCGGTGAAGGACGGCGAGGCGCGGGTGATCGTCCGGCGCGAGACGGAGGAGGATCTCCTGCGTCTCGACGTCGGCTGACACCAGCGCATGACACCAGCTCACGGGGACGGAAGATCTACGGTCTTCCACCCCCGAACAAATGAAATAGATGTCTCACGATCCGGACGAAGGGTAGAAACTCCCGTCCGGTGAGTGAGACTGGTCCAACCGTAGACGGTATGAGGAAACGAGGTCGGATGATGCGTACGCGTCCGCTGAAGGTGGCGCTGCTGGGCTGTGGGGTTGTCGGCTCAGAGGTGGCGCGCATCATGACGACGCACGCCGACGACCTCGCAGCGAGGATCGGAGCGCCCGTGGAGCTCGCGGGCGTGGCCGTACGGCGCCCCAGCAAGGTGCGCGAGGGCATCGACCCGGCCCTCGTCACCACCGACGCCACCGCCCTCGTCAAACGCGGCGACATCGATGTGGTGGTCGAGGTGATCGGCGGGATCGAGCCCGCGCGGTCCCTCATCACCACCGCCTTCGAGCACGGGGCCTCCGTCGTCTCCGCCAACAAGGCCCTGCTCGCCCAGGACGGGGCCGCCCTGCACGCGGAGGCGGAGGAGCACGGCAAGGACCTCTACTACGAGGCCGCCGTCGCCGGTGCCATCCCGCTCATCCGCCCGCTGCGCGAGTCCCTCGCCGGCGACAAGATCAACCGGGTGATGGGGATCGTCAACGGCACGACCAACTTCATCCTCGACAAGATGGACTCCACCGGCGCCGGCTACCAGGAGGCGCTCGACGAGGCCACCGCCCTCGGGTACGCCGAAGCCGACCCGACCGCCGACGTCGAGGGCTTCGACGCCGCCGCCAAGGCCGCCATCCTCGCCGGGATCGCCTTCCACACGCGCGTGCGCCTCGACGACGTCTACCGCGAGGGCATGGCCGAAGTCACCGCCGCCGACTTCCGCTCGGCGAAGGAGATGGGCTGCACCATCAAGCTGCTCGCGATCTGCGAGCGCTCGAAGGACGGGGCGTCCGTCACCGCGCGCGTGCATCCCGCCATGATTCCGCTGACCCACCCGCTCGCCTCCGTGCGCGGCGCGTACAACGCCGTTTTCGTGGAGAGCGATGCCGCCGGTCAGCTGATGTTCTACGGCCCCGGCGCCGGCGGTTCCCCGACCGCCTCCGCCGTGCTCGGCGACCTCGTCGCCGTCTGCCGCAACCGGCTCAACGGCGCAACGGGGCCCGGTGAGTCGGCGTACGCCGCCCTGCCCGTCTCGCCCATGGGCGAGGTCGTCACGCGCTACCACATCAGCCTCGACGTCGCCGACAAACCGGGTGTTCTCGCCCAGGTCGCGACCGTGTTCGCCGAGCACGGGGTGTCGATCGATACGGTGCGCCAGCAGGGCAAGGACGGCGAGGCCTCCCTCGTCGTCGTCACCCACCGCGCGTCCGACGCCTCCCTGTCCGGGACCGTCGAGGCGCTGCGCAAGCTCGACACCGTGCGGGGTGTCGCCAGCATCATGCGGGTTGAAGGAGAGTAACCAGCAATGACCCACCAGTGGCGCGGAATCATCGAGGAGTACCGGGACCGGCTGCCGGTATCCGACACCACGCCGGTCGTGACGCTCCGCGAGGGCGGTACGCCCCTCGTGCCCGCGCAGGTGCTCTCCGAGCGCACGGGCTGTGAGGTCCACCTGAAGGTGGAGGGCGCCAACCCCACCGGGTCCTTCAAGGACCGCGGCATGACCATGGCCATCTCCAAGGCCAAGGAGGAGGGGGCGAAGGCGGTGATCTGCGCCTCCACCGGCAACACGTCGGCCTCCGCCGCCGCTTACGCCGTGCGGGCCGGCATGGTCTCGGCCGTGCTCGTCCCGCAGGGCAAGATCGCCCTCGGCAAGATGGGCCAGGCCCTCGTGCACGGTGCGAAGATCCTCCAGGTCGACGGCAACTTCGACGACTGCCTCACCCTCGCGCGCTCGCTGAGCGAGAACTACCCGGTGGCGTTGGTCAATTCGGTCAACCCGGTGCGTATCGAGGGCCAGAAGACGGCCTCCTTCGAGATCGTGGACATGCTCGGCGACGCACCCGACATCCACGTCCTCCCGGTGGGCAACGCGGGCAACATCACCGCCTACTGGAAGGGCTACACGGAGTACGCCGCCGACGGCATCGCCTCCGGGACCCCCCGGATGTGGGGCTTCCAGGCCTCCGGCAGCGCCCCGATCGTGCGCGGCGAGGTGGTCAAGGACCCGTCGACCATCGCCACCGCCATCCGCATCGGCAACCCCGCCTCCTGGCAGTACGCCCTCGCCGCGCGCGACGAGTCGGGCGGTGTCATCGACGAGGTGACGGACCGTGAAATCCTGCGCGCCTACCGCCTGTTGGCCGCGCAGGAGGGCGTCTTCGTGGAGCCCGCCTCCGCCGCCTCCGTGGCCGGTCTGCTGAAGGCCGCCGAACAGGGCAAGGTCGACCCGGGGCAGCGCATCGTGTGCACCGTCACGGGCAACGGCCTCAAGGACCCCGACTGGGCCGTCGCCGGCGCCCCGCAGCCGGTCACCGTCCCGGTCGACGCGGCCGCCGCCGCCGAGCGCCTCGGCCTCGCCTGAATCCTGGAAAACCCCTGACAGGGTGCACAGGGGGCTTACGACACGCATCGTGCGCCTCCTGTGCGCCCTATGTCGCCACACAACCTTCCTTCGATAGGCTGTACTGAACCCGCCCGTTGCATATGCCCGGCACAGGGCTGCGCACATGGGCGACGCCGCGCCGTCTGCGCGGCCGGAGGGTCTCCACGTACGTATCGAATGTCTTCGACAGTCACGCAGCTCAAGGAGAGTCAACGAGCGATGGCCGGTCCAGCGTTCCGCGCCGCCGCCGTCCGGGTGCGCGTTCCCGCCACCAGCGCCAATCTCGGCCCGGGCTTCGACGCCCTCGGCCTCGCGCTGGGGCTCTACGACGACGTGGTCGTCCGGGTGGCCGACTCCGGGCTGCACATCGACATCGCGGGGGAGGGCAGCGAAACCCTTCCGCGTGACGAGTCTCACCTTCTCGTCCGCTCCCTGCGCACCGCCTTCGATCTGCTGGGCGGACAGCCCCGCGGCCTGGAGATCGTCTGCGCCAACCGCATCCCGCACGGCCGTGGCCTCGGCTCCTCCTCCGCCGCCATCTGCGCCGGCATCGTCGCCGCCCGCACGGTGACCATAGGCGGCGAGGCCCGCCTGGACGACGCGGCGCTGCTGGAGCTGGCCACCGAGATCGAGGGCCACCCCGACAACGTGGCCGCGTGTCTGCTCGGCGGCTTCACGCTGTCCTGGATGGAGTCCGGCGCCGCACGGGCGATCAGGATGGAGCCCAGCGATTCCATCGTTCCGGTGGTTTTCGTGCCCGGTAAGCCGGTCCTAACCGAGACCGCGCGCGGCCTGCTGCCGCGCACCGTGCCGCACGTCGACGCCGCCACCAACGCGGGCCGTGCCGCCCTGCTCGTCGAGGCCCTCACCCGGCGCCCCGAGCTGCTGCTGCCCGCCACCGAGGACCGCCTCCACCAGGAGTACCGCGCTCCGGCCATGCCGGAGAGCGCCGCGCTGGTGGAGCGGCTGCGCGCCGACGGCATCCCGGCCGTCATCTCGGGCGCCGGACCCACCGTCATGGCGCTGGCCGACGCCGACAGCGCCGACAAGGTCGCCCACCTCGCGGGTGCGGGCTGGGCCGCGAACCGGCTGGACCTCGATGTCCAGGGAGCGAGCGTGCTGCCGCTTGCGACCTGACACACGGTTGCCGGATTTGGAGAGGGGGAATGTTTGTTGGATCCGGTAGTGTTAACCTCAAGTCTGCACCCGACCCCACCATGGCGAGGTGCATCGTGTCCCAGTCCGGGACAGACATTCTTCCGGGAGCCTCCCACGCCACTCCGTGTTCCGTGCGCCGTACCTGGGCAGTACGTCGTATGCGGGCACTGAGCGGGCCGCCGGGCACGCTCCGGAATCGGTGCTACCACGCCACGTGACACTGGGTGCCACGGCTCGCGGAAGCGCCAATCACCGCACATTTCCTCCGCCGCTTTGGCGGACCACCGCCCCGGCACGGTTCATGGAAGACAGGACCGTAGCCGGACAGCACAACCGGTCGCCGAGCCAGACAGGCCGACGTCCGCTCCAGGGAAGGACCCTTCGTGAGCGACACCACCGATCTGATGGGCGCACGTGTCGAGGAGACCGCTGCCGCGCCCGCCACGGACGCCTCCGCGCCTGCCACCGGTGCCGGCTCCCGGCGGCGCCGCGGTACCGGCCTCGAGGGCATGGTGCTGGCCGAGTTGCAGCAGGTCGCCTCGGGCCTCGGCATCAGGGGCACCGCGCGGATGCGCAAGAGCCAGCTGATCGAGGTCATCAAGGAGGCGCAGGCCGCCGGGGGTGCCGCCCCCCAGGCCGAGACCGCCACCGAGACCAAGCCGAAGCGCCGTGCCACCTCCAAGGCCCGTACCGGCGAGGACGCCGAGAAGAAGGCGGAGGCCAAGACCGAGGCCCCCGCCGAGAAGGCCGTGGCCCAGCAGCAGATCGAGATCCCCGGCCAGCCCGCCAGCGACGACGCGCCGACCGAGCGCCGTCGCCGCCGCGCCACCGCCGAGGCCGGCAGCCCCGCCCCGATGAGCGCCGAGACCGTCGCCGCCGAGGCCAAGGCCGAGCCCAAGGCCGAGACGCCCGCCCAGCAGCCGCAGGGCGAGGCCGGTGACGGTGAGGGCCGTGGCCGCCGCGACCGCCGTGAGCGCGGCCGGGACCGAGAGCGTGACCGCGACCGCCGCGGCAAGGGCGACGACCAGCAGGGTGGCCAGCAGCGTCAGCCGCAGGGCCAGCAGCAGGGCGGCCGCCAGGACCGTCAGCAGGATGACGACGACTTCGAGGGCGGCCGCCGTGGCCGTCGCGGCCGCTACCGCGACCGCCGTGGCCGCCGTGGCCGCGACGACATCGCCGAGCCGCAGGTCGCCGAGGACGACGTCCTGATCCCTGTCGCGGGCATCCTGGACATCCTCGACAACTACGCCTTCATCCGGACCTCCGGCTACCTGCCGGGCCCGAACGACGTGTACGTCTCCCTCGCCCAGGTCCGCAAGAACGGCCTGCGCAAGGGCGACCACGTCACCGGTGCGGTCCGTCAGCCGAAGGAGGGCGAGCGCCGCGAGAAGTTCAACGCGCTGGTCCGCCTCGACTCCGTCAACGGCATGGCGCCCGAACACGGCCGTGGCCGCCCGGAGTTCAACAAGCTGACCCCGCTCTACCCGCAGGACCGCCTCCGTCTGGAGACGGACCCGGGCGTGCTGACCACTCGCATCATCGACCTGGTCTCGCCGATCGGTAAGGGCCAGCGCGGTCTGATCGTGGCCCCGCCGAAGACCGGTAAGACCATGATCATGCAGGCGATCGCCAACGCGATCACGCACAACAACCCCGAGTGCCACCTGATGGTCGTCCTCGTCGACGAGCGTCCGGAAGAGGTCACCGACATGCAGCGGTCGGTCAAGGGCGAGGTCATCTCCTCGACCTTCGACCGTCCGGCCGAGGACCACACCACGGTCGCCGAGCTCGCCATCGAGCGCGCCAAGCGTCTGGTGGAGCTGGGCCACGACGTCGTCGTGCTGCTCGACTCGATCACGCGTCTGGGCCGTGCGTACAACCTGGCCGCGCCCGCCTCCGGCCGCATCCTGTCCGGTGGTGTCGACTCGACCGCGCTGTACCCGCCGAAGCGCTTCTTCGGTGCGGCGCGCAACATCGAGGACGGCGGCTCGCTCACCATCCTGGCGACGGCTCTCGTCGACACCGGCTCCCGCATGGACGAGGTGATCTTCGAGGAGTTCAAGGGCACCGGCAACATGGAGCTCAAGCTCGACCGGAAGCTCGCCGACAAGCGGATCTTCCCGGCTGTCGACGTGGACGCGTCCGGTACCCGTAAGGAAGAGATCCTGCTGGGTGCCGAGGAGCTGGGCATCGTCTGGAAGCTGCGGCGTGTGCTGCACGCGCTCGACCAGCAGCAGGCCATCGAGCTGCTGCTCGACAAGATGAAGCAGACCAAGTCGAACGTCGAGTTCCTGATGCAGATTCAGAAGACGACGCCGACGCCCGGGAACGGCGACTAGTCGGTAGAGACTGGGTAAGAAAAAGGGCCGCCCCCCGTCGATCGGTGACGGGGGGCGGCCCTTTGGCGCTGAGAGGTACGGGTGCACATCACGCGCCTCTTCTGACTCATCGCTCATGGGGGGACTCTTTTGTCCACGCCTCTGCCCCGCGCCGGTCGGCACAGACGCCGCATACGCATCGGCCTGCCCGTCGCCGCCGCCGGTGTCGCCGCGGCCGTCGCCGCCGCGCTGCTGACCGCCTCCGCGGGCGCCAGCACGGCCTCGGCCGCGCCGACCGTCAAGCCCGCCACCAGCTCCGCGTCCCTCACCGAGCTGACGCACCGCGTCGCGGGTGCGCTCACCACCGACAAGGACTTCAAGAAGGCCTCGAAGACCAAGGACACGAAGGGCGGCGGGACGGCTTCCGCGTCGTCCCCGTCGTCCTCGTCGTCCTCGGGCACGACGTCCGGCACCGGGACCGTCAGCCCGATGATCATCGGCGGCACCACCACCACCATCGCCTCGGCCCCGTGGATGGCCCAGCTCTGGTACTACGACGACAAGGGCACCAGCGACACCAGCGACGACCTCGGCTTCTTCTGCGGCGGTGCCGTGGTGGCGCCGACGAAGATCCTCACCGCCGCGCACTGCGTCAAGGGCTTCGACTGGCACGCCAACGGCGCCATCCTCACCGGCACCGACCAGCTGCCCACCACCGACTCCTCGGGCAACACCGACGTGCACGGCGGTACGGTCTCCGGCGTCTGGCGGCAGTGGAACCACCCGTCGTACAACGCGACGACCATCGACAACGACATCGCCGTACTGACCCTGCCGAGCCCGATCAAGGCCACGCCGATCCGCATGACGACGTCGACCGACACGGCGTCCTACGCGGCCGGCACCAGCGCCAAGGTCTACGGCTGGGGCCGCACCAGCTCCACCAGCGGCGACATCTCGCAGACGCTGAAGACGGCGACCCTGCCGATCCAGTCCGACAGCACCTGCTCCGGCGCCTACGGCAGCGACTTCATCGCGGGCCACATGGTCTGCGCGGGCAACCCCGCCACCGGCAGCGACTCCGGCACCACCGCCACCTGCAACGGCGACTCCGGCGGCCCGCTGATCGTGAACAACCGCATCGTGGGCATCGTCTCCTGGGGCGTGCAGAACTGCGTCGCCAAGGGCGCCTACAGCGTGTTCAGCAAGGTGAAGTCGTACGTCGGCGCCGCCTACCCGCGCATCGACGACACCAACCTCAGCGGCGACCACAAGGCCGACCTGTTCGTGCGCGAGCACTCCACGAACACCGGCTACGAGAAGGACTCCAAGGGCACCTCGTTCGCCTCCCGCGTCTCCTGGGGCAGCTTCTCCGGCTACAACACGATCCTGCAGACGGACCTGGACCGGGACGGCTACCAGGACTTCGTGCTGCGCCGCAGCAGTGACGGGGCGGTCTTCTGGCTGCACTACATCCCTGCCACCCAGAGCTGGAGCAAGAAGGAGATCTTCAGCAACTGGTCCAGCCGGAAGTTCACCGTCGCCCCCGGCGACGTCACCGGCGACTACCTGCCCGACCTGCTCTCGGTCGACTCCTCCGGCATCCTGTGGATCTACCCGGGCAAGGGCGACGGCTCCTTCTCCGCCCGCGTCGAGGTCGGCTCCGGCTGGGGCCAGTACAACTCCCTGCGCGGCCACGGCGACTTCGACGGCGACGGCAAGGCCGACCTGATCGCCCGCCAGAGCAGCACCAACGACGTGTACCTGTACCGGGGCAACGGCAAGTCCGGCACGGGCGCCTTCGCCTCCCGGATCAAGGTGCGCAGCGGCTGGACCGGCTACAACGCCTTCGACGCGGTCGGCGACGTGACCGGTGACGGCAAGGCCGACTTCCTGGCCCGCACCTCCGGCGGCACGCTCTACCTGTACCCCGGCACCGGCAAGGCGACCAGCGAGATCTTTGCCACAAGAATCTCGGTTGGCACCGGTTTCCAGGCATACGACCTCTGGGGCTGAAACCCCAGGTGAGCGAGGCTCGCCAACCGTAACCCGGTGACACACAGTGCCCATTGCCGTACGCGATGGGCACTGTGCGTTGTGCAACCCTGGCCCGAGTTTCTCCGTCTGCCCTTACGGAGTGACGATGGAGCGGTACCGACCGCGCCTGACCCTGAAAGCAGGGGGTAACCGACCGACGAGACCTAGGAGCGATGTGTCCGCCGAGAGCACGCCGGAGCCCGTCATACCCACGCCGGGTGAGCCCGGCCCCCGCAGTGGCAACGGCCGCCGCGGCAAGAGCCGCAGGGCCCTGCGCGTCGCGGCGTGGACGGCCGCCGGTGTGGTCGTGCTGGGCGGTACAGGCGCGGGGTACCTGTACTTCAAGCTCAACGGCAACATCAAGAGCTTCGACATCAATCAGGCCCTCGGCAACGACCGCCCGTCGAAGATCGACAACGGCTCCGAGAACATCCTGGTCCTCGGCTCGGACAGCCGCTCCGGCTCCAACAAGAAGCTCGGCGGCGGCACCGACGACGGCAGCGCCCGCTCCGACACGGCGATGATCGTCCACGTCTACGAGGGCCACAAGAAGGCCGCCGTGGTCTCCGTCCCCCGGGACACCCTGATCGACCGCCCGGCCTGCACCGACACCAAGGGCACCAGGCACCCGGCCGCGAACGGCGTGATGTTCAACGAGGCCTACTCCACCGGCGGCGCGGCCTGCGCGGTGAAGACCGTCGAGTCCCTCACCGGCATCCGCATGGACCACTACCTGGAGGTCGACTTCGCCGGCTTCCAGAAGCTCGTCGACGACCTCGGCGGCGTCCCGGTCACCACGATGAAGAGCATCGACGACCCGCAGAGCCACCTGAACCTCCAGGCCGGCACCCACACCCTCGACGGGCGGCAGGCGCTCGGCCTGGTCCGCACTCGGCACGGCGTGGGCGACGGCTCCGACCTGGGCCGCATCCAGCTCCAGCAGGCCTTCGTCAAGGCCCTGCTCACCCAGGTCAAGCACGTCGGCATCTTCAGCAACCCCAAGAAGCTCTACGACCTCGCCGACACCGCCACCAAGACGGTCACCACCGACTCCGACCTCGGCTCGGTCAACTCCCTGATCGACTTCGCGGACGGCCTCAAGGGCATCGGCTCCCAGCACATGACCATGATCACCATGCCGGTCCGCTACGACCCGTCGAACCCCAACCGCGTGCTCATGCAGAAGCAGAAGGCCCAGCTGGTGTGGGACGCCCTGAAGAACGACCGCCCGATCCCGAAGCCGGCCACGACGGGTACGGCCACAGGCGAAGCCAAGGGCGTGGTGAGCGCCCCCTGAGGGGCGCGGGGCTGTAATGAATATGCGGCTCCACCGCGTGGGCGCGAGAACCCTCCACGCACCCGCACCCGCACGGCGATCGCCAGGCGCCCCCGTAGGCGACCACCCACTCACCTGTAGGGAATAGGCGACAGCCACCCCCGGTTTTGGGGGATGGCCCCAGTCCTGGCAGACTGGTACGTCGGCTCCGGTTCACGCTCCCGCACCCCGCGGCGGCGACCCGGCGCCCTCCCGAAACCTAGGAGACACCTTGAAGCGCGACATCCACCCCGCGTACGTCGAGACGCAGGTCAGCTGCACCTGTGGCGCGTCGTTCACCACCCGCAGCACCATCGAGTCCGGCACCATCCGGGCCGAGGTCTGCTCCGAGTGCCACCCGTTCTACACGGGCAAGCAGAAGATCCTCGACACCGGTGGCCGTGTGGCCCGCTTCGAGGCCCGCTTCGGCAAGGCTGCCGCCGGCTCCAAGAAGTAGCGAGCCCCATTTCGCCGGTCCACGGTCACGCCCTCGTGGGGGTGTGCCCGGGACCGGCGTTTTTGGTCGCCCGCCCTTCCCTTCACCGCAGTACAGGAGCCCAAGATGTTCGAGGCCGTCGACGAACTCGTCGCCGAGCACGCCGATCTGGAGAAGAAGCTCGCCGACCCGTCGGTCCACGCCGACCAGGCAAACGCGCGCAAGCTGAACAAGCGCTATGCCGAGCTGACCCCGATCGTCGCCACGTACCGCTCCTGGAAGCAGGCCGGCGACGACATCGAGACCGCGCGCGAGTTCGCGGCCGACGACCCCGACTTCGCCGCCGAGGTCAAGGACCTGGAGAAGCAGCGCGAGGAGCTCACCGAGAAACTCCGCTTCCTGCTGATCCCGCGTGACCCGAGTGACGACAAGGACGTCATTCTGGAGATCAAGGCGGGCGCGGGCGGCGACGAGTCCGCGCTCTTCGCCGGCGACCTGCTGCGCATGTACCTGCGCTACGCCGAGCGTGTCGGCTGGAAGACCGAGATCATCGACGCCACCGAGTCCGAGCTGGGCGGCTACAAGGACGTCCAGGTCGCGGTGAAGGCTCGCGGCCAGCTCGAACCCGGCCAGGGCGTGTGGGCCCGGCTGAAGTACGAGGGCGGTGTGCACCGCGTGCAGCGCGTGCCGGCCACCGAGTCGCAGGGCCGTATCCACACCTCCGCCGCCGGTGTCCTCGTCACCCCGGAGGCCGAGGAGGTGGACGTGGAGATCAACCCCAACGACCTCCGCATCGACGTCTACCGCTCCTCCGGCCCGGGCGGACAGTCGGTCAACACCACCGACTCCGCGGTGCGCATCACGCACCTGCCGACCGGGGTCGTCGCCTCCTGCCAGAACGAGAAGAGCCAGCTGCAGAACAAGGAGCAGGCGCTGCGTATCCTGCGCTCCAGGCTGCTCGCCATGGCGCAGGAGGAGGCCGAGCGGGAGGCCGCCGACGCCCGCCGCAGCCAGGTCCGCACGGTCGACCGCTCCGAGAAGATCCGCACCTACAACTTCCCGGAGAACCGCATCTCGGACCACCGCGTCGGCTTCAAGGCGTACAACCTGGACCAGGTCCTGGACGGAGACCTCGACGCGGTCATCCAGGCCTGCGTCGACGCCGACTCGGCGGCGAAGCTGGCAACCGCGTAAGACGCGTACGAGCACCAGTACGAGCACGACACGGAGGACTCGCGTGAACCTGCTGCTCGCCGAGGTGGCCCAGGCCACCCAGCGGCTGGCCGACGCCGGCGTGCCCTCGCCGCGCACCGACGCGGAGGAGCTCGCCGCGTTCGTGCACGGCGTGAAGCGCGGCGCACTGCACTCCGTGAAGGACTCGGACTTCGACGCCCGGTACTGGGAGGTCATCGCCCGGCGCGAACAGCGCGAGCCGCTGCAGCACATCACCGGGCGGGCCTACTTCCGCTATCTGGAGCTCCAGGTCGGGCCGGGCGTCTTCGTGCCCCGGCCCGAGACCGAGTCCGTGGTCGGCTGGGCCATAGACGCCGTACGCGCCATGGACGTCGTCGAGCCGTGCATCGTCGACCTGTGCACCGGCTCCGGCGCCATCGCGCTCGCCCTCGCCCAGGAGGTCCCGCGCTCGCGCGTGCACGCCGTGGAGCTGTCCGAGGACGCCCTGGTGTGGACGCGGAAGAACGTCGCGGGCTCCAGGGTCGATCTGCGCCAGGGGGACGCCCTGACGGCCTTCCCCGACCTCGACGGGCAGGTCGACCTGGTGATCTCCAACCCGCCGTACATCCCGCTCACGGAGTGGGAGTACGTGGCTCCCGAGGCCCGCGACTACGACCCCGAGATGGCCCTGTTCTCCGGCGAGGACGGTCTCGACCTGATCCGGGGCATCGAACGCACCGCGCACCGCCTGCTCCGCCCGGGCGGGGTCGTCGTGATCGAGCACGCCGACACCCAGGGCGGCCAGGTGCCGTGGATCTTCACCGAGGAGCGGGGCTGGGCCGACGCGGCCGACCACCCCGACCTCAACAAGCGCCCCCGGTTCGCGACCGCCCGCAAGGCGCTGCCGTGAGCACCCCCACGGCAGTCTTTTCCGAAGTCCCGCATTACGTGTACGAGGAGGCCCGCTAGACATGGCACGGCGATACGACACCAACGACGCGACCGACCGCGTGACGGGTCTGCGTGAAGCCGCGTCCGCGGTCCGCCGGGGCGAGCTGGTGGTGCTCCCGACCGACACGGTGTACGGCATCGGCGCCGACGCGTTCTCCTCCGAGGCGGTCGCCGACCTGCTCGCCGCCAAGGGCCGGGGCCGCAACATGCCCACCCCTGTCCTCATCGGCTCCCCGAACACGCTGCACGGTCTCGTCACGGACTTCTCCGAGCTGGCCTGGGAGCTGGTCGACGCCTTCTGGCCGGGCGCCCTGACGCTCATCGCCAAGCACCAGCCGTCCCTGCAGTGGGACCTCGGCGACACCCGGGGCACGGTGGCCGTCCGCATGCCCCTGCATCCCGTCGCCATCGAGCTGCTCACCGAGGTCGGCCCCATGGCCGTGTCCTCCGCCAACCTCACCGGCCACCCGGCGCCGGAGAACTGCGACGCCGCGCAGGAGATGCTCGGCGACTCCGTCTCCGTCTACCTCGACGGCGGCCCCACCCCGGGCAACGTGCCGTCGTCCATCGTGGACGTCAGCGGCCCGGTGCCGCTGCTGCTTCGCGAGGGCGCGCTCTCCCCGGAGGAGCTGCGCAAGGTCGTACCCGACCTCGAGGTGGCGAATTGACGGCCCCTGAAGCGGGGCGTGGCATAGGCATCGGAGAGCGTGTCGCGGAGCAGACGACGACGTTCGGCTTTCCGCGCGACACCTTCCGCATCCTCCACGTCAGCACCGGCAATGTGTGCCGCTCGCCCATCACCGAGCGGCTGACCCGCCATTTCGTGGCGGAGCGGCTCGGCGTGCTCGGCGGCGGTCTGATCGTGGAGAGCGCCGGCACCTGGGGCCACGAGGGCGCGCCGATGGAGGCCAACGCGGAGGCGGTGCTGGCCGAGTTCGGCGCGGACGCCTCCGGCTTCTTCGGCCGGGAGTTGCTGGACGAGCACGTCATCAGGGCCGACCTCGTGCTCACCGCCACCCGCGACCACCGCGCCCAGGTCATCTCCATGGGCCATTCGGCGGGGCTGCGCACCTTCACCCTGAAGGAGTTCACCCGGCTGGTCCGGGCGATAGATCCGGCCACCCTGCCGCCCCTGGACGACGGGGTGGTCATGCGCGCCCGCGCCCTGGTTCGTGCGGCGGCCGCTCTACGCGGGTGGCTGCTGGCGCCCACGGCCGAGGCGGACGAGGTCCACGACCCGTACGGGGCGCCCCTGACGTTCTTCCGGTCGATCGGGGACGAGATACACCAGGCACTGGATCCGGTGGTGACGGCGCTGACCGGAGTACCGGCGCGGACCTGAGCGCCTCGTAAAGAGCTGCAATACCGGACATACCGCACATCCCCGGCCTACATTGGTCGTACGTCACCGTCGACCGCCCGGGAGCCCGCCATGTCGGTCACCCCTACCCTCGAGACCGATGTCCTGCGACGGCAGGACCCGGCGATGGCCGAGATCCTGCTCGCGGAACTGGCGCGGCAGTCCACGACCCTGCAGTTGATCGCCGCCGAGAACTTCTGTTCGCCGGCCGTGCTCGCCGCCCTCGGGTCGGCGCTCGCCAACAAGTACGCCGAGGGCTATCCCGGCGCCCGGCACCACGGCGGCTGCGAGATCGTCGACCTCGCCGAACGCACCGCCATCGACCGGGCCAAGGAGCTGTTCGGCGCGGAACACGCCAACGTCCAGTCCCACTCCGGCTCTTCCGCCGTCCTGGCCGCCTACGCCGCCCTGCTGCGCCCCGGCGACACCGTCCTCGCCCTCGGTCTGCACTACGGCGGCCATCTCACCCACGGCTCGCCCGCGAACTTCTCCGGCCGCTGGTTCGACTTCGTCGGGTACGGGGTGGACGCGGAGACCGGGCTCATCGACCACGACCAGGTGCGTCACCTGGCCCTGGGCCACCGGCCCAAGGCGATCGTGTGCGGCTCGATCGCCTACCCCCGGCACATCGACTACGCCTTCTTCCGCGAGGTCGCCGACGAGGTCGGTGCCTATCTGATCGCCGACGCCGCGCACCCGATCGGGCTGGTCGCCGGCGGCGCGGCGCCGAGCCCGGTGCCGTACGCCGACATCGTGTGCGCGACCACCCACAAGGTGCTGCGCGGTCCGCGCGGCGGGATGATCCTGTGCGGGAGCGAGTTGGCCGAGCGCGTCGACCGGGCGGTGTTCCCGTTCACCCAGGGCGGCGCCCAGATGCACACGATCGCCGCGAAGGCCGTCGCGTTCGGCGAGGCGGCAACACCGGCCTTCGCCGTGTACACCCATCAGGTGGTCGCCAACGCGCGCGTGCTCGCCGGTCACCTGGCCGCCGAGGGCCTCACCGTCACCACCGGCGGCACGGACACTCATCTGATCACCGCCGACCCGGCCCCGCTCGGGGTGGACGGCCGCACCGCGCGCGGCCGGCTCGCCGCCGCCGGGATCGTGCTGGACTGCTGTGCGCTGCCGCACGGCGACGGCCGTGGCCTGCGCCTGGGCACGGCCGCGGTGACCACACAGGGCATGGGGGAACCGGAGATGGTGCGGATGGCGGCGCTGATGGCGGCCGTGCTGCGCGGCGGGACCGAGCCGGCCGCGGCACGGGACGAGGTGCGGGTTCTCACAGGTGCGTTTCCGCCGTATCCCGCCTGAACGGGGGTAGACGCAGCCCCGTACACCCCGATGTGCGGCTGGTCCACAGCCAGGCGTGCAACCATCGTGGCTACCCGGAAGTCCCCATCCATATACGTCCATCGCTAGGGTGTGGGGCTGTGATGGCCAGCGAGACCCGTGGGGAAGCCTGTGCGTGAATACCTGCTGACGCTCTGCATCACGGCTGCGGTGACGTATCTGCTGACAGGGCCGGTACGGAAGTTCGCGATCGTGGCCGGGGCGATGCCGGAGATCCGGGCGCGTGACGTGCACCGGGAACCCACTCCGCGCCTCGGCGGTATCGCCATGTTCTTCGGCCTGTGCGCGGGCCTGCTGGCCGCGGACCATCTGACCAACCTCAACGAGGTCTTCGCGAAGTCGAACGAGCCGCGGGCCCTGCTCTCCGGCGCGGCCCTGATCTGGCTGATCGGCGTCCTGGACGACAAGTTCGAGATCGACGCGCTGATCAAGCTGGGCGGCCAGATGATCGCCGCGGGCGTGATGGTCGTGCAGGGTCTCACCATCCTGTGGCTGCCGATCCCCGGCGTCGGCAACGTGGCGCTCACCCAGTGGCAGGGCACGCTGCTGACCGTGGCGCTGGTGGTCATCACGATCAACGCGGTGAACTTCGTGGACGGCCTGGACGGCCTCGCGGCCGGCATGGTCTGCATCGCCGCGGCCGCGTTCTTCCTGTACGCCTACCGCGTCTGGGTGTCGTACGGCATCGAGGCCGCCGCTCCCGCCACGCTGTTCGCGGCGATCCTGATGGGCATGTGCCTGGGCTTCCTGCCGCACAACATGCATCCCGCGCGGATCTTCATGGGCGACTCCGGCTCGATGCTGATCGGGCTGGTGCTGGCGGCCGGCGCGATCTCCATCACCGGCCAGCTCGACCCGGACGCGCTGAACCTGTACGCGGGTTCGGAGAAGGCGGCGGTGCACCAGACGGTGCCGGTCTACATCCCGCTGCTGCTCCCGCTGACGATCATCGCGGTGCCGGCGGCGGACCTGGTCCTCGCGATCGTCCGGCGCACCTGGCGTGGCCAGTCGCCGTTCGCCGCGGACCGCGGGCATCTGCACCACCGGCTGCTGGAGATCGGCCACTCGCACAGCCGGGCCGTACTGATCATGTACTTCTGGTCGGCCCTGATCGCCTTCGGCACGCTGGCGTACTCGGTCAACTCCGCCTCGATGTGGATCGTGCTGGGCGTGGTCTTCCTCAGCTCGGTCGGCCTGGTCCTGCTGCTGCTCCCGCGCTTCACGCCGCGGGTGCCGATGTGGGCACAGCGGTTCGTGCCGCCCCGCTACCGGCTGCGCCGCCGTACGGCCGAGGCCGCTGTGGCCAGGGAGGCCGAGGAGGCGCAGGAGGCCGAGGAACGGACGCCCGTCCCCGCCGGCGTCTCGGGCGTCAACGGGGCGACCGCGATCGGCCCTCGTTCGCGTTTCCTTGATCGTCGGTAAGACGCCCAAGGTAAGAATCTGACTAGAGCATTGCCCGCTCATGGGGGAGCAAACTCCCCCAATACCAGACAACCAGGTCCGGTTTCTGCACAGACGCGCACTGTCACTCTCATGTGTGACAGCAAGCACACCGAGCAGGTAAAGACCTCATCAAATAGTTTGTGATACGGTTCACGAGAACCCCGGACAGAACCGAAGGACCGTAGTGAGACGGTCCAATGGTGTGAGGTCTCGATCACTCAGCCCGGGACTACGCTCGTCCATGACGACACCCTGCCCCCTGTGAAAGCGGAGTTGCCGCCATGCCGTCCAAAGACGCCCGGAACCTTCTGCGGATCGCTGTGCCCACAGCGGCTGCAGGCGCGATCGCCATCGCCGTGAGCGCGGCGGTCGCGGGGGGCAAGGGCGCGCTCGGCGCGGCGGTCGGCACGGTGCTGGCCATCCTGTTCATGGGAATCGGCCTGTACGTGCTGCAGTGGACGGCAAAAACGCTCCCGCAGCTGTTCCAGATGATGGGGCTGTTGCTCTACGTCGCGCAGCTGCTGCTCCTCCTGATCTTCGTCGCTGTTTTCAAGGACACCTCTCTCTTCAACGCGAAGACGTTCGCCGTGTCGCTCGTCGTCGCGACCGTCGTGTGGATGGCCGCGCAGGCTCGCGCGCACATGAAGGCCAAGATCTTCTACGTCGACCCGGACTCCGAGAAGAGTGAGAAGCCCGAGAAGACAGGGCCGAGGCCGTGAGGGGTAGGGGCGGGATAAAGGCTTGTGAGATCTCCTGCTATCGTCCGGTGCCAACTGCGGCATCGCGGGCGCGGGCATCTGAGCTGACGCCTGCTCGATCGCGAGGCTCGATGCCCCCAGCCGCCCCCACATCCGTAACACCAAGTCCGGTGCCGATCCGCGGCCGTGCGCCGCGCCGACACAACGAGGTTGCCGTACCCATGCGTCACGCCGAAGGAGCCCGCGGTGAGTGCTGACCAGACCCAGCTCGCCTTTGACTGGAGTTGTCGGGTCCTGTCCGACAACGGGTGCGGTTTCCCGGCCCCGGGCCTCGAGTCCTTCCTGTTCAAGCCGCTCGTCACGGTCGGGGGCTTCGAGTTCAACAAGGTGATGCTGCTCGCGCTCGTCACCACCCTGCTCATCGTCGCCTTCTTCTGGGCCGCCTTCGGCAAGGCCAAGGTCGTCCCGGGCAAGCTGCAGATGGTCGGCGAGGCCGGCTACGACTTCGTGCGCCGCGGCATCGTCTACGAGACCCTCGGCAAGCGCGAGGGCGAGAAGTGGGTGCCGCTCATGGTCTCCCTCTTCTTCTTCGTCTGGATCATGAACGTCTGGTCCGTGATCCCGCTGGCGCAGTTCCCGGTGTCGTCGATCATCGCCTACCCGGCGGTGCTCGCCGCGATCGTCTACATCACCTGGGTCTCGCTGACCTTCAAGAAGCACGGCTTCGTCGGCTTCTTCAAGAACGTCACGGGCTACGACAAGTCGCTCGGCGCCGTGCTGCCCCTGGTCATGCTCATCGAGTTCTTCTCGAACCTGCTGGTCCGCCCGTTCACGCACGCGGTGCGACTGTTCGCCAACATGTTCGCCGGTCACCTGATGCTGGTCATGTTCACCGTGGCCTCCTGGTACCTGCTCAACAGCTGGCTGGTCGTGGGCGCCGGCGTCTCCTTCGTGATGACGATGGCCATGATCCTCTTCGAGCTCTTCGTCCAGGCCGTCCAGGCGTACGTCTTCGTGCTGCTGGCCTGCTCCTACATTCAGGGCGCTCTCGCCGAGCACCACTGAGCCGTACCACCCCCGCCAACCCCCAGACGTCCGGTGGCCAACCCCCACCGGTCCAGTAAAGAGAAGGAAGAACCGGCATGTCCGCTCTTGAGACCCTCGCCGCCACCGCTGGTGTTCACGGTTCCGTCGGCTCCATCGGTTACGGTCTCGCCGCGATCGGCCCCGGCATCGGCGTCGGCATCATCTTCGGCAACGGCACCCAGGCCCTGGCCCGCCAGCCCGAGGCGGCCGGTCTGATCCGCGCCAACCAGATCCTGGGCTTCGCCTTCTGTGAGGCGCTCGCCCTCATCGGCATCGTTATGCCGTTCGTGTTCGGTAAGTAATCACCCCTTACCCGACACGAATCGACGAAAGGCACTGATGTGATCGCCAACCTGGTACAGCTGGCGGCCCCGACGGAGGGCGGGAACCCGCTCGTTCCCGAGGGTCCCGAGCTGCTCGTCGGCACCATCGCCTTCGCCATCGTGTTCTTCTTCTTCTGGAAGAAGCTGCTTCCGAACATCAACAAGGTTCTGGAGGAGCGTCGCGCGGCGATCGAAGGCGGCATCGAAGAGGCCGACGCCATGAAGGTCGAGGCCCAGAGCGTCCTTGAGCAGTACAAGGCCCAGCTCGCCGAGGCCCGGCACGAGGCCGCGCGCCTGCGCCAGGAGGCGCAGGAGCAGGGTGCCGCCCTCATCGCCGAGATGCGGGCCGAGGGCCAGCGGCAGCGCGAGGAGATCGTCACCGCCGGTCACACCCAGATCGAGGCCGACCGCAAGGCCGCCGCGCAGACGCTGCGTCAGGACGTGGGCAAGCTCGCCACCGAACTGGCCGGCAAGCTCGTCGGCGAGTCCCTCGAGGACCACGCCCGCCAGAGCCGTGTGATCGACCGCTTCCTCGACGAGCTCGAGGAGAAGGCCGAGGCCACGCGATGAACGGAGCGAGCCGCGAGGCCCTGGCAGCCGCACGTGAGCGTCTCGACGCGCTGACGGACTCCACGTCCGTGGATGCCGCGCAGCTCGCGGACGAGCTGTCGGCCGTCACCGCGCTGCTCGATCGCGAGGCCGGCCTGCGCCGGGTCCTCACCGACCCGGCGCAGCCCGCAGAGGCCAAGGCGGAGCTGGTCCAGCGTCTGATCGGTGGCCAGGTCAGCGGGTCCGCCGCGGACCTGGTGGCCGGGATGGCGCGCTCGCGCTGGTCGCAGCCCCGCGACCTGGTGGACGCGCTGGAGGAGCTGGCGAGCATCGCCGACCTCACGGCCGCGGAGAAGACGGGCACCCTCGACGACGTCGAGGACGAGCTGTTCCGGTTCGGCCGGATCGTCTCCTCCAGCACCGAGCTGCGCGCCGCGCTGACCGACCGCGCCGCCGGTACGGCGGCCAAGACCGAGCTGCTGCACCGGCTGCTCGGCGGGCGGGCCAAGCCGGTCACCGAGCGTCTGGTGGTGCGCCTTGTGACCGCGCCGCGTGGACGTAGCCTGGAAGCGGGACTGGAGTCCCTGTCCAAGCTGGCCGCCGAGCGCCGGGACCGTATGGTCGCCGTCGTCACCTCGGCGGTGCCGCTGAGCGACGGCCAGAAGCAGCGCCTCGGCGCCGCCCTCGCCAAGCTCTACGGCCGCCGGATGCACCTCAACATGGACGTGGACCCCGAGGTCATCGGCGGTATCCGGGTGCAGGTCGGTGACGAGGTCATCAACGGCTCCCTCGTGGACCGGCTGGATGACGCCGCCCGCCGCATGGCGAGCTAGCAGCAACTCGATATCTCGAGAAAAGCAGTACGTACTTACGGCCCTGGTTGGGCCGTGCAGAGGATTCCTGGGGGTCGCCCCCAGACCCCCCAAGTGAAACTTCGGGCCCAACAAGGAGAGCAGGGAACCCAGATGGCGGAGCTCACGATCCGGCCGGAGGAGATCCGGGACGCGCTGGAGAACTTTGTCCAGTCGTACAAGCCGGACGCGGCCTCGCGCGAGGAGGTCGGTACGGTCACCCTTGCCGGCGACGGCATCGCGAAGATCGAGGGTCTTCCCTCGGCCATGGCCAACGAACTGCTGAAGTTCGAGGACGGCACCCTCGGCCTCGCCCTCAACCTCGAGGAGCGCGAGATCGGTGCCATCGTCCTCGGTGAGTTCAGCGGCGTCGAGGAGGGGCAGCCGGTCACCCGCACCGGTGAGGTTCTCTCCGTGGCGGTCGGTGAGGGCTACCTCGGCCGTGTCGTCGACCCGCTCGGCAACCCGATCGACGGCCTCGGCGAGATCGAGACCGACAGCCGCCGTGCCCTTGAGCTGCAGGCCCCCACGGTCATGCAGCGCAAGTCGGTGCACGAGCCGATGGAGACCGGCTACAAGGCCGTCGACGCGATGACCCCGATCGGCCGTGGTCAGCGCCAGCTGATCATCGGTGACCGCCAGACCGGCAAGACCGCCCTGGCCGTCGACACGATCATCAACCAGCGCGACAACTGGCGCACCGGCGACCCGAAGAAGCAGGTCCGCTGCATCTACGTCGCCATCGGCCAGAAGGGCTCCACCATCGCCGGCGTGCGCCGCGCGCTGGAGGAGAACGGCGCCCTGGAGTACACGACCATCGTCGCCGCCCCGGCGTCCGACCCGGCCGGCTTCAAGTACCTGGCGCCGTACACCGGTTCGGCCATCGGCCAGCACTGGATGTACCAGGGCAAGCACGTCCTGATCATCTTCGACGACCTCTCGAAGCAGGCCGACGCCTACCGCGCCGTGTCCCTGCTGCTGCGCCGCCCGCCGGGCCGTGAGGCCTACCCGGGTGACGTCTTCTACCTGCACTCCCGGCTGCTGGAGCGCTGCGCCAAGCTCTCCGACGACATGGGTGCCGGTTCGATGACCGGTCTGCCGATCGTCGAGACCAAGGCCAACGACGTCTCGGCGTTCATCCCGACCAACGTCATCTCCATCACCGACGGCCAGTGCTTCCTGGAGTCGGACCTGTTCAACGCCGGTCAGCGTCCCGCGCTGAACGTCGGTATCTCCGTCTCCCGAGTCGGTGGTTCCGCGCAGCACAAGGCGATGCGCCAGGTCTCCGGCCGCCTCCGTGTCGACCTCGCCCAGTTCCGTGAGCTGGAGGCGTTCGCCGCCTTCGGTTCCGACCTGGACGCGGCCTCGAAGGCGCAGCTGGAGCGTGGTTCGCGCATGGTCGAGCTGCTGAAGCAGGACCAGTACCAGCCGATGGCCACCGAGGACCAGGTCGTCTCCGTCTGGGCCGGCACCAACGGCCGTATGGACGACGTCCCGGTCGCCGACATCCGTCGCTTCGAGAAGGAACTGATCGACTTCCTGCACCGGAAGCACCAGGGCCTGATGACCTCCATCAAGGAGGGCGCCAAGATGTCGGACGACACGATCCAGGCGATCGACGACGCGGTGGCCGAGTTCAAGAAGCAGTTCGAGACCTCGGACGGCAAGCTGCTCGGCGAGGACGTTCCTGCCGCTGCCGCCAAGTGACGTAAGGAAGGGACCTGACTCATGGGAGCCCAGCTCCGGGTCTACAAGCGTCGCATCCGATCCGTCAGCGCGACCAAGAAGATCACCAAGGCGATGGAGATGATCGCCGCCTCGCGCGTCGTCAAGGCGCAGCGCAAGGTGGCGGCCTCCACGCCGTACGCGACCGAGCTGACGCGCGCGGTCACGGCGGTCGGCACCGGCTCGAACACCAAGCACCCGCTCACCACGGAGGCGGAGAACCCGGCCCGTGCCGCGGTCCTGCTCCTCACGAGCGACCGCGGTCTGGCCGGCGCCTTCAACTCCAACGCCATCAAGACGGCGGAGCAGCTGACCGAGCGCCTGGAGCGCGAGGGCAAGCAGGTCGACACGTACATCGTCGGCCGGCGCGGTGTCGCCCACTACAACTTCCGTGAGCGCAAGGTCACGGAGTCGTGGACGGGCTTCACGGACGAGCCGTCGTACGCGGACGCCAAGAAGGTCGCGGCGCCCCTGATCGAGGCCATCGAGAAGGAGACGGCGGACGGCGGTGTGGACGAACTCCACATCGTCTACACCGAGTTCGTCTCGATGATGACGCAGACGGCGCTGGACGCCAGGCTGCTGCCGCTGCGTCTCGAAGAGGTCGCCGAGGAGGCTCACCCCAAGGGGGAGATCCTCCCGCTGTACGACTTCGAGCCCTCGGCGGAGGACGTCCTCGACGCCCTGCTGCCGCGCTACGTGGAGAGCCGTATCTACAACGCGCTGCTCCAGTCGGCCGCTTCGAAGCACGCCGCCACGCGGCGCGCGATGAAGTCGGCCACCGACAACGCCGGTGAGCTCATCGAGAACCTCACCCGGCTTGCCAACGCGGCCCGCCAGGCCGAAATCACCCAGGAAATCAGCGAGATCGTCGGTGGCGCGAGCGCCCTGGCCGACGCGACCGCGGGGAGTGACCGATAAATGACCACCACTGTTGAGACCGCGACGGCTACGGGCCGCGTCGCCCGGGTCATCGGCCCGGTCGTCGACGTGGAGTTCCCCGTCGACGCGATGCCGGACATCTACCAGGCCCTGCACGTCGAGGTCGCCGACCCGGCCAACGCGGGCGAGAGGAAGACGCTGACCCTGGAGGTCGCCCAGCACCTGGGTGACGGCCTGGTCCGCGCGATCTCCATGCAGCCGACCGACGGTCTGGTCCGCCAGGCCCCGGTCGTCGACACCGGCGCGCCGATCTCGGTGCCGGTCGGTGACTTCACCAAGGGCAAGGTGTTCAACACCCTCGGTGAGGTGCTGAACGTCGACGAGACCTACGACGGCGAGCGCTGGCCGATCCACCGCAAGGCCCCGAACTTCGACGAGCTCGAGTCCAAGACCGAGATGTTCGAGACGGGCGTCAAGGTCATCGACCTGCTCACCCCGTACGTCAAGGGCGGCAAGATCGGTCTGTTCGGCGGCGCCGGCGTCGGCAAGACGGTGCTCATCCAGGAGATGATCTACCGTGTCGCCAACAACCACGAGGGTGTCTCCGTGTTCGCCGGTGTCGGTGAGCGCACCCGTGAGGGCAACGACCTCATCGAGGAGATGACCGACTCGGGCGTCATCGACAAGACCGCGCTGGTCTTCGGTCAGATGGACGAGCCCCCGGGCACCCGTCTGCGCGTCGCGCTGGCCGGCCTGACCATGGCCGAGTACTTCCGTGACGTCCAGAAGCAGGACGTGCTGTTCTTCATCGACAACATCTTCCGCTTCACGCAGGCCGGTTCCGAGGTCTCCACGCTGCTCGGCCGTATGCCGTCCGCGGTGGGCTACCAGCCGAACCTGGCCGACGAGATGGGCATCCTGCAGGAGCGCATCACCTCGACCCGCGGTCACTCGATCACCTCGATGCAGGCGATCTACGTCCCCGCCGACGACCTGACCGACCCGGCCCCGGCGACCACCTTCGCCCACCTCGACGCGACGACGGTTCTGTCCCGTCCGATCTCCGAGAAGGGCATCTACCCGGCCGTGGACCCGCTGGACTCGACGTCCCGGATCCTGGACCCGCGCTACATCGCGCAGGACCACTACAGCGCGGCCATGCGCGTGAAGAGCATCCTGCAGAAGTACAAGGACCTGCAGGACATCATCGCGATCCTCGGTATCGACGAGCTCGGCGAGGAGGACAAGCTCGTCGTCCACCGTGCCCGTCGCGTGGAGCGCTTCCTGTCCCAGAACACCCACGTCGCCAAGCAGTTCACCGGCGTGGACGGTTCGGACGTGCCGCTCGACGAGACGATCGCCGCGTTCAACGCGATCTGCGACGGCGAGTACGACCACTTCCCGGAGCAGGCGTTCTTCATGTGCGGTGGCCTGGAGGACCTCAAGGCCAACGCCAAGGAGCTGGGCGTCTCCTGAACTCCCTGAGTTCGTCCGAGGGGGCGGGTGCGTCCCGCCCCCTCATCTACGCCCACTAGAATTGACCCCAACACCCGGCACCCCTGCCGGGTGGTGACCCGAGGAGCCACCCTTGGCTGCTGAGCTGCACGTCGAGCTGGTCGCCGCCGACCGCCAGGTCTGGTCCGGCGAGGCCACCCTGGTCGTCGCGCGCACCACGTCCGGCGACATCGGCGTCATGCCCGGTCACCAGCCGCTGCTCGGTGTGCTGGAGTCGGGCCCGGTGACCATCCGTACGAGTGACGGTGGAACGGTCGTCGCCGCGGTGCACGGCGGTTTCATCTCGTTCGCGGACAACAAGCTGTCCCTGCTGGCCGAGATCGCCGAGCTGTCGGACGAGATCGATGTCCAGCGCACGGAGCGGGAGCTGGAGCGCGCGAAGGCGGAGGGCGACGCCGCCGCCGAGCGCCGCGCAGACGTCCGCCTGCGTGCGGCGGCGGCGCGCTGAGTCAAGCGCGCGGTATGACGTCACTCAGCCGCGGCCGGCCCGGAGCAATCCGGTGCCGGTCGCGGCTGAGGCAGATGTGGGTGTTTTTCCGGTTTCATTACTCAGTGACAGAAGCAGTTCCCCTACCTAGGAGACGAGGAGGTCGGTGCCGATGGTCCTCGCTCTGACTGTGTGCGGGATCGTGGTCGCGCTCGTGGTGGTGGGACTGTTCCTGTTCGGGCTGCGGCGTCGGCTCATCCAGCGCTCCGGCGGCACCTTCGACTGTTCCCTGCGCTGGAACGTGGGCGAGAAACCGGACGCCAACGGCAAGGGCTGGTCCTACGGTGTCGCCCGCTACAACGGCGACCGCATCGAGTGGTACCGCGTCTTCTCCTACGCCTTCCGCCCCCGCCGCACCCTGGAGCGCGCGCAGATCGAGGTGGCCGGCCGCCGGCTGCCCGAGGGCGAGGAGGAACTGGCGCTGCTCTCCGACGCGGTGGTCCTCGCCTGTACCCATCGGGGCACGCGCCTCGAACTCGCCATGAGCGAAGACGCGCTGACCGGATTCCTCGCGTGGCTGGAGGCAGCCCCGCCCGGACAGCGAGTGAATGTGGCGTAGCCGCATTCACTCGCTGTGTGGGGGTTCCCCCCGGACGAAGTCTGGGGGAGCGTCAATGTCGCTTAGGACACGTACGGGTACTACAGGTTGCTGCTGATGGCGTTCACCAGCTCACCGTCGCTGGTGTCGCCGCTGAACTCCCAGAAGAACGCGCCGCCCAGGCCCTGGGACCTGGCCCAGCTCATCTTCCCGGCGATGGTCGACGGGGTGTCGTACGACCACCAGTTGCTGCCGCAGTGGGCGTACGCCGTGCCCGCGACGGTGCCGGTGACCGGGCAGGACGTCTTGAGCACCTTGTAGTCCTCGATGCCCTGCTCATAGGTGCCGGCCGCGGGTCCCGTGGCCGTGCCGCCCGGGGCGTCCTGGGTGACGCCGGTCCAGCCGCGGCCGTAGAAGCCGATGCCGATGAGCAGCTTGGACGCGGGGACGCCGATGGACTTGTACTTGGCGATCGCGTCGGCGGTGGTGAAGCCCGCCTTCGGGATGCCGGAGTACGAGGTGAGCGGGGAGTGCGGGGCGGTCGGGCCCTGGGCGTCCCAGGCACCGAAGAAGTCGTACGACATCACGTTGTACCAGTCGACGGAACTCGCGGCGCCCGCGTAGTCCGCGGCCTCGATCTTGCCGCCGGAGGAGCCGTCGGCGGTGACCGCGGCGGTGACCAGGTTGTTCGAGCCGAACTTGGCGCGCAGCGCGGCCATCACGTTCTTGAAGGCCGCCGCGCCGCTGGTGTCGCAGGACAGGCCGCAGGCGTTCGGGTACTCCCAGTCGATGTCGATGCCGTCGAAGACGTCGGCCCAGCGCGGATCCTCGACCAGGTTGTAGCAGGACTGCGCGAACGCGGTCGGGTTGGCCGCGGCCTGGGCGAAGCCGCCGGACCAGGTCCAGCCGCCGAAGGACCACAGCACCTTGATGTTCGGGTACTTGGCCTTCAGCTCGCGCAGCTGGTTGAAGTTGCCGCGCAGCGGCTGGTCCCAGGTGTCGGCCACGCCGCTGACCGACTGGTCGGCGGTGAACGCCTTGTCGTAGTCGGCGTAGGAGTCGCCGATCGCGCACTGGCCGTTGGTGACGTTGCCGAAGGCGTAGTTGATGTGCGTGATCTTCGCGGCCGAGCCGGACGTCACCAGGTTCTTGACGTTGTAGTTGCGGCCGTAGATGCCCCACTCGGTGAAGTATCCGAGCTTGACCTTGTCGCCGCTGGGCGGGGGAGTGGTGCCGCCGCCAGTGGTGTGCACCTTGACCGCGCCGCTGACCGGGCCGGTCTGGTCGGCGGTGTCGCGGGCCTGCACGGTGTAGGAGTAGTCGGTGCCGGCGGTCAGACCGCTGTCCGTGTACGACGTGGTGGCCACCGTGCCCACGACCTTGCCGTCGCGCAGCACGTCGTAGTTCTTGACGCCCTTGTCGTCGGTGGCCGCGCTCCAGCTGAGCTTCACCGAGGTGTCGGTGATGTTCGAGGCGGTGGGCGTGCCGGGGGCGCTCGGGGCGGCGTCGCCGGGGACGGTCGTGCCGTCACAACTGTCGCCGTTGAGCTTGCAGTTGGACGGGGAGCCGGGGCCCGCGCCGTTGAAGCCGAAGGAGACGGAGGCACCGGGGGCGATGGTGCCGTTGTAGGACTTGTTCTTGGCGGTCCAGTGGGTGCCGGAGCTGGTGACGTCCGCGTCCCAGGCCGAGGTGACGGACGTACCCGAGGGGAAGTCCCACTCGACGGTCCAGGAACTGATGCTGCTGCTACCGGTGTTCTTGATGGTCCACTGAGCGCCGAAGCCGGTTCCCCAGTCGCTGGTCTTGGTGAAGCTCGCCGTCGCGTTGGTCGCGGCCTGGGCGGGGCTCGCGAGACCGACGAGTCCGGCCAGGGGGAGCAGCAGGGTCGCGAACCCTGCCGCGGCTCTGTGTCTGAAGCGCATGCTGCGCCTCCTCGATATCGGGGACATAGAGGGGGGTCAGGGGCATGACTGAGCCTTCACGCCCACGGTGCTGCGAGAGTAGAAAGGTCTGGACCACGGGTCAATAGGTCTGGACCAGTTCCCTGGCGGCTGTCGCTAGATCCCCAACTCCTGTGCCAGCACGGCCGCTTGCACCCGGCTGCGCAGCTCCAGCTTGGCCAGCAGCCGGCTGACGTGCGTCTTGACCGTGCCCTCCGCCATGCTCAGTCGCTCAGCGGTCTCCGCGTTCGACAGCCCCTGCCCGACACAGGACAGCACCTCGCGCTCGCGCCGGGTCAGGGCGTCCAGCACCGCCGGATCGGTCTTCGCCCCCCGCACCGGTGCCGCCGCGAACTCCGCGATCAGCCGCCTCGTCACGGCCGGCGCGACGATCCCCTCTCCGCGCGCCACCGTACGGACGGCCGCCATGAGGTCCGTGGCCTCGGTGTTCTTCAGCAGGAACCCGGCGGCTCCGGCCCGCAGGGCCCCGAAGACGTACTCGTCGAGGTCGAAGGTGGTCAGGACGAGGACGTCCGCGAGTCCTTCGGCGACGATCTGCCGGGTCGCCGACACCCCGTCCAGGCGTGGCATCTGTACGTCCATCAGCACGACGTCCGGACCGGTCTCCCGGGCCAGTTCCACCGCCCGCTCACCGTCCGCGGCCTCGCCGACCACCTCGATGTCGGGTGCGCTGCGCAGGATCAGGACGAGTCCGGCGCGGACGGCGGACTGGTCCTCGGCGACGAGGACGCGGATGGGCCGGTTCATACGGAGGCCCTACCTTTCAGTGGTGGGTTTGAACTGGTCATTCGTAAGATCGGTGGACCCAGGGGCTCTGGGTATGGCTGCATGCGGTGCGCCGTGGATGGCTCAGGGAGCTTGGCCGCCCAAAGCCCCGCGACGACTCGACGGCCAGTTGGGAGATGCGACTCGATCGCTGTGTAGGGCAACGTCGGCGAGGTCGTCTGCTGGGCTGTGAACGCGCGACGAGGTGGCGGAGGTGACCGTGCCCCGGATGTGGGCCGGAGTGGACATCGGCATGGGACACCACCACTGCGTGGTGATCGACGGGGACGGTGAACGCCTGCTGTCCCGCCGGGTCCTGGACGATGAATCGGCCCTGCTGGGGTTGATCGGAGATGTTCTCGCCCTCGACGCAGACGTGCTGTGGGCGGTCGACCTCAACAGCGGCGGCGCGGCCCTGCTGATCGGCCTGCTGCTCAGCCACGATCAGCCGATGGTCTACATCACGGGCCTGCGCGTGGACCTCGCCCCGGCCTCCTGCCGGGGCGAGGGCAAGACGGATGCCATGGACGCCTTCGTCATTGCCGACCAGGCCCGCATGCGCCGTGACCTGGGCCCGCTGCGGCCGGGTGGCGAGATCGCCGTGGACCTGCGGACCCTGACCGCGCGCCGCACCGATCTGGTGGCCGACCGGACCCGCCGGATCAACCGGCTCAGAGTCCAACTGCTGGAGATATTCCCGGCGTTGGAGCGTAAACTGGAGCTGGCGAACAAGGGGCCCGTCATCTTGCTGACGGGCTACCAGACCCCGGCAGCGATCCGCCGCAGCGGCGCGAAGCGCATCGAGACGTGGCTGCGAGGCCGCAAGGTGCGCGGAGCCGCAGCCCTGGCCCGGACAGCCGTGGCGGCTGCCGAGGCCCAGTACACGGCCCTGCCCGGAGCGAAACGGGCCGCCGCGATGGTGCTGCGGCTCGCGACGGGGGTGATGGCCCTTGATGAGGAGATCGCGGAAGTCGAAACCCTCATCGAGGCCCGGTTTCGCGAGCACCCGCACGCCGAGGTGATCCTCAGCCTGCCCGGCACGGGCAAGTTGATGGGCGCCGCGTTCATCGCATCCACCGGCGGCGACATGGACGCCTTCGGCAGCGCCGACCGGCTCGCCGGCTACGCCGGCCTGGCGCCGGCACCTCGCGACTCCGGCCGCGTCAGCGGCAACCTTCGCAGACCACGCCGCTTCCACCGTGGCCTGCTCAACGCCATGTGCCTTTCCGCGCTCTCCAGTCTGAAGAGCTGCCGGGCCTCCCAGACGTACTACGCGCGCAAGCGTGCCGAGGGCAAGGGCCACAAGCAGGCGCTGGTGGCGCTCGCTCGCCGCCGCGTCAATGTCCTGTAAGCGGTGATCCGCGACGGAGCGTGCTACGAAGCCACACCACCTGTCACGGCAGCGGCTTGACATCAGCATTGGGAAGTTCCTTCGACGAGCGGAAGGCCGGCGCGCACGGTCCACAGGCCGGCCTCGGGCCCGGCCGCGAAGGTGCCGCCGAGCAGTGTGGCCCGCTCCCGCATCCCGGTGAGCCCGGAGCCCGAGCCGGGGGCGCGCGGGGTTTCGCCGGGCCGGTAGGGGCTGGTGACATCGATGCGCAGCGTGCCGTCGGCCTGCCGGAGGGCGACCCGGACGGGCCCCGGTGCCGCGTGCTTGAGCGCGTTGGTCAGCGACTCCTGCACGATCCGGTAGGCGGCCAGCTCCACGGGGGCCGGCACCCGGTCGTGGCCCGCCTCCAGGCGGACGTCCAGGCCGCCCGCGCGGGCGCCCTCGACCAGGGTGGCCAGGCCGTCGAGCGTCGGCGTGGCGGCCGGCTCCAGGTCGCCGCTGCTGTCCCGCAGGATACCGATCAGCCGGCGCATCTCGGCCAGTCCCTCCACGCTGTTCTCCCGGATCACGCGCAGCGCGTCGCGGGAGGTCTCCGGATCCTCGAGGGACAGCGCGGCCGTGGAGTGGATGGCGATCGCGGACAGGTGGCCGGCCACCATGTCGTGCAACTCCCGTGCCATCCGCGCCCGTTCGGCCGTCACCGCCTGAGTGCGGTCCACCTCGGCGAGCAGCGCGGTCTGTTCGGCGCGCAGCCGGGCGGCCTCGGCGGCGTCACGGTGGTTGCGCACCACCCAGCCGGTCGCGGCGGGCGCCAGCGCCACCACCCCGACGCCCACACCGATCAGCAGTGCCTGCGGATCGCGCCAGAGCGCGGCCGGTACGACTCCGCCGAGCACCGTCAAGAGCCCGGTGATCCAGGGGATCCGGCGGGCGGAGGACGGGGTGCCGTACAGGACGGCCGCGTACACGAGATCGGTGTACAGCACGATGGTGACGACGCTGCCCAGCGTCACCGTGTCCAGGGTCAGCGCGAGTGTGCCGACCAGCAGACCTAGGCGCGGCCAGGTGCGGCGCAGCGGCTCGCACGCGGCCGTCACCGCCAGCGGCACCAACGGCGCCCAGGGCGCCGCCCATTGCACCAGCGGGTCCGAGGGCACCCGCGGATGGATCCCGAACAGCCACAGCAGCACCCCGCCGAGCAGCCCGCCGACGGCGATGCGCACGTCGTCGCGATGGGGGCGGGGGAGCGCGAGGGTCATGCCCCCATCCAACACGGCCCACAGCAGCCCCGCTTGCTCCCTGGGCACGGTCCTGGACTGCACCTTTCGCTTACCCCGGGTTTCGCCCGTACCGACGACGATCCGCGCCCCGGGCGCCGGGAGCCTTGAAGGCGAGCGAGGGGAGCGAATCGTGATCGTCAGGTCGATCATCGCCTGCGAGGTGGCGTTCTGGGTGCTGCTGGGCGCCGGACTGGCCGTGCGCTACGTGCTGAAATGGCGCCGTACGAGCGTGGTGTTGCTGCTGTGCGAGCCCCTGCTGGAGCTGGTGCTGTTCGTCGTGACCGGGATCGACCTGAAGAACGGCGCTGAACCGGACTGGCGGCACGGACTGGCCGCGGTCTACATCGGCTTCACGGTCGGACTCGGCCACTCCACCATCAAGTGGGCGGACGCCTGGGTGGCCCACCGCTTCGCGGGCGGCCCGCCCCCGGTCAGGCCCCCGAAGTACGGCAGGGCCCGCGCCGTCCACGAGTGGAAGGTCGCGGGCCGCTGGATCCTCGCCTGCGTGGTCGGCCTCGCGCTGCTCCAGGCCGCCGCCTGGTACGTCGGCGACGGCCGCGACACCGATCCGCTGCGGGCCTGGCAGCTGCGGCTGCTCATGGTCCTCGCCGTCAACCTGGTCATCGCCGTCAGCTACACGGTGTTCCCGAAACGGGAGCCGGCCGGGCAGCGCCCTCGGCACGAGGTCCAGCGGCGCCCCTGACCCGGCGGAAGCACACCCGCCCGCCCTGCCGCACGCCCGGCACGGGGTCGTACGCTGACCGGCGACGAGGAGGGGGCGCATGACGGACACGGCGGGCTCCGGTGCGGTGCTGGTCGTCGACGACGACGCGGCGATCCGGCGCTCGCTGGAGCGCGGGCTCAGGCTGAGCGGCTTCGCGGTGCGGATCGCCGCCGACGGACCCGAGGCGCTGGCGGCGGTCCGGGACGCGCCGCCCGATGTGCTGGTGCTCGACGTCTCGATGCCCGGCATGAGCGGCATCGAGGTGTGCACCCGGCTGCGCGACGAGGGCCGGGACCTGCCCGTGCTGATGCTCTCCGCGCTGGACGAGACCGCCGACCGGATCGCCGGCCTCCAGGCCGGGGGCGACGACTACCTGGTCAAGCCGTTCGCCCTGCAGGAACTGGTGCTGCGGCTGCGCGCCCTGCTGCGCCGCCGCCCGCCGACCGGCCCTGCACCGCTGCGGGTCGCGGGCCTGGTGATCGACCCGGCCGCCCGCACCGCCGAGCGCGATGGCAGGCCCCTCGACCTCACCCGGCGCGAGTTCGAGCTGCTGGAGGTGCTCGCCCGCAACGCCGGACTGGTCCTCACCCGCGACCAGCTCCTGGAACGCGTCTGGGGCTACGACTTCGACGTGCGCACCGACACCGTCGACACCTTCGTCAGCTATCTGCGGCGCAAACTGGAGGCGGACGGCGGCGGCAGGCTGATCCACACGGTGCGGGGCGTCGGCTTCGTGCTCAGGGAACCGCGGGACACACCGTGAGACTCTCCACCCGGATCGCCCTCGCCGTCGGCTGCACCGTCCCGCTGCTCGTGCTCGCCGCCGGCTGGCTGCTGCTGCACCTGGTCGCCCGGGACCTGCACCGGACCGAGGACCAGCATCTGCGGCAACGCGCGGTGGCCCTCGCGCCGGAGGCACGGGCGCTGCTGCGGGCCTCGGCGAACGGCCGCCCGAAGGCCGCCGACACCCGGGAGCGGCAGCTGTTCAGCTCGGCCCTCGACGTCGGCGTACGCCTCGTCGGGACGGACACCACGTTCAGCGGCGGCCCCCAGCCCGGCCCCGCCGTGGCCCTGCCCGAGCGGACCTCCGGTTTCGCCACCCTCCGCGACGGCGGGCGCGGCTGGCGGGCCCTGGCCCGGCCGGTACGGACCGCCACGGCCTCCGGCACGCTCTGGCTCTTCTCGCCCGACACCGCCGACCGCACCCAGGTCCGGCTCGTCCGCAACCGGGTGCTCCTCACCGCGGTGCTCGCCGCACCCCTGTCCGGTCTCCTCGCCTGGGGTCTGGCCGCCGGAGCGAGTGCGCCCCTCATCCGTCTCACCCGCCGCACCGCCGGCCTCGACCCGCGCACCAGCACGACCCGGCCGCCCGAGGAGCGCACCGGGGTGCGGGAGGTCGACGAGCTCGCCGCGACCCTCCGGACCGTCCTCGCCCGCTACGACGAACAGGCCGCCCGCACCGGACAGGCCCTGGACACCGCGCGCTCCTTCTCCTCCGCTGCCGCACACGAACTGCGCACCCCGCTGATGAGCATGGGCACCAACCTCGACATCCTCACCGGCCACCCCGGCCTGCCGGCAACGGAGCGCGCCGAGGTCCTCGCCGACCTGCACCGCGAACACGCCCGCCTCCTCGGTCTGCTGGTGATGCTGCGGGACATGGGGCGCGCGGACCTGGTGGAGGCGGAGGCGTTCCGGCCCGTCGACCTGACCGACCTCGCCGACGCCGCCGTCGCCGAGGTCCGGCGCCGCGCCCCGGACGCCGACATCACCCTCGACGCGGCACCAGGAGTCACCGTGCACGGCTGGGAACCCGGCCTCCGCCTGCTGCTGGACAACCTGCTCGGCAACGCCCTGGCCCACGGCCGCGACACACAGGGCCGGGCACGGGTGCGGGTCGGCGTGACCGGCACCGCGGATCAGGTCCTCGTCACGGTCGACGACCACGGCCCCGGGGTTCCGCCCGACGCCCGCGCCCGGATCTTCGAACGGTTCCAGCGGGGTCCGGACAGCGCCGGCTCCGGGCTCGGCCTCACCCTCGTCGCCCAGCAGGCGGCCCTGCACCGGGGGAGCGTCACCGTGAGCGAGGGGCCGGACGGCACCGGGGCGTGCTTCGAGGTACGGCTGCCGTCGGGCGGCGCGATCCTGCCCGGCCGCCAGGACTGGCTGATCGGCACAGCCGGGGCAAACCGGTCACAGAGTTTCCCCAAAGACCCTTCCTAGTCTCCGTTGCGTCGCACGGACGGCTCGCTCGTCCGGGAAGGGAACGGAGACACCGATGAATGCACGTCGACGTACGCGCGCTCTGCTCGCCGGATGCGCCGTGGCGGCCGTCCTGGCGGGCACCGCCGGAGTGGCCTCGGCCGACAGCAGCACCCCCGCACCGGGGCCCACCGGAGACGGGGCCCACGCCCTGTGCAAGCGGGTGCCCAAGATCGACCGCCGGATCCAGCGGGCCCTGAAGCGGCTGGACGCGGGGGCCGGAACCCGTGGCTCGGTGGCCCGGCTGGAGCAGCGCGTGGACAACGCGAAGAAGGCCGGCCACACCCAGATCGCCACCTTCCTCCAGGACCGGCTGGCCTTCCGCAAGTCGCTGGTGACCAACCTCCAGCAGCGCCAGAAGGACCTGAACGACGTCCGGACCTGGTGCCGGGACAACAACGCCGGGAAGGCGGCGAGCTGATGCGGGCACGGCGGGCGGTGCTGCCGGCGGTGGCGCTGCTGGTGGCGCTCACCGCGGGCTGCGCCCACCACGACGGGGCGTCCCCGACGACCCCGGCGGTGTCGGGCACGCCCTCCGGATACGCCGAGATGCAGAAGAAGGTGAACGCGGCCGAGTCCGCGGCCGCCTCGGCCGACCGGGACGCGGCGAGCGACACGGACCGGTGACGCGTCCGGGTCCCCGCGCGGGAGCCGCCCTCAGCGCTCCCCGCCGGGGACCCACAGCACGTCACCGACGTCCTTGTTGGCGATCCGCGCCAGAATGAACAGCAGGTCGGACAGCCGGTTGAGGTAGGTCGCCGTGAGCGGGTTCATCGTGTCGCCGTGCACCTCCAGGGCCGTCCAGGTCGAGCGCTCGGCGCGGCGTACGACCGTGCAGGCCTGGTGCAGGAGGGCCGCGCCCGGGCTGCCGCCGGGCAGGATGAAGGAGCGGAGCTTCTCCAGCCGCTCGTTGAAGCGGTCGCAGTCCGCCTCCAGCTTGTCGATGTAGAACTGTTCCACCCGCAGCGGCGGGAACTCTGGGTTCTCCACCACCGGCGTCGACAGGTCCGCACCCACGTCGAACAGGTCGTTCTGGACGCGGGTGAGGACCTTGACGACCTCCGCGTCCAAGCCGCCCAGCGCGATCGCGGTGCCGATCACCGCGTTGGCCTCGTTGGCGTCGGCGTAGGCCGAGATCCGGAGGTCGGTCTTGGCGACCCGGCTCATGTCACCGAGCGCGGTGGTGCCCTTGTCGCCGGTCTTGGTGTAGATGCGCGTCAGATTGACCATGTGACCAGCGTAGTTATGCCCCGGCCGTCCGGAACACTCGTGTGCCCACCGTCACCGTCAGCGCCGCGAAACCGACGGCGACGAGGACGCCGTAGAGCATGTTCGCGGTCGCGTAGTGCCCGACGTACGCGTCGCGCACCGCGTCCACCAGGTAGCGGAACGGGACGAAGTGGGACAGCGCGTTCAGTCAGGCGGGTGCGAGGGTCATCGGGAGCATCAGGCCGGACAGCAGCATCGACGGCATCGACACCATGTTGATCAGCGGGCCGAACTCCTGCGGGGTGCGGACCTTCATGCCGAGCGCGTACGACAGCGAGGCCAGCGAGAGTGTGAGCAGGGCGACGAAGGCGAAGCCGATCAGCACACCGGTCAGCGGTGCGCGCAGGCCCATCACCAGTGCGGCCAGCACCAGCAGCATCGCCTGGAAGACGAAGACCGTGGCGTCGCGCAGCACCCGGCCGAGGAGGAGGGCGAGGCGGCTGACCGGGGTCACACGCATCCGCTCCACCACCCCCTGCCCCTTCTCGACGATGACCGTGAAGCCGGCGAACAGGGCGCCGAACAGCCCGAGTTGGAGCAGCAGGCCCGGCACGAGCACCTGCCAGGAGCTGCCGCCCCCGCCCAGCGGGAGACGGGTGAGCAGGGGACCGAAGAAGAGCAGATAGAGCAGCGGCGTGAGCACTCCGAAGAGCAGGGCGAACCGGGAGCGCAAAGACTGGCGCAGACAGCGGCCGTAGATGAGGGCCATGTCCCTCAGGAGCATCTGTGGATCCCTAGACGGCGACGGGGGCGGAGTCAGGAAGACCTCTTCTTCGACCGCTGCGCCGGCATGATCGACCGCCCGGCCCGCTGGCTCCGCGGCCGCCCCCAGGGCGAGTCGGCGGCCGCCGCGGTCCTGCGCGAACTGCGCGAGGAGGTCGAGGCCGTCTCCCCCCGGGTCGGCCTGCTCCCCGGCTACGCCGCCTTCATGAAGGTCATCGAGGAGGCCCCCGCCCTGCGCTCCCGCCTCTGGGCCATCGGCCAGGAGGTCCAGGCCAACCTGGAGCAGGCCCTCCGCGAGGAGGCCGGCGCCGCGGACGGCGACGAGCTGCCCCATCTGATGGCCAGTCAGATCGGCTGGATCCACAGCACGGTCATCGCGGTCATCGGCCGCTAAATGGTCAAGGGCCGCGAACCGCGCGAAGTATCCCGAGAGGTGCTCACCCTCCTCGACGACATCGAGGACCTGGTGGGCGAACGGGTCCTGAACTACGCCGTGCGAGGAGCGGCCTGAGCGCGCTCTCCGAAGCGCCAACCAGCGCCGACCCGCAAGGGATTGGCGCGTCGGCCGCAGCGCCCGGAGTCCCGCCGGACGAGCGGGTGGGAGGATCGCCGAGTTCGCCGACCGGGACGTGACGGGTGTCTCACGCTCTGAGACCGTGACACGCGTTACTAACTGCTCACACAGCGCCGCCGGAGCGCTATGGTCCGCCGGAGAAGCAGACTTGGAGCGCGTTCAAGGGAGTCGGAGTGGCACGGAAGCTCGCCGTCATCGGGGCCGGTCTCATGGGGTCCGGGATCGCTCAGGTCGCCGCGCAGGCGGGCTGGGACGTCGTCCTGCGGGACGTCACCGACGAGGCACTGAAGCGTGGCACCGACGACATCAAGGCCTCGTACGACAAGTTCGTGAGCAAGGGGAAGATGGAGGCGGGTGACGCCGAGGTCGCGCTGGCCCGCATCACTGCGACCACCGACCTGGACGCCGCCGCCGACGCCGATGTCGTCGTCGAGGCCGTCTTCGAGAAGCTGGAGGTCAAGCACGAGATCTTCCGCGCGCTCGACAAGCTCGTGCGCGAGGACGCCGTGCTCGCCTCCAACACCTCCGCCATTCCGATCACCAAGATCGCGGCGGCCACCGAGCGCCCCGAGCGGGTCGTCGGCGTCCACTTCTTCTCGCCGGTGCCGATGATGCAGCTCGTCGAGCTGGTCCGCGGCTACAAGACCAGCGACGAAACCCTCGCCACCGCACGGGAGTTCGCCGAGTCCGTCGGCAAGACCTGCATCGTCGTCAACCGGGACGTCGCCGGCTTCGTGACCACCCGGCTCATCTCCGCCCTCGTGGTGGAGGCGACCAAGCTGTACGAGTCCGGCGTCGCCACCGCCGAGGACATCGACCTCGCCTGCAAGCTGGGCTTCGGCCACGCCATGGGCCCGCTCGCCACCGCCGACCTCACCGGCGTGGACATCCTGCTGCACGCCACCAGCAACATCTACACCGAGTCCCAGGACGAGAAGTTCGCCCCGCCGGAGCTGATGCGCCGGATGGTGGACGCCGGTGACATCGGCCGCAAGAGCGGGCAGGGCTTCTACAAGTACTGAGCACCTTCCGTACGGACATCCGCCGGACATCACCCCCGGGAGTTATCACTCCCAGGGGTGAATTCGGTATCGGTTCGCTTACAAACAGCAACCGCACCACCGCTCACACAGTCAGACGTTGCAACGTCACGGAGTACGCCAACCGCACTCAACGGGGAGCGCATATGTACATCAGGGGCGACCACGCCGAGCTGGTCGTCGGGGGCCGCCTCGACGTCCGCAGCGCGGCGGACGCCCGTACGGCCTTGCACTCGGCCGTCGACGGCGGAGTCGGCGACCTGGTGCTCGACCTGTCCGAACTGGACTCCTGGGACGCCACCGGACTCGGGGTGATCATGGGTGCCCATCGGCGGGCCGGCCGCTGCGGGCGCCGTCTGGTGCTGCGCGGTGTCCCGCCGCAGATGCAGCGCCTGCTGGTGGCCACCCGGCTGCACCGCATCCTCGCCATCGAGGGCGGCATCGGGGTCGAGTCACTGCCCCACGTCTGAGGTGCGCATGAGTGTGCGGTGCGTACGGGCGTGAGGTGCGCACGGCTGTGAGGTGCGCACGGGCGTGAGCCGGACGGAGACCGCTGCGACCGATGCGACCCGGGCACGGCAGCCGAAGCGCACGGCGGGGGGCAATCCTCACCGGACTGTGACGTCTCGGACCGCACGGCACCCCGCCCTGTCGTAGATACTGAGCGAAGGTTTAGGGTTCGGTCGCCCGCCGCCTCGCAACCCTCGACCGAGCGGGCCCGGACCAGAAGCGACAGCGCGGTGTGCGACCAAGGCCGGGAGGGGCCGCAATCACGGGCACACGACGCTTTTGGGGGGTTTGAACCCATGGAACCCATGGACCCGATCCACCAGGGACCCGAGGAGCACGGCCAGGCGGCCAGCCGCCGCCCGCCCCGGGAATCCCTGACCTCCGACTTCGGTCAGAGCACGCCCGCGCTCGCCCGTACGGCGCATGTCGTGGTCGGCGATCTGCTGCTGACCGTGAACCCCGTCGACGGCAGCGAGATAGAGCCCTGCCCGCCGCACCAGCGGATCGAGCGGCCCCGCAAGCGCACCGCCGCCGAGCGCGCCGAGGCCGAGCGGGCCGCCCGGCCGCCGGTGCCGCCCGGCCCCGCCCAGCCGGCGCTCCCCCTGCTGGAACGCCAGGACGAACGCGAGCGCCTGGTCCGGCTGCTGGCCCGCGGCCGTTCGGTACGGCTCACCGGGCCCGGCGGCTCCGGCCGTACCGCCCTGCTGGACCTGGTCGCCGAGGACTGCCTGGACCTCGCACCCGACGGCGTGGTCCGTCTCACCGGCTTCCACCGCACCACCACCGACCTGCTGCACGACCTCTTCCACGCGGTCCACGACGCCCCGCGCCACCGCCTCGATCCGGACGAACTGCGCGCACTGGTCCGCGAGATCGGCGCGGTCGTCGTCCTGGACGACATCGAGTTCGGCGGCGCAGCCCTCGACGAGCTCCTCGAAGCCACCCCCGAGTGCGCGTTCCTGATCGGCGCCACCCCCGACGTGCCCGCCCCCTCCGAGGGGTCCGAGGTCGAGGAGGTCTTCCTCAGCGGCCTGGACCGCGCGGCCGGTGAGGAGATCCTGGAGCGGACCGCCGGCCGGGTCCTCACCGAGGAGGAGTCCAACTGGGCGGGCGACCTGTGGTTCGAGTCCGAGGGACTGCCCCTGCGCTTCGTCCAGGCCGGCGCCCTGCTCCGGCAGCGCGACGAGCTGCGGGCCGGCGCCGGCGCCGTGGACGAGTACGGCGTCTTCGAGGACGCACGCCAGCCCGCCGAACTGCCCCTGGAAACGGCGGACGAGGTCCCGCTGCCCTCCCTCGGCGAGGCCGCCGCACCGGCCCCGCTGCTCGCCTCCCGGCTCAGCGGCTCCGCGCGCGCCACCCTGCGCTTCGCCGTCGCCCTCGGCGGTGAGGTGCCGCACCAGGCGCATCTGCCGGCGCTGATCGGCGACACCCACGCCGACGCCGCCCTCGGCGAACTGGCGGGCTGCGGACTGGTCTCACCGGTCGGTGCCCGCTACCGGCTCGCGGCCGGTGTCCTGACCCAGCTGGAGGCCGCCGGGTACGCCGACGACGCCCAGACCCAGGCGCTGGCCGCCGCCGAGCACTACGCCTGGTGGGCCGGGCATCCCTCGGTCACCCCCGAGCGGGTGTGCGCGGAGGCGGACGCGGTGCTGGCCGCGCTCGCCGTGATCGTGCCGCACACGGCTCCGTCCGCCGAGGGGGAGGAGAGCCGCGCGGTACGGCTCGCCCGTACGGCCGCGCCCGCGTTCGCCGCCGGGCTGCACTGGAGCGCCTGGGAACGCGCCCTGCGCTCCGGCGCGGAGGCCTCCCGGCTGGCCGGTGAGGTACCCGAACAAGCCTATTTCCACCACGAGTTGGGTGTCCTCGCGCTGTGCGGGGGCCAGCTCGACCGGGCCCGCGCCGAGTTGGAGGCGTCCATCGGGCTGCGCGGGGCGCTCGCCGACAAGCGGGGCACGACCGCCGGGCGCCGGGCGCTCGCGCTGGTCGCCGACCGCTCGGGCGACGTACCCGGGATCGTCGCGACTGCGGGGGAGGAACTGCCGGAGGTACGGCACGAGGAGTCGGCGCCGCCGCCGTACCCGCCCCTCGGTGACCCGCTGGTCACGACCCGGCTCCCGGCCGCCGCGGAGCGGGGCGGAAGCTTTCGGCGGCTGGCCCGCCGCAACCTCGTCGCGGTCGGCTCCGGGGCGCTGCTCGCCGCCGTGCTGGGTACGGTCGTCACGCTGGGCATGACGTCCAACGAGAACGCCGACAAGAACCCGGCCGGCAAGGTCGACGTCAATCCGTCGGCGAGCCAGGGCACGGACGACGGCACCCTGGGCGCGGACCCGAACCAGACCCCGTCCGCGAGTACCGGATCCCACCGGCCCACCAGCAGTCCGACGAACCCGGGCCCCGACGGCACCTACGGCACGACCGACGACCCGACGCCGTCGGCCACGACGCCTTCGGCCGGCACGAGCCACACCAGGGGCACGGGCAGCGGGGGTACGACCCCGACCCCGTCCAGGACCAGGACGACCAAGCCGGGTACCCCGACGCCGACGAAGACGACCCCCACGGGCACGCCGACCTCGACCCCGCCGACGTCCAGCTCGTCCCCCTCGACGTCGACCAGCCCGACGACCACGAGCCCGTCCACGACGGACACGGCGAGCGGCCCGACGGCACCGCAGAGTTCGGGGAGCGCGCCGAGCTCGGGGGCCGCGTCGGAGTCCTCCGGCTCGGTGATCTGACCGTTCCGGCGGTGCCGAACCGGCCTGGGGCCGGCGGGGCACCGCCGGACACCGGCGTACGGGCCGGACGCCGTCCCGGCGGAAGAGAAGTCCGCCGGGACGGCGCCGAAAAGGTGAACCTCAGAACAGGCGCAGCTTGTCGTCCTCGAGGCCGCGCAGGGCGTCGTAGTCGAGGATCTGGCAGTTGATGCCGCGGTCGGTGGCGAGGACCCGGGCCTGGGGCTTGATCTCCTGGGCGGCGAAGACGCCGCGGACCGGGGCCAGGTGCGGATCGCGGTTCAACAGGTCCAGGTAGCGGGTGAGTTGCTCGACGCCGTCGATCTCGCCACGGCGCTTGATCTCCACCGCGACCGTCTGACCGTCCGCGTCCCGGCACAGGATGTCCACCGGGCCGATGGCCGTCATGTACTCGCGGCGGATCAGGGTGTATCCCTCGCCGAGCGTCTCGATGCGGTCGGCGAGCAGCTCCTGCAGGTGCGCTTCCACGCCGTCCTTGATCAGACCGGGGTCCACGCCGAGTTCGTGCGAGGAGTCGTGGAGGATCTCCTCCATCGTGATGATCAGTTTCTCGCCCGCTTTGTTGACGACGGTCCACACGCCCTCGTCCTCGCCCGCGCCCTCCTTCAGCGTGCAGGGCGGCGACATCCAGTTGAGGGGCTTGTAGGCCCGGTCGTCGGCGTGGATGGAGACGCTGCCGTCCGCCTTGACCAGGATCAGGCGGGGCGCCGAGGGCAGGTGGGCGGTGAGCCGGCCGGCGTAGTCGACCGAGCATCGGGCAATGACGAGACGCATGGTCGGCAACGCTACTCGACGCCCCGAGGTGCGCGCGATCCGCCCGCCCCGCTCCCGATCGATCGTCCCAATTGTCCCTGGAAACTCTTGTTCATCCCTGGCCGATTGTGCCCGTAACGGGACCGTTCCATATACGCATTCTGCTGGTGTGGTCACCGACCGTTGCCTACCGTAGTAAACGGGAGGTCGCCGTCTATGTACTGAGAGTGTTCGATATCGCGAACTCCCTTACCTGTCCGGCAACCCCTGCTCCGCGGGGGTGCGAGAGGAGAACCCATGTCGCTCGACGTCTCACCGGCCCTACTCGAACAGGCCGAGCGAGGCGAGGTCGACGACGCAGCATTCGTCGACTGCGTCCGGACCTCCCTGCCCTACGCATGGGAGATGATCAGCTCCCTGGTGGCCCAGCTGAAGGTCGACGGCGGCCCCTTCGCCGACAACCAGACGCCCCCGCCGGACGAGCAGGCACGCGGTCAGCTGCTGCGTGCGCTCGCGAGTGACGCCATCCGCGGCGCCCTGCAGCGGCACTTCGGTGTGCGGCTGGCCTTCCAGAACTGCCACCGGGTGGCGGTGTTCCCGCTGGACGCCTCGGTGGACGAGACCTTGGCCCGCTTCACCTCGGTACGCGGCCAGTTGCTGAACCAGTCGCCGGAGCTTCGGGACTGCTGACGGGCAGTCCCGGTACGGCGGACGCTGTGAGCCGTTTGCTTGCCGCTCCACCCGGGGGAGGTGCATTCAGTGCTGGGGCGGCAAGCCCCCAAGGCGGCCGGGGAGTTGCCGGACGGCTCAGCGCAGCTGGGGCAGCACCTCGGCACCCAGCCGCCGCAGGTTCTCCTCCGTCGCGGAGAGATCGCCCGAGCCCTCCACGAGGAGCGCGAAGCGGGAGATGCCGGTGCGCTCCGAGGTGGCCGCGAGCCGGTCGGCGGCCAGTCGCGGGGTGCCGACCGGGTGCAGTCCGCAGAGCAGTTCGGTGTAGGCGTACGGGTCGCGCATCGAGCGCACCCGGCCGTCGACCGTCACATGCGCCTCCAGGCCCTGCTTCAGCCAGCCCGGCATGGCCTTCATCAGCGTCTCCGCCGCGTCCGTGCGCCGGTCGGCGAGCTGGCACACCCCGGCCGAGACGTGCGCGGCGCCCGCGATCTCCTCGGCCGGCCGGCCCGCCGCACGGGCGCAGCTCCGCCACAGGGCCACCATCTCGGCCTTTTCCTCGTCCCCGACGTGCATACCGAGCAGCATCGGCAGCCCGCGCTCGGCGGCCAGCCGTACGCTCGACGGAGAGGTGCACGCGAGGACGACCTCGGGGCCCGGGGTCTCCGTCAGCGCCTCCGACGGGCGGGGTACGACCGGCACCTCGCGGAAGCTGAACCGCTCGCCGGACGCCGACACCCGTGGCTCGCGCAGCCAGCGCAGCAGCAGATCGAGTGACTCGGGGAATCCGTGTTCGTACGCCTCCAGGCCCGAGCCGAAGACCTCCAGGTCCACCCAGGGCCCGCCGCGGCCCACGCCGAGCGTGAACCGTCCGCCGCTCGTCAGGTGCAGCAGCGCGGCCTGTTCGCCGAGGGCGACCGGGTGGGCGGTGGGCAGTACGCTGACCGCCGTACCGACGCGGATGCGGTGGGTGCGGCCGAGCAGCAGGGCGGCCAGGGTGGCGGCGGACGGGCATGTGCCGTACGGCACGAAGTGGTGCTCGGCCAGCCACACGGCGTCCAGCCCGGCCTCCTCGGCGACCTCCGCCGAGCGGACCGCCCGGTGCAGGGCCTCCCCGGGGCCCTGGCCCGGGAACTGGGCGCCCAGCACAAAACTTCCTACGTACATCTCATTTCCTGCTTCCTTGGCTCCGACCCGGAGCTCCCCCACAGGGCATAACCGTCTGACACGTGCCCAGGACACGGCCTGACGGAGAGATTTGCGGATTGTCTGCAGAATGGGTCGCCCTGGAGGGGGACTTGTGCGGGTTGGTACCGTACGCGTACCCCACATGGCGGCGCGTAGGCTGGATACAGCCCGTGCTTCCTGTATAGCCCCGAGAGGTGTCCCGTGTCCCCGCGTCGCAACCGACCGAAGGCAGCCGGATCGTCGGGCCGGAGCGCCGAGGACGACCGCGACGGCCGGTACGGCGGCTGGCAGTCGACCGAGAGCTGGCAGGGCGAGGACTGGAGCGTGCGCCATGTCGCCGGGGCGAGCGCGGACGGCAAGACCTACCGGTGCCCGGGCTGCGACCAGCTGATCGCCTCCGGCGTCCCGCACGTGGTTGCCTGGCCGGAGCACGCGGGCGTGGACGACCGCCGCCACTGGCACAAGGCCTGCTGGAACGCCAAGGACCGCCGCACCACACGGGTGCCGCGGTCCCGTAACGCGCCGAGGTTCTAGCCGGGGTCGGTTAGTCGGCTTCGACCAGATATCGGACGGAGTCCACCACAGGAATCTCCAACGACTTCTGGCCGTCGTTGCTGGTGCCGGGTGGCCAGTGGAAGCCCGTATCGGTGAACCCGGCCGGGGTGGTCAGGCCGTCGAGGGGCTGGGTTTCGTCTCTGTCGAGATGGTCGTCAAACACGAGGGCCTCCCGTCGGCGCCGCGCGGATCTGGCGATCCACAGCGCCGGGGAGGCCCTCATCCGATCAAGCGAGGCTCACACGTCCCGCTTCTCCAGGAGCGCGTAGGCGCCGGCGAACGCGGCTGCCGAGAGGCCCAGCATGATCCACAGCGGGTCCCAGCCCGTGGGGCCGGAGCTGCTCAGGGAGTTGTCGTAGAAGCAGCTCATCTGGCTGGGGATGGAGTACTCCAGCAGCCACTCCCGCACCTTGGACAGCGACTGGGAGGCCATGAACAGGGCGATCACCAGAGGGGCCAGGACCGCGCCGATCATGATGGTGATGGCGCCCGCGGAGTGCCGGATGATCGAGCCGATGAGCAGCGAGAACAGCCCGAGCAGCGCGATGTAGAGGCTGATGCCGACCGTCGCCTTCAGCCAGTCGCCCCCGGAGGGCGTACGGGCGCCGCCGACGCCGTTCAGCATGGACGCGTGGATCATGGCCATGAGGCCGGACGTGGCCAGGGTGACGACGAAGGCGACGGCGAAGAACACGATCGACTTCGCGGCGAGCACCCGGCCCCGGCTCGGGCACGCGACCATCGTCGTACGGATCATGCCGGTGCCGTACTCCGAGGCCGTGGTCAGCACGCCGAGCGTGATGATGCACATGCTGCCCAGCAGCAGGCCGAAGAAGCCGAACTGGAGCGGGTTCTGGTCCGCCAGGGTCTCTGGGCTGGAGTTGGACTTGACCACCGAGCCGGCCATCAGGCCGATGGCGAGGACGAGGACCACGAACACGCCGAGCGTCCACATCGTCGACCGCACCGACTTGATCTTGGTCCACTCGGAGGCCAGCGCATGTCCGAGGTGGGTGCGCACGACCGGGATCGGCGAGGTGTAGGCGGGGTACGAGCCGCCGGGCGCCGCCTGCCAGTCGGGCGCGGCCGGGGCCTGCGGCATCGGGGGCTGATGGGTGCTCATCGGGCGTCCTCGGGCTTGGTCAGGTCGGCGGGTGCGGTGGCCGGAGCCGGGGGAGCGGCGGCGGGCGCCTGCTGCGGCGCGGGCGGTGCCGGGGCGGCGGCCGGGGCCGGCGCCTGGGCGTGCGGGGTCTGCTGGGGCGGCTGGGCGTACGGGTTGGGGGCGCCGGGAGTGCCGTAACCGGCCGGCTGCGAGCCGCCGTACGGTCCCGTGGGCGGCTGCATCGCGAACGGCTGGCCGCCCTGCTGGGGCGGCGGCGGGGCGTACCAGCCGGGCTGGCCCTGGCCGGGCACCGGCATGGGCGGCTGGGCGCCGGGCGGCAGCGGCTGCTGCAGGCCCGCCTTCTGGTCGATGGTCGAGCGGTAGTCGACGGCGCCCTGCGTCATCCGCATGTACGCCTCCTCCAGCGAGGCCTGGTGCGGCGACAGCTCCCACAGCCGGACGCCCGCCTCGTGGGCGAGGTCGCTGATCCGGGGCAGCGGCAGCCCGGTCACGCGCAGCGCGCCGTCCTGCTCCGGCAGCACATGACCGCCCGCCTCGGTGAGCGTGGTGCTGAGCTTCTCGCGCAGCTGCGGCTCGGTGTCCGGGGTGCGCACCCGGGCGAAGTCGGCGGAGTTGGCCGAGATGAAGTCCCTCACGCTCATGTCGGCGAGCAGTTGGCCGCGCCCGATGACGATGAGGTGGTCGGCGGTCAGCGCCATCTCGCTCATCAGGTGCGAGGAGACGAAGACCGTACGGCCCTCGCCCGCCAGAGCCTTCATGAGATTGCGGACCCAGAGGATGCCCTCGGGGTCGAGGCCGTTGACCGGCTCGTCGAACAGCAGCACCTGCGGGTCGCCGAGCAGCGCGGCGGCGATGCCGAGGCGCTGGCCCATGCCGAGCGAGAAGCCCTTGGAGCGCTTGCGCGCCACGTCCCGCAGGCCGACCACGCCGAGCACCTCGTCCACGCGGCGGGCCGGGATGCCCGACAGCTGGGCGAGGCTCAGCAGATGGTTGCGGGCGCTCCGGCCGCCGTGCACGGCCTTGGCGTCGAGCAGCGCGCCGACCTGGCGGGGCGCGTTGGGCAGCTTGCGGTAGGGGTAGCCGCCGATCGTCACCGATCCGGACGTGGGGTTGTCCAGCCCGAGGATCATCCGCATGGTCGTCGACTTGCCCGAGCCGTTCGGCCCGAGGAAGCCGGTGACGGCACCTGGCCGCACCTGGAAGGAAAGGTTGTACACGGCGGTCTTGTCGCCGTAGCGCTTGGTCAGGCCGACAGCCTCGATCATGCTCCGCACCCATCGAAAGGTTCAGGACAGCGGGGACCCGCCCCCGTAAGGGTTAGGAGGATATCGAGGCGCTGACGGTTCCGCCCAAAGGACGGTAAAGCCAGAACACTACGATGCGTGACCGAAAGCGCTACTGGGCGTCCCTGCGCTTGAGGAGGGCGTACCCGCCGGCCAGCGCGGCGATCACCCACAGCACCATGATCCCGAGCCCGCCCCAGGGCCCGTACGGCGTGTCGTCGGCCGTCGGGACCACCTGCATGATCCGGCTGCCCGCCTGGTCCGGCAGGAACCGCCCGATCTTCTTCGTGGCGTCGACGTTGCCGAGGATGTTGGAGATCAGGAAGAAGAACGGCATCAGGATGCCGAGCGACAGCATCGGCGAGCGCAGCATCGCGGCGACGCCCATGGAGAACATCGCGATCAGCGTCATGTAGAGCCCGCCGCCGATGACCGCGCGCAGCACGCCCGGGTCGCCGAGCTGCGCCCGGTGCGGGCCGAGCATCGCCTGGCCGAGGAAGAACGCGGCGAAGCTCGTGGCCATGCCGACCACCAGGGCGAGCGCGCCGGCCACCGTGATCTTGCCGAACAGGAAGGTGGCGCGCTGCGGTACGGCGGCCAGCGAGACCCGGATCATGCCGGTGCTGTACTCGTTCGAGACGACCAGCACACCGAACACGATCATGGCGAGCTGGCCCAGGCTCATCCCCGCGAAGCTGACGTACGTCGGATCGAACGACAGCCGGTCCTGCACCGGCATCGAGTCGAACTGGTTCCGCGACAGCGCGGAGATGAGCATCCCGAGGGCGATCGTGACCACCACGGCCAGCGACAGTGTCCACACCGTGGACGCCACCGACCGGATCTTGGTCCACTCTGACCGGATGACCTGCACCGCTGCCATGGACGTCAGGCCTCCTTCCAGTCGGCGCCCCAGTCCCGCGGGGAGCCCCCGGGCCCGGAGTGCGCGTGGTACTCCACGGCCTGCGCCGTCAGCTGCATGAACGCCTCCTCCAGTGAGGCCTGCCGAGGGCTCAGCTCGTGCAGCACGATCCCGTACCGCGCCGCCAGCTCGCCGATCCGCTCGGCCTTGTCGCCCTCCACCTCCAGCGCGCCCCCGCCCGCCTCCACGACGGTGATCCCGTCCTCGTGCAGCAGATCGAGCAGCCGCTCGCGCTGCGGAGAGCGGATCCGGACGTACGAGCGCGCGTACTGCCGGATGAAGTCGGCCATGGACGTGTCCGCGAGCAGCCGTCCCTGCCCGATGACGACGAGATGATCGGCGGTCAGCGCCATCTCGCTCATCAGATGGCTGGAGACGAACACCGTCCGCCCCTGCGCGGCCAGCGATTTCATCAAGTTCCGGATCCAGTGGATGCCCTCCGGGTCCAGCCCGTTGACCGGCTCGTCGAACATCAGGATCCGCGGATCCCCGAGCAGCGCCGCCGCGATCCCCAGCCGCTGCCCCATGCCGTACGAGAACCCCTTGGCCTTCTTCCGCGCGACGGCGGTGAGCCCGACGGTGTCCAGTACCTGCGCCACCCGGGATTCCGGGATCCCGTTGCTCTGCGCGAGACACAGCAGATGGTTGTAGGCGCTGCGCCCGCCGTGCACGGCCTTGGCGTCCAGCAGCGCGCCGATGTACGTCAGCGGGTCCTTGAGCTGGGCGTAGTGCTTGCCGTCGATCCGGACATCGCCGGCGGTGGGATGGTCGAGTCCCAGGACCATCCGCATGGTGGTGGACTTCCCGGCGCCGTTGGGCCCGAGGAACCCGGTGACGATGCCAGGTCTGACCGAGAAGGTGAGTCCGTCGACCGCCACCTTCTCGCCGAAGCGTTTGGTCAGCCCCTCCAGCTCGATCATGCGGCCACGCTAAAACGGCACGAAGCCCCCTGCCACTTGAGGACAGGGGGCTCCACAGCGCCCGAAGGGGCGCGGGGCTGACCCGATATGCGGCTCCGCCGCGTGGGCGCGAGAAACCACGACGGACCCGCAGTTCCCCGCAACCCGCAGTTACCGGGTCTGCTGCGCCGGCACTCCACGAGAGATCGGCTCGTCGTCGGTCGTCGTGCCGGCGGCGGCCACAGCCGCACCGGTCAGCGTCGCGAGCATCTCCCGGACGTTCGTCAGCTGGGCGTTGATCGAGTCGCGGCGGTTGGTCAGCGCGGCGAGCTCGCGCTCGGATTCCGAGCGGATCCGGTCGGCCTTGGCGTTGGCGTCGGCCACGATGTCCTCGGCCTGGCGCTGGGCCGTCTCCACCGTCTGGCGGGCGCGGCGCTCGGCGTCGGTGCGCAGCTTCTCGGCCTCCAGGCGCAGCTGCTCGGCGCGGTGCTCGATCTCCGCGAGCCGCTTCTCGGCCTTCTGCTGACGCGAGGCCAGGTCGCGCTCGGACTGCTCGCGGCGCTTGGCGAGGTTCGTCTCGAAGTCGGCGGCGGCCTGCGCGGCCTTGGCGCGGGTCTCCTCGAAGAGGGCGTCCGCCTCCTCGCGCTTGGACTGCGCGTCCTTCTGGGCCTCGGAGCGCAGCTGGGCGGCCTCGCCCTTCGCCTTCTCGACGATCCGGACGCCCTCGTCCTCGGCCTTGGCCTTGCGCTCGGCGGCGTAGGACTCGGCGTCGTTGCGCACCTGCTGGGCCGCGGACTCGGCGAGGTCGCGGTGCTGTTCGGCCGCCCGCCGGGCCTCCTCACGCAGCTCCTTGGCCTCTTCCTCGGCCAGGCGCAGGATCTTCTCGACCCGGGCACCGAGACCCGCGTACGACGGCTCGGCGTCGGTGACCTGGGCCTGGGCGTTCTGCGTCTCGAGGTGGAGCTCCTCGATGCGCTTCTCCAGGGCGGTGATGCGGGCGAGAGCGCTGTCACGGTCGGAGACGAGCTTGGAGATACGTTCGTCCACCTGAGCGCGGTCGTACCCACGCCGCACAAGCTCGAAGCCGTAGGGGGAAGTGTCGCTCATGGGGTTCCTGTCAATGAGACCGGTGAGGTGATAGGGGGAATCCTAGGGGCCGAAGCGGTGTGTCATCGAGCGGATACGTGTTTGATCTGGAGAATGACACCTCTTTTGGGTGGCTGACCGCAGGACGGCTTGCCAACCGACTCGGGCAAAGCCCCCAGACGTTACCGGAACGCACCGCTCACACTAGCCGTCTGACGACTTGCCACCCGAACGGGGGGCGCCTACCGTCGCCCCGGCCTTGACCGAGCCCTCCTTGCCGGACGACGGGGCCTCGAAGGACTCCAGCGCCTCCAGGACGTCCTGGACGCGGGAGATCTCGGCGTTGATGTCCTCGCGCCTGCGCACCAGGATCTCCAGCTCGCGCTTGCCCTCCTCGACCGTGCGCCGGGCCTCGCGGATCGCCTCGGCCTTGAGCTCCTCGGCCTCCTTGACGAGGCTGGCCTTCTTCTGCTCGGCCTCCTTGAGCAGCCCCTCCGCCTTCTTGACGGCGGCGATGCGCACCTTGCCCGCCTCGGAGTTCGCCTCCGACACCAGCTCCTTGGCCTTCGCCTCCGCCTTGGCCAGCTGCTCCTCGGCGGCCTTGATGAGGGCGTCGCAGCGGTCGCCGGTGGACTTCATGGTCTCGGCGGCCTCGCGCCGGGCCCGCTCGTGCAGCCCCTCGATCTCGGTGGTGATGCGGTCGCGCAGCTCCTCCGCGCGCTCCCTGATCGCGGTCGCGTCCCGGCGGGCACCGACCAGCAGCTCGTCGGCGTCCGTGCGGGCCTTCTCCACCATCGAGTTGCCCTCGATCGTGGCCTCGGAGACGATCCGCTCGGCCTCGCTGCGGGCCGCGCCGACCATCGTGTCGGCCTGCGACTCGGCGTCCGCCGTGGTCTTCAGCGCCTGCTCCTGCGCCTCGCTGAGCAGCTTGTCGACCTCGGCCGTGGTCTCGTTGATGAGCGTGTCGACCTGCTCGGCCGCCTCCGAACGCCGCTTGTTGGCGTCCTTGCGGGCCTCGTCCAGGGTCCGCTCGGCCTCCTCGCGGGCGGAGTTGAGCAGCCGTTCGGCCGCCCCCTCCGCGTCCGCCCTGAGCTGCTCGGCCTCCGCCCGCACCCGCTCGGCGTGCGCCTGCGCCGAGCCGACCGTCTCGGCGGCCTCCGCGCGCAGCCGTTCGGCCTCGCCGGTGGCGTCCCCGATGAGCTGCTCGGCGGCCGCCAGGGCCTTTGCGCGCACCCGCTCCGCCTCGGCGGCGGTCTCCGTCTGCAGCCGTTCGGCCTCCGCGATCGTCTCGGTCTGCAGCCGCTCGGCCTCGTTACGGGCCTCGGTGATGAGGGTGTCCGCCTGTGTCGCCGCGTCGGAACGCATCCGGTTGGCGTCCTCGCGGGCGTCCGCCCGGGTGCGGGCGGCGGCCTGGTCGGCCTCGGCGAGCGCGTCCGAGGCCTCGGTGCGCACCCGCTGCGCGTACTCGCCGGCGTCCGAGCGCAGCCGCTCGGCCTCCGCCATCGCCTCCCCGACCGTACGCTCGGCCAGCGCCTTGGCGGCCTCCGACTCCTCGTTCGCCTCGCGCCGGATCCGCGAGGCGTCCTCGCTCGCCCGCTCCCGCTCGGCATAGGCGTCGGCGCGGACCCGGTCCGCCTCCTCCTCGGCCTCCCGCCGCGTACGGTCCGCCGCGTGCTCGGCGGCCGAACGCAACCCGGCGATCTCCTCCTGCGCCTGCTCGTGCAGCCCGGTGACGGAGTCCCGTACCTGCTGGGCGTGCTGCTCGGCGGCCGACACCATCTCGGTGGCGCGCCGGTCGGCCTCCTCCACCAGCCGGGTCGCCTCGGTCTGCGCCTCCTCCACGCGCCCCCGCGCTACGGCCAGCAGCTCCTCGCTCTGCTCGCGGGCCCGCTCGCGCTCCTGGTCGGCCTCGGCCCGCGCGGAACCGAGGGTCTCCTCGGCCTCACGGCGGCGCCGGACGGCCTCCTCCTGGGCGGCGGCCAGCGTCTCGGACGCCTCGGTGCCGAGCCGCTCGGCGGCGGCCTGTGCCTCCGCGCGCACCCGGTCGGCGGCGTCCTGGGCCTCCGCCTTCAGCCGCTCGGCCTCGGCGGCGGCCTCCGAGCGCAGCCGTACGGCGACGGCCTCGCCCTCGGCGCGGGAGGCGGACGCGTCGGACGCGGCCTCGTTGCGCAGCCGGTCGGCCTCGGTCTCGGCCTGCTGCTGGAGCGTGCGGATCCGGTCGGCCGCCTCGGCGCGCAGCCTCTCGGTCTCCTCGGCGGCCTCGCGGCGGATCCGGGCGGCCTCGTCACGGGCGTCCGTGAGCGCCTGCTCGGCCGACTCCAGCCGGTCCCGTGTCTCGGTCTGCAGCCGGGTCAGCTCCCCGGCGGCCTCGGCGCGGCGGGCCTCGACGGCGCGCTCGGTCTCCTCGCGCAGCTCGCGCGCGGCGGTCTCGGCGTCCGCCTTGACCGACTCGGCCCGCTCGTCGGCCTCGGCGCGCAGCCGCTCGGCCTCCTTGCGGGCCCGGTCCAGGGTCTCCTCGGCCTGCCGGCGCAGGCTGGTGGCCCGCTCGATGGCCTCGGTGCGGACCTTCTCGCTGTCGGTGGTCGCGGTCTGCCGCAGCTCGTCGGCGTCCGCCTTGGCCTTGGCCAGCAGTTCCTCGGCGGACCTGGCCGCCTCCTCGATCTGCGCGACCGCGTCCCGGCGGGCCTCCGCGCGGATCGACTCGCCCTCGGCGACCGCGTCGGCGCGCAGCTGCTCGGCCTCGCCGCGCAGCCGGCGGGCCTCCTCCTGCAGCTCGACCGTCTTGGCGCGGTACTCCTTGGTGTCGTCCTTCGCCGCGCCCTTGAGCTGCTCGGCGATGTCGTGCGCCTCGGCGCGCAGCCGGTCCGCCTCGGCCTCCGCCTCGGTGCGGATCCGCTCGGCCTCCTCGGTGGCCGCCTTGGTGGTGCGCTTGGCCTCCTCGGACGCCTTGTTGAGCACGTCCTCGGCGGTCTTGGCCGCCTTCGACAGCTGGGTGGCGCTCTCCTCGGCGGTGACCGTGCGGGCCTTCTCCGCGGCCTCGGCGACGATCTTCTCGGCCTCGGCACGGGCGTCCGCGACCAGCTGCTCGGCCTCGGTCCTGGTCTGCTCGGCCTCCTTGGTGGCCTCCTCGACCAGCCGGGCGACCTGCTCCTTGGCCGTACGCGTGCGTGCCTCGCCCGAGGCCTCGGCGCTCGCGAGGGTCTTGGCGGCGGCCTGTTCGGCCTCCGTCTGCAGCTTCTCGGCCTCCGCCTGCGCCTTGCGCAGCGCCTCCTCGGCCGCCGCCATCCGCTCCTCGGCGGCCCGGCTCAGCTCGCCGGCCTGCCGGCGGGCGGTGTCCGACTCGCCGACCGCGTCGGTGCGCAGCCGCTCGGCGTGGTCGGTGGCCTCCTGCGCCTGCGTGGAGGCGGCGTTCAGCAGCCGCTCGGCGTCCGTGCGGGCGCGGCGCAGGAGCTGCTCGGCCTCGGCGCGGGCCGCCTCGGCGTCGGTCTGCAGCCGCTCGCGGGCCTCCCGGGTCAGCCGCTCGGCCTCGGCGCGGGCGGTGGCCAACGCCTGCTCGGCCTCGGCGCGGGACTCGTCGAGGAGGCGGCGGGCCTGCTGGTCGGTGCGGGCGCGCAGCTGCTCGGCCCAGGCCACGTTCTCGTTGACGTGCGACTCGACGGTGGCGCGGCGCTCGGCCAGCTCCTGGTCGAGCTGCTGGCGCCGGGTCACCGCCTCCTGGTGCAGCTCCGCCTGGAGCCGGGCGGCCTGCTCGGCGTGCTCCTGCAGGATCCGCTGGGTCTGCGCGCGGGCCTGGCTCAGCTCCCGCTCGGCGTCCTGGCGCAGCTGATCGGCCTGCATCTGGGCATTGCGGAGCAATTGCTCGGCCTGATAGCCGATGTCACCGCCGTCGAAGGCGGGCCGGGTCATCAGGGTGCGGCGCGCCTCGTGCAGCTTGGCGCGCAGCACCTCGACCTGGTAGCCGAGGTCCTCGGCGTGCTGGATCGCCTTTTCCCGCTCGGTCTTCAGCCGCTTCATCTCGGCCTCGAACCGAGAGAGGTGGTCGACGTCAGCCGCCGGCTCTCGCTCCTGGCTCTCGTAGCCCCGCACTGCGCGGTCCCATCCGTCCCCTGGTCGGCTTCTCCAACGAGCTCCGTCCATCCGCCGGACGGGGCCCCCGGGGAATGGTGTCAGATCAACGGCGGAGCACGGGCTGCTGCCCCGACGCTCGTCCCCCGAAACCCGGACCCCGGAACGGCCGTCCCCCGCTTTCAGGGACGACCGCCCCCAACCCTACCGGCCCATATGTACGGGGGTCAGTGCTCAGGGGACTCAACAGGGGCCGAAGTGACCAGTTCCGTGAGCACCCCATGGCAATCCTTGGGGTGCAGGAAGGTGATCCGCGACCCCATGGAGCCGCGCCGTGGCTCGTCGTACAGCACGCGCACGCCCTTCCCGCGGATGTCCGCGGCGTCTCCGTCCACGTCCGCCGTGCCGAAGGCGATGTGGTGGACGCCTTCCCCGTTCTTCGCCAGCCACTTGCCGACCGCGGAGTCCTCGCGGGTCGGCTCCAGCAGCTGGAGGTAGGAGGCGCCGCCGTCCGAGGTCTCGTTGATCTTGAGCATGGCCTCGCGCACGCCCTGCTCCTCGTTGACCTCGGTGTGGAACACCTCGAAGCCGTAGGTGGCCTGGTAGAACTCGACGGTCGCGTCGAGGTCGTGGCAGGCGATCCCGATGTGGTCGATTCGCGTCAGCATGGATTCAGTGCAGCGCCACGGCCGTGGTTACGCAACGTGCGAGCGATCACACTGACAGGCCGATGACGGCACGGAGTGCCATCAGTACATTCGAAGTAAACCCTCGTTCACTCCTCGGCCTGGGCAGGCCGGTAAGGGGATCGCAGCTCATGCCTTCTGGAACGAACAGCTCGGTGATCGTCGCGGGTGCGCGCACGCCCATGGGACGACTGCTCGGCTCCCTCAAGTCCTTCTCCGGAGCCGACCTCGGCGGCTTCGCGATCAAGGCCGCCCTCGACCGTGCGGGGATCGGCGGCGACCAGGTGCAGTACGTGATCATGGGCCAGGTGCTCCAGGCGGGTGCCGGCCAGATCCCGGCCCGCCAGGCAGCAGTGAAGGCCGGCATCCCGATGAGCGTCCCGGCGCTCACCATCAACAAGGTGTGCCTCTCCGGCCTCGACGCCATCGCCCTCGCGGACCAGCTGATCCGCGCCGGCGAGTTCGACATCGTCGTGGCCGGCGGCCAGGAGTCCATGACCAACGCCCCGCACCTGCTGCCGAAGTCCCGCGAGGGCTTCAAGTACGGCGCGGTCCAGATGCTCGACGCCATGGCCCACGACGGCCTGACCGACTCCTTCGAGGGCATCGCCATGGGCGAGTCCACGGAGAAGCACAACACCCGCCTCGGCCTCGGCCGCGCCGAGCAGGACGAGATCGCCGCCCTGTCCCACCAGCGGGCCGCGGCCGCGCAGAAGAACGGCCTGTTCGAGGCCGAGATCACCCCGGTGGAGATCCCGCAGCGCAAGGGCGACCCGGTCCTGTTCAGCAAGGACGAGGGCATTCGCGGCGACACCACGGTCGAGTCCCTGGGCAAGCTGCGCCCGGCCTTCAGCAAGGAGGGTACGATCACCGCCGGCTCGTCCTCCCAGATCTCCGACGGCGCGGCCGCCGTGGTCGTGATGAGCAAGGCCAAGGCCGAGGAGCTGGGCCTGAGCTGGCTCGCCGAGATCGGGGCGCACGGCAACGTGGCAGGCCCGGACAACAGCCTGCAGTCGCAGCCGTCCAACGCGATCCTGCACGCCCTGAAGAAGGAGGGCCTGGAGGTCTCCGACCTCGACCTCATCGAGATCAACGAGGCCTTCGCCGCGGTCGCCGTGCAGTCAATGAAGGACCTCGGCGTGTCCACGGAAAAGGTGAACGTCAACGGCGGCGCGATCGCGCTGGGCCACCCGATCGGCATGTCCGGCGCTCGGCTCGTCCTCCACCTGGCCCTGGAGCTCAAGCGGCGCGGCGGCGGCACCGGCGCGGCCGCGCTGTGTGGTGGCGGCGGCCAGGGTGACGCGCTGATCGTGCGGGTACCGAAGGCGTAAGCATCCTCTTTGTACGCGTGTGTACGTCTGTGAACTGAACGGAGCTCTTTGATGCAGGACGTCTCCTCTCTGGTGGCCCAGGCCAGGGAAGGCCGGCCGCGGGCCGTGGCCCGGCTGATCTCCCTCGTGGAGGGGGCGTCCCCGCAGCTCAGGGAGGTCATGGCGGCCCTGGCCCCGCTGACCGGCAACGCCTATGTGGTCGGTCTGACGGGCTCCCCGGGTGTCGGCAAGTCGACCTCCACCTCCGCGCTCGTCACGGCGTACCGCAAGCAGGGCAGGCGGGTCGGCGTCCTGGCCGTCGACCCGTCCTCGCCGTTCTCCGGAGGAGCCCTGCTCGGCGACCGCGTCCGCATGTCGGAGCACGCCTCCGACCCGGGCGTCTACATCCGCTCCATGGCCACCCGGGGCCACCTGGGCGGCCTCGCCTGGGCGGCGCCGCAGGCGATCCGCGTGCTGGACGCGGCGGGCTGTGACGTGATCCTGGTGGAGACGGTCGGCGTAGGCCAGTCGGAGGTCGAGATCGCCTCCCAGGCGGACACCAGCGTGGTGCTGCTGGCCCCGGGCATGGGCGACGGCATCCAGGCGGCGAAGGCGGGCATCCTGGAGATCGGCGACGTGTACGTCGTCAACAAGGCGGACCGGGACGGCGCCGACGCCACGGCCCGCGAACTGAACCACATGCTGGGCCTCGGCGAGTCCCGCGGCCCCGGCGACTGGCGCCCGCCGATCGTGAAGACGGTCGCGGCCCGCGCCCAGGGCGTCGACGAGGTCGTCGAGGCCCTGGAGAAGCACCGCGCGTGGATGGAGGAGCGCGGTGTCCTCGCGGAGCGCCGCAAGGCCCGAGCGGCCCGCGAGGTGGAGACGATCGCGGTGACGGCCCTGCGCGAACGCATCGGCGACCTGCACGGCGACCGCCGCCTCAGCGCGCTCGCGGAGCGCATCGTCGCGGGGCAGCTGGACCCGTACCGCGCGGCGGACGAGCTGGTGGCGGGCCTGACGCAGGGCTGAGAGGGTCGCCAACTCCGACACCCCGCTGGTAAGTTGACGGGCATGTTCCTCACCTTGGCGTAGAGCGCACACCGGACCGCGAGGCCGACGAGAAGGCCCTCGCGTCCTTCGGCTGCCCTCTCTTCCGCCTCCACAGAGGAACATCAGCATGTCCACGCATGCCCCTTCGCGGCCCTCGTACGCCGCCGTGCTGCGCCTCCCGCACGCGCGCCGCACCTTCGCCTCCGCCCTCACCGCCCGCCTGTCCTACGGCACGGTCTCCCTGGCGGCGCTGCTCTCCGTCACCCGGGCCACCGGCTCCTACGCCGTCTCCGGCGCCGTGCTCTCCCTGTTCGGCGCCGCGACGGTCTTCCTGATGCCGTTCAGGGCGGCCTTGATCGACCGGCACGGGGCGCGCAGGGCCCTGCTGCCCATGTCGGCGGCCTACGGCGCCCTGCTGTGCGTCCTGGCCGCGCTGACCTGGCGCCCCGGAGCACCGCCGCCGGCCATCGCCACCGCGGCGGCCCTCGCGGGCACGTGCGCGCCACCGCTGGGACCGACCATGCGCGCGGTGTGGGCCGAACTGGCCCCTGAGCCGGGCATGCTGGCCCGCGCCTACAGCCTGGACGGCGTCGCCGAAGAGCTGCTGTACGTCTCCGGTCCGGTCCTGGTCGGCGTGCTCACCGGCTGGGCCCCGCCGGCTGCCGGGATCCTGTTGAGCGCGCTGCTGATCGTGGGCGGTACCTGCGCCTTCGTCACGTGCCCGGTGATGCCCGGTCCCCGTGGCGCCGCCCGCGAGACGAGGCGCGGCACCCTCTCCGGCCTGTCGGCGCCGGTCGCCGTGGCCACGGGTGTGGGACTGGCTCTCAGCGGAGTGGAGCTGCTGGTGATGGCCTTCGCCGCGCAGCGTTCGTACGACACCGCCCTGGTGCCCTGGGTGCTGGGCGCGCTCTCGGCCGGCAGCGCGGTGGGCGGGCTGGTCAACGGAGCGGTCCGGTGGCGGGCGCCGGCCCGGGTCCGCCTGTGCTGGTTCGCGCTGTCCCTCGGCCTGGTGGTCGCGGCGGCGGGCCTGGCGCCCGGCCTGTGGACCCTCGCCGGGGTCATGGGACTCGCCGGAGCGTTCATCGCCCCCACCCTGACGACGGCGTACCTCGTGGTCGACGAAACGGCACCCGAGGGTGCCCGCACGCAGGCGGGCGCCTGGGTCAATACCGGGGTGAACGCGGGGAGTTCGGCGGGGGCGATGGTGACGGGGATGCTGATCGGACGGGTGCCGCTGGGGGTGTGTTTCGTGCTGGCGGGTGCGGTGGCCGTGCTGCCCGCCGTGGCTGCGTATCGCCGTCGCCGGGTGCGGGTCGTCCGTGGCTGATCGCGCCCACGCGGCGGGGCCGCATATCGATACGGCCCCGCGCCCCTTGCGGGGCGCGGTTCCCCCAGGAGGCTCAGGGACGTCCCCGCTGCCCCCGCAGATGCTCGGCGATCGGCTTCAGCGCCTTGTCCAGTTCCGTCAACGCCTCCGGCGAGAGCAGATCGATGAAGTGTCGCCGCACGGATGCGACGTGATGGGGGGCCACCTTCTTCATCGTCTCCATGCCATGCTCGGTGAGCACGGCGTACAACCCCCGCCGATCGGACTCGCAGTTCTCACGGCGCACCAGGTTGGCGTTCTCCATCCGCGTGATCTGGTGCGACAGCCGGCTCTTGGACTGCAGGGTCGCGGAGGCGAGGTCGCTCATCCGCATGCGTACGTCGTCCGACTCGGACAGGTTCACGAGGATCTCGTAGTCGTTCATAGTCAGGCCGAACGGCTGCAGATCCTTCTCCAGTTGGTACGTCAACAGCCTGTTGACCTCCAGGTGGGTGCGCCAGGCGCACTGCTCCGCATCGGTCAGCCAGCGCGTGGCCGTCTCGGTCTCCATGAATGAAGTCTACCTAAGAAGTTGAATGGCGAACTACTTTGGATGGTGTGACTGTGCGCACGCGTTCGACGTCACCCTCCGCAGACTACCGCTCACAGCCCGAAGCGGCGCTGGAGGTCTCCCAGCTGTCCGGGAAGGCGCGGTACCCCCGATGGTTGCTGATCGTGTCCGCCCGGTGCCGCTCCGCCACCTCCGGGTACCCCCGGTTCGGACGGCACGACACCCGTCGCCGCCTCCTCCATGAGAGCCTCCGTCGACTGCAACAGGACCGTGCCGGCGCCCACGAATTCGAACTGGTGCTCCTCCCCGGATAGCCCGCCGAGGCCCGTCATCGCACGTAGACCGCCCAGTACACCCGTCAGATAGCCGTGGTCGTAGTGATGGCACGGCGACGGGCAGTCGGCCCACCCGACGAGCGCCTGCGGGTCGACCCGGATCGGAGGTTCCATGAACACCACCGGACCGTTAGATGCGGCGACAAACTTTCCGGTTCCGATAAGGGTCAGAAAACCCGGCACGATCGATTGCTTGAGCGCGAGACTTGGCTGAAAAGCGAGCAGGTTGCCCGCGCGAATGGTCAAGTTCCCGTCGTCCAGGTCGTAGGAGTTGACGTCGAAGGCCCGGTCGGCCAGCAGCATCTTGCCCGAGCCCGTCGCCACGACCCAGTCGCTCGCGTGCAGTGGCGAATGGAACGAGGTACGGACAAGTCGGTCGAGTCGGCCGTGCCCGATGCCGTTGAACTCGATCGCCCCGTAGTAGGCGATCATCTTCCCCTTCTGCAGGAACCACTGCCCGCTCTTGAGCTCGACGCAGAACGTGTAGTTGTTCACGTTGTCGTCGGCGGGCAGCGTCATCGGGTCGTGCACCACCGGGCCGCCGGGGGTGCCGTACGTGCCTCCGTACGCGCTCACAGCTTCTCCTCCGAGGCCTGGACGTACACCGTGCCGTTGCCGCTCAGCTCCAGCTGGAAGGCCTCCCCGGAGCCGCGGCCCACCATCTCGCGCCAGCCGAGCGCCGTGGACAACTTGTTGCGGACCTCGCCGTGGTGGGCGACGTAGGCCTGCGGGTCGACATGGACCGGGCGCTGGGAGGTGATCGGGATCTCGAGGACGCCGCCGTGCGCCATCACGGCGACCGAGCCCTGGCCCTGGAGGGTGGTGGTGAACAGGCCCTGGCCGGTGACCTGGCCCCGGACCAGGCCCATCACCCCGCCCTGCGAGCCCATGAACATCGTGCCCTGCCGGAGCGTGCCCTCGAAGGCCAGCAGGCGGTCGGCCTCGACGTAGAGGGTGTCGCCGGTGAGGTGGATGACGTGGACGTGGTGGCCGCCGTGCCCGAAGAAGACGGTGCCGCTGCCCTCGACGGTCATCAGCGGGGTCGCCTCGCCCGTCACCCGGCGCCCGATCATGGACATCAGCCCGCCCTGGCCGCCCTGGACGTTCGGGGTGAAGGACACGTCCCCCTTGTAGGCGAGCATCGCCCCGCGCTGGCTGAACAGCCGCTGCCCGGGCAGCACGGTCGCTTCGACCATCTTCGAGTTGATCTCCCGGAACGCCATGGCTACAGATCCCCCGCGATCGTGTTCCGCTCGCTCGGCTGCACGTACACCAGTCCGTCGCCCTCGAAGCGGATCTGGAAGGCCTCGCCGCCGCCCTCCCCGAAGAACGTGCGGAACGTCACTCCGGACTGGAAGGACTGCCGGACATCGCCCTGGTGGGCGATGTAGGCACCCGGGTCGACGATCAGCGGGTACTGCGGGCTGACCCGGAGCACCACCGCCGGCCCGTCCGACATGATCGCCGCCTGCCCGTGCCCCTCGACGGTCGTCGTGAACAGGCCGTTGCCCTGCGAGGCGCCGCGCAGCCCGGTGAACGTCGTGCCCGTGCGCAGCCCCGCGTCGGTGGCCAGCAGGTTGCTCGACTCCACGTACAGCTTGTCGCCCCGGAGGCCGACCAGGTTGATCTCCGAGGCCCGGTCCGCGAACCAGCACGTGCCGTGCCCCTTCACCTCCATCACCGTCATCTGCTCGCCGGTGAGCCGCCGGGTCACCATCCCGCGCAGCCCCTCCCCGCCACCGCTCAGTTTCTTGAAGCTCATCTGCCCGTCGTACGCGACCATCGAGCCGTTCTTCGCCTTCACGGCGTCCCCGGTCATGTCGACGGCGAGCACCTTGCTGCCCTGAAGTCGGAACATCGCCACGGAGCGAAAGTAGCGGCGCCGGGGGTGGACCGAACAGGGCCCGTGGGTGGACACCGACCCTGAGCGGACCCCTAGGGCCACGGTTTGCTTCAATGGTGGAGCGCTTGTGCGTGCGTTCACAAACGGCAGCCCGCCACCGACGGACCGTAACCGCAGACCGTCGCGAACACTCCCACCGAAGGTGATCCGTGGACATCAAGACCGCCACCGCCCTCCGCCGCCTCCGCCTGGTCTCGGCCCCGGAGGCCGTGTCCTTCCTGATCCTTCTCGTCTGCTCGGTGCTGAAGCGGACCACGGACTTCAACGCGGTCCCCGTCATGGGCGCGGTCCACGGCGTCCTGTTCATCCTGTACGTGATCTTCTGGGCGGACGCCTGGAACCGCGCCAAGTGGCCGCTGAAGACGGGTCTCCTCTACTTCGTCCTCTCGGTGCTGCCCACCGGCGGCTTCTTCGCCGAGCGCAAGCTGCGCCGCGAGGCCGAGGACGCCGTCATCGCGGCCCGCGCCCGCAAGGAAGGAGTCGTGAACGCATGATCGTCGCCTTCTCCGTGACGCCGCTGGGCGTCGGCGAGGACGTGGGGGAGTACGTCGCCGACGCCGTCCGCGTGGTGCGTGAGTCGGGCCTGCCCAACCGCACCGACGCGATGTTCACCAGCATCGAGGGCGAGTGGGACCAGGTCATGGACGTCGTCAAGCGCGCCGTCGCCGCCGTGGAGAAGCGCGCCCCGCGCGTGTCGCTCGTCCTCAAGGCCGACATCCGCCCCGGCGTGAGCGACGGACTGACCTCCAAGGTCGAGACCGTCGAACGGCACCTGGCGCAGTAGACGGCCCTCTTTTGAGCGGTCGCCGGGGGAGGTGTACCTTCCCCTCCTGATCATCCGAGCGATCGCTCAACTTCGCGTTCTGGCCTGGGGGAACAACACCATGGGTCTCTACAGAGAGACACACATACGCGCCGACCTCGACGAGCTGTGGGCGCGCACCCAGGACCCCGCCACGCGCCTGCGCTGGGACCTCCGCTTCAAGTCCATCGCCCCCCTGCCGGGCGTGCCGGGCGAGCCCCGGCGCTTCACCTGCGCCTGGCGCGTGCTGCCGCTCCTCACCGTGCCCGGCACCGGCGTCGCCGCCGGCGAGAAGGACCGCCCCGACGGCACGCGCGTGTGCGCCCTGCGTTTCTCCTCCTCGCACCCGCTCTCCCCGATCGCCGAGGCGAGCGCCTACTGGCGTTACGTGCCCGACGGGCAGGGCGTGCGGCTGCTCACCGGGTACGAGTACCGGGCCCGCGGGGGCGCGTTCGGGGCCCTCGCGGACCGCCTCGTACTTCGCCCGCTGACCGGCTGGGCCACGGGGTGGTCGTTCGACCGGCTCCGGTTGTGGCTGGAGCGGGGGATCACTCCCGAGCGGGCCCTGGCCAACTGGATCGTCGAGCTGGCGGTCCGTGCGCTCGTCCTCATGGTGTGTCTGACCGGGCTGGGGCTGGAGTCGCTGCTGCGGCTCTTCGGGACCTTCGCCGACACCGTGGCCTATCTGTGCCCGCTGGTGCTGGTGCTCGCCGGGTCGCTCGCGGTCTTCAAGGCGCCGCTGGCCGGGACGCCCGCCGCCCGGCGGTGTCTGCGGGCGCCGGTCACCCAGGCGCGTACGCCTCGGGTGCTGCGCAGGCTCGAGGCGTACGGGTGGTGACGTCAGGGGTGGGTGCGGTTCGTGGGCCGGCTGTCCTGCCCGGAACTCGCAAGCGCCACCCCTAGCGGTGTCCTCTCGTACAGGACCTGGTGGCCGTACCTGCGGGCCGTGAGCAGGCCCGCGTCTCTCAGGACCGTCAGGTGGGACGACACCGACGACGCGGCGAGCCCGAGCCGGTGCACGAGGGCGCTCGTCGTGGCGGGCTCGGTCAGGGCGGACAGGACGGTCGCCCGGTTGCGGCCCAACAGCCGTACCAAGGCCTCCGGCGTCCGTTCGCCCGACTCCGTCCACAGGCCCGCGATCCCCCGGGCCGGGTAGACCAGCGTCGGCTGCCACGGGGGCTCGAAGCCGGTGACCACGTCGGGCCACGAGAACACGCTCGGCATCAACACGAGTCCCTGACCGGCCAGGGCGCGGGTGTACTCGACGTGCCCCGCGAGCGTCAGCGTACGGTCGTCCCAGGACAGGCGGGTGTCCAGCTCGGGCAGCAGCGTGCCGAGGCCGACCTCGGCCAGGCGGCGGGAGTGGAAGGCCACGTCCGCCTCCAGAAGGGCCCGCAGCCGGGGCCAGTCCGGTGCGATCAGCACCCGCCAGGCCTCCTCCACCGTGTCCGCCAGCCCCTGGATCATCCGGGCCGGGGCCGCGAGCCAGGCGCGGCCCTGGGACGACTCCAGGGCGCCCGGGGTGCAGGCCAGCGCGCGGGCGGTGTCCTCGCGGGCCGCTTCCGGGTCGGACGCCCGTACGGCCGCGATCTCCTCCTCGAACGTGGCGGCCGGCCCGATCGGCGGCGCCCCGAGCCAGTCCGGGGAGTGCCCCCGCCGGGGCATCAGCAGCCACAGCGGGGCCAGGTCGAGCCCGGCCGCCGCGTCCCTGATCCGCCGCAGCCAGGGCGCCTGATAGGCGTGCCGGTCCGGCCGCTTCAGCGTCCGCACCGCCTCCTGCGTCTCCCACAGCGGGGAGATCGCGAACCGGCAGCGCAGGAAGTCGTCGTCGCCGAAGTGCAGCCTCGACGCCATGGGCACCCCCGGGAAGATTCGGCTGGAGCCGAAACTCTACGGCTCCCCGGCCGCCCCCGGGCACGCTGCCCGGCATGCCCGCACCCACCCAGGCCGCCCCGGCGTCCGCCGGCTACGGCCGTGTCCTCGCCGTGCCCGAGTTCCGGGCCGTCTTCGCCGCACACATCCTGTCCATGCTCGGCGTGATCGTCAGCGAGATCGCGCTCTCCGTCCTCGTCTACGACCTCACCCGCTCGCCCCTGCTGAGCGCGCTCACCTTCGCCCTGGGCTTCCTGCCGTACGCCCTCGGCGGCACCCTGCTCGCGCCCGTCGCCGACCGCTTCCCGGCCCGACGCGTGCTGGTCGTCTGCGATGTGGTGTGCGCCGGCTGCGTGGCCCTGATGACGGTTCCGGGCACCGGCATCGGGCTGCTGCTCGCCCTGCGCTGCGGGCTCGCCGTCGTCTCGCCGGTGTTCGCCGGCACCCGCATGGCCACGCTGGCCGACGTCCTCGGCGAGGGCGACCTGTTCGTCCTCGGCCGCTCCCTGCTGCGGATCGTCGCCCAGAGCGCCCTGCTCGTGGGCTACGGCCTCGGCGGTCTGCTGCTGACCGCCGTCAGCCCGCGCCACGCCCTGCTGATCACCGTCGACACCTTCCTCGCCTCCGCCACGCTGCTGCGCTGCGGCACCCGGCACCGCCCGGCCCGCACGCGCCAGGGCACGGACACTCCGTCCGGTCTGCGGGCGCTGCCGGCCGACCGCCGCGTGCGCGTCCTGCTGCTCATGTTCTGGATCCCGGCGGCGTTCTCGGTCGTACCCGAGGCGCTGGCGGCGCCGTACGCCGACGAGCTGGGCAGCGGTTCCGCGGGCCTCGGGCTGCTGATGTGCGCGCTGCCCGTCGGAACGGTGGCCGGCGAACTGTTCGCCGGGGCCCGGCTGGGACCGAAGGCCCGCGAACGCATCGCCCTCCCGTTGCTCTGCCTGACCCTGCTGCCCTACCTCGGTTTCGCCCTGCGCCCCGGACTGACCGCCTCCCTGGTGCTCCTGCTGCTCTCCGGGGCCGGGTCGGCGTACACGCTGGGCCTGGACCAGTGGTTCGTGCGGGCCGTGCCGGAGGAACTGCGCGGGCGGGCCATGACCGTGCTGCACGCCGGACTGATGACCGTCCAGGGCGTCGGTATGGCGCTGGCCGGTGTGGCGGCGCAGACGATGGGGGTGCGTACGGCGGTGGCCGGGGCCGGAGTGGCGGGTGTGCTGTGCTGCTGCGGGCTGGCCGTCGCGGCCCGGGCGGCCGAGAAGCGACCGAAAGCCGAGACGGGGCTGACCGGAATATGACCGGCCGGTAGGGTCTGATGACGTGCCGAAGCCACTCAGCCTCCCCTTCGATCCCATCGCCCGTGCCGACGAGCTCTGGAAGCAGCGCTGGGGAAACGTGCCGTCCATGGCCGCGATCACCTCGATCATGCGGGCCCAGCAGATCCTGCTCGCCGAGGTGGACGCGGTGGTCAAGCCGTACGGACTGACGTTCGCGCGGTACGAGGCACTGGTGCTGCTCACCTTCTCCAAGGCCGGTGAGCTGCCCATGTCCAAGATCGGCGAGCGGCTGATGGTGCATCCCACCTCGGTGACGAACACGGTCGACCGGCTGGTGAAGTCCGGGCTGGTCGCCAAGCGGCCCAACCCCAACGACGGCCGCGGCACCCTCGCCGTCATCACCGACAAGGGCCGCGAGGTGGTCGACGCGGCCACCCGCGACCTGATGGCGATGGACTTCGGGCTCGGCGTGTACGACGCGGAGGAGTGCGCGGAGATCTTCGCGATGCTTCGCCCGCTGCGCATCGCGGCCCACGACTTCGCGGACGAGTGACCCCGGGCAAGATCTCCCGGAACGGGTGGTTACGCTCGTCGGCATGAAGAAGAGCGTGCTGACCCGCTACCGCGTCATGGCCTACACCACCGGTGTCCTGCTGGTCCTGCTGTGCCTGAGCATGATCGCGAAGTACGGGCTGGACATCAGCGGTGCCGCCGACGTCACCCGGGTCGTCGCCATCGCCCACGGCTGGCTGTACGTCGTCTACCTCGTCGTCGCCTTCGACCTGGGCTCCAAGACGAAGATGCCGATCGGCAAGCAGCTGTGGGTGCTGCTCGCGGGGACGATCCCGACGGCCGCCTTCTTCGTCGAGCGGAGGATCAGCCGCGAGCTGGAGGCCAAGGTCGCCGACCAGGCCCCGGCCGTCGCCAAGGCGTAAGGGCGACCTTCGTCACACCGCCGTACGGACACCGTACGGCGGTCAGCCATCGACATTTACTAGGACGTCCAAGTAAATTCGATGGTATGGACGCTCACGCCATCGAGGAGGGCCGCCGGCGCTGGCAGGCCCGCTACGACGCCGCGCGCAAGCGCGACGCAGACTTCACCACGCTCTCCGGCGATCCCGTGGAGCCGGTGTACGGGCCCCGACCGGGCGACACGTACGAGGGATTCGAGCGGATCGGCTGGCCCGGGGAGTACCCCTTCACGCGCGGGCTCCATCCGACCGGCTACCGCGGGCGTACCTGGACGATCCGGCAGTTCGCCGGGTTCGGCAACGCCGAGCAGACCAACGAGCGGTACAAGATGATCCTGGCCGCCGGTGGCGGCGGTCTGTCCGTGGCCTTCGACATGCCGACGCTCATGGGGCGCGACTCCGACGACCCCCGCTCGCTCGGCGAGGTCGGGCACTGCGGGGTCGCCATCGACTCCGCCGCCGACATGGAGGTCCTGTTCAAGGACATCCCGCTCGGCGACGTCACCACCTCCATGACCATCAGCGGGCCCGCCGTGCCCGTCTTCTGCATGTACCTGGTCGCCGCCGAGCGCCAGGGCGTGGACCCGTCGGTCCTCAACGGCACGCTCCAGACCGACATCTTCAAGGAGTACATCGCGCAGAAGGAGTGGCTCTTCCAGCCCGAGCCGCATCTGCGCCTGATCGGCGACCTCATGGAGTACTGCGCGGCCGGTATTCCTGCCTACAAGCCGCTGTCCGTGTCCGGCTATCACATCCGTGAGGCGGGTTCGACGGCCGCGCAGGAGCTCGCGTACACCCTGGCGGACGGCTTCGGGTACGTCGAGCTGGGGCTCAGCCGCGGCCTGGACGTGGACGTCTTCGCGCCCGGCCTGTCCTTCTTCTTCGACGCGCACGTCGATTTCTTCGAGGAGATCGCCAAGTTCCGTGCCGCGCGCCGGATCTGGGCGCGCTGGATGCGGGACGTGTACGGCGCGAAGAGCGAGAAGGCGCAGTGGCTGCGGTTCCACACGCAGACCGCCGGTGTGTCGCTCACGGCCCAGCAGCCGTACAACAACGTCGTCCGTACGGCCGTGGAGGCGCTGGCGGCGGTCCTCGGCGGGACGAACTCGCTGCACACCAACGCGCTCGACGAGACCCTCGCGCTGCCCAGCGAGCAGGCGGCGGAGATCGCGCTGCGCACCCAGCAGGTGCTGATGGAGGAGACCGGGGTCGCGGGCGTGGCGGACCCGCTGGGCGGTTCGTGGTACGTCGAGCAGCTGACGGACCGGATCGAGGCCGACGCGGAGAAGATCTTCGACCAGATCAAGGAGCGGGGCCTGAGGGCCCACCCGGACGGGCAGCACCCGATCGGGCCGATCACCTCCGGGATCCTGCGCGGGATCGAGGACGGCTGGTTCACCGGCGAGATCGCCGAGTCCGCCTTCCGCTACCAGCAGGCGCTGGAGAAGGGCGACAAGAAGGTCGTCGGTGTCAACGTCCACACCGGGTCTGTCACCGGGGATCTGGAGATCCTGCGGGTCAGCCACGAGGTGGAGCGGGAGCAGGTACGGGCGCTCTCCGGGCGGAAGACGGCGCGGGACGAGTCCGCGGTGCGCTCCGCGCTGGAGGCGATGCTCGGTGCCGCGCGGGACGGCTCCAACATGATCGAGCCGATGTTGGACGCGGTGCGGGCCGAGGCGACGCTGGGCGAGATCTGCGGGGTGCTGCGGGACGAGTGGGGTGTGTACACGGAGCCCGCCGGCTTCTAGGCGCCCGGAGTCGTTCTCGGCCGGGACGGGCGCAGCTACGCCGCGCCCGTCAGGCCCAGCAGCAGCACCCGCGTGAAGTCGCGCACCCACTCCTCGTCCGCCGGTTTGCCGCTCACCAGCGTGCGGTGGACCACCGCGCCCGCGACCACGTCGAAGATCAGGTCCACCGTGCGGGCGGACTCCTCCGGGTCGGGTTCCGGGGGGAGTTCGCCCCGGCTCTGGGCGCGGGCGCGGCCCTCCAGGACCAGACGCATCTGGCGCTCCACGATGGAGGCGCGGATCCGCTCGCGCAGGGCGTCGTCGCGGGTGGACTCGGCGACCACCGCCATCAGACCGCTCTTGGCCTCCGGACGGGCCAGGATGGCCGCGAACTGCAGGACCACGCCCTCGATGTCGGCGGCCAGGCTGCCGCGGTCGGGGAGCTCCAGCTCGTCGAAGAGTTCCGCCACCGCGTCGCACACCAGCTCGGGCTTGCCGGCCCAGCGGCGGTACAGCGTCGTCTTCGCAACCCCGGCCCGGGTCGCCACGTCTCCCAGGGTGAGCTTGGACCAGCCCAGTTCCACCAGCGCCTCCCGCGTCGCGGCCAGGATCGCGGTGTCCGCGGCGGCGCTGCGCGGGCGCCCGGTACGGCTGGCGGGAGTGCGGCTCTGCATCCCTTGACCATAACCGGCGGGATCTGTGCGGTCGTGAGGGAGATCACCGGGGAGTGGTGTCGCGCGGGGTCCGCATGGCATTACGCTACGAGTCGTAGCGAAAGCGCGTGAGGGCTCGTGACGGACGTACACGGGACGCACGCGAGTGGTGACCACGGGGGCGTGGGGTGGGGACCCGGCGCCCGCGCACGACACTTTTTCATTCCGGCGCGGTAACGGGGGAGGATAGACGCATGCAGCCACGGAACATGTCCATGAGCGGCGTCGTCGACCTCGCCGCGGTGAAGGCGGCCCAGGAGGCCAAGGCCAAGGCCGAGCAGACGCGCGCCGAGGTCGCCCGGCAGGGCGGCACAGGGGCCGTCGCCCCGGCCGATCTCGTCATCGACGTCGATGAGGCGGGCTTCGAGAGGGATGTCCTCCAGCGGTCCGCCGAAGTTCCCGTCGTGATCGACTTCTGGGCCGAGTGGTGTCAGCCCTGTAAGCAGCTGAGCCCGGTCCTGGAGCGGCTGGCCGTCGAGTACAACGGGCGCTTCCTCCTCGCCAAGATCGACGTCGACGCCAACCAGATGCTGATGCAGCAGTTCGGGGTGCAGGGCATCCCGGCCGTGTTCGCCGTTGTGGCCGGACAGGCGCTGCCCCTGTTCCAGGGGGCGGCCGGCGAGCAGCAGATCCGGCAGACCCTGGACCAGCTGGTGGAGGTCGCCGAGCAGCGGTTCGGCCTCACGGGTCTGACCGTCGACCCGGACGCGCAGCCGGGCGAGGTGGTCGCGCAGGAGCAGGTGGGGCCGTACGACGCGGCGCTGAACGCGGCCGCGGAGGCGCTGGACGCGGGCGACCTGGGCGGCGCCATCCGGGCCTACCAGAACGTGCTGGCCGACGACCCGGCCCACCCCGAGGCCAAGCTCGGCCTGGCGCAGGCCGAGTTGCTGCAGCGGGTGCAGGGTTTCGATCGGCAGAAGGTCCGTCAGGAGGCCGCGGAGAAGCCGAAGGACGTCGACGCGCAGATCGCCGCCGCCGACCTGGATCTGGTGGGCGGACATGTCGAGGACGCCTTCGGGCGGCTGATCGAGACCGTGCGGCGTACGGTGGGTGACGACCGGGACACCGTGCGGCGCCGGCTGCTCGAACTGTTCGAGGTCGTGGGACCCGAGGATCCGCGCGTGGTGGGCGCACGAAGGGCCCTCGCGCGCGCCCTGTTCTGACCAGTCGCTAAACGCCACGGCTTGTGATGCCGGGGTGAAAGGTTTGCCGACGAGTCGTCACGACGACTCTGCTTTACCAAATCTTGGTAATCGCGCAAACTGTTACTCGGAGTAAGTCGAAGCCGTTGGTCTGTCTGGTTTGATCCAGAGATCAACGGCTTTGCTCTGCCCTTGGATGCCACCCAGCGTCGCGCTCCGAGACCGGTCGGTCGTCCTCCGGTTATCCGGCCGTTACTAGCCAGTAACGAACCCCCTTGTGTCCGGGCCGAGAATGCACCACGATCGGCGACGCTCGGTCCATTCCCGTACCCCGGCAACCGGTCGGGTCACGGGAGAATCTGGGTCCCCACCGAGCAGAGCCGGCGGCAGTGGCGCCGGCTCTAGGACAGGGGGGTCTTCGTCCACTCGGCGAAGCCTGTCCAGCAAGGTTGTGCGTGATGCGTGTCAGGCGCGACCAGTGGTTGTCGCTCGGGGGTGATCGCCGGTGATTCGGGCGCGGTTCGCGCCGCCGAGCGCGGGCGTTCTCCTTCCCGAGGACGTAGCACTTCTCCCATCCCTGCCTGGCTGAGCCGCGATTCCGGGGCGAGTCCGGGCCAGGAGATGTACGTCCGAGAAGGAGGAAATATGGAGTCCCAGGTGCGTGGCGGGACCAGATGGAAGCGGTTCGCTGTGGTCATGGTGCCCAGCGTTGCCGCGACGGCCGCGATAGGTGTCGCCCTCGCGCAGGGCGCTCTCGCCGCTTCGTTCAGCGTGTCCGGCCAGTCGTTCAAGGTGTCCGCCGACCAGCTCGTGGGCACGGGCTTCGAGCAGTACGGCGCCCTCGACAGCGGTTACACGCTGGACGGCAAGAAGACGGCTCACCCGGTGGCCGTCTCGGCGTTCAAGCACGCCGAGATCACCAACCTGTGCCAGTCCGTCGTCACCCCGGATGTGCCGATCTTCGGCAGCGTCAGCCTGATCCTTCGGGCCGGCGGTGCGGGGCACGACAAGGTCCAGGCCGACAACATCTACATCGACGTTGCCGACCTGAACGCCGACGCCACCTTCAACAACATCGACATCGGTGTTGCTGCCAAGGACGCCGACAAGGGTCCGGGTATGAAGGGCGGCAGTGAGCAGTCCAACCCGTACGGCTTCGCACAGCAGGCCGACTCGGCCACGCTGGACAACGTGAAGCAGACGGCGTGGGCGACCACCGCCGGCACCTTCAAGCTCAGCGGACTGCACATGTCGCTGTCGACGGGTACGCACGAGTGCTACTAGGCACGCGGTGACGGGCGGGGGAGCCGGTGGCACCCCCGCCCGATCCACTCTCCGGCCGCGTTTTCACACGCGGCACACATCACCACCACAGCAACGCCGCACCAGGGAGCTGTTTTCCATGAGCGCCGAGACCTCTGCCGCCGCGCCCGGCCAGTTCACCCGCCGGAGGCTGCAGTTCCGCGCCTGGCGGGGCACGCGTCCGTTCTGGGCCGGACTGTTCGTCATGCTCGGCGGCTTTCCGATCATGTACTTCCCGTACGCCCACCTCCAGCTCGGCCATCTGACGCTGGCGATGGCGACCACCGCGGGCGCCGGATCCCTGATCATCGGTGTGTTGCTCATCGTCCTGGGCATCAGCCTCTGGTTCCAGAAGCACGTCCGCACCTTCGCGGGCGTCGCGGCGATCCTGCTCGCGCTGGTGTCCATCCCCGTGTCCAACTTCGGTGGCTTCGTCGTGGGCTTCCTCTTCGCCCTCATCGGCGGAGCGATGGCCGTGGCCTGGGCGCCGGGCGCGCCTCCGCAGCCGCAGCCGCCGGCCGAGGCCGCCCCGGGCGAGGGCAGTGCCCCGCAGGCCGCACCGCTGCCCGCGCAGCGCACGGACGCGGTGAAGTCGAACGACCTGTCAGGAACGAGCCCGGCCAACGGGGCGAACGGGAGGCACAGTGCCGGCTGACGAGGTGACCCGCGGGACCGATGTGGACGGGTCCCGCGCGAGAACCGGGCCCCGACACGCGGCCCCCAGAAAGCCGCTGTTCACCAGGTTCCACATGCCGGCCGGCAAGGCGATAGCCTCCGTGGCGATGCCGACGGCGGTGCTGATGGGCATGGGCTTCACGTCCACGCTGGCCCTCGCGGCCGGCGGCACCGGCCCGTCCCCGTCGACGACGTCCAAGAGCCTGACCGCGGACGAGTACAAAAACTGCGTGAGCGCGCTGGACGCGTCCAAGGACGCCTCGTCGTCGCCCTCGCCGTCCGCCTCGAAGAGCGGTGACACGGCCACGCCGTCGCCCTCGGCGAGCGCCGGCGCCAAGGACTCGAAGGACACGCAGTCCGGCGACTCGGGCAAGACCTCTTCGTCGGATTCAGGTTCCGGCGACAAGGCCACGCCCAAGCCGACCGCGACCTCCGGCTCGGACTCGGGCTCCGGCTCCTCGGCTTCGCCGTCGGGTTCCGGTGACACGGCCACGCCCACCCCGTCCGCGTCCAAGAGCAGCGGCGGTCTGCTGGGCACCCTCGGCGACACGCTCGGCGGCATCCTCGGCGGCGGCAGTTCGGACTCCGGCGGCTCCTCCTCGAGCCCGACGCCGTCCGCGACCCCGTCGGCGAGCGCGTCCTCGGACTCCTCGTCGAAGTCGGACTCGTCGTCGTCCGGTTCCAAGCTTTCCGACACCGTCGATGACACCGTCTCCAAGACCACCAAGACGGTCGGGGACACGGTGAAGAAGGCCACCGACACGGTCTCCAAGACGGCCGGGGACGCGACCAAGGCGGTCAACGACACGGCCGAGTCGGCCACGCCGAGCCCGTCCGCGAGCTCCTCGACCTCGGCGCAGGACTGCCCCACGGCCACGACCGACGTGAGCGGCGTCGACAACAAGGTGCCGGTGGCGGACGACCCCTGGTACCTCAGCGCCAGCTCGCTGCTGCTCAAGGGCGCCGACTACCAGGGCATCGTCGAGGTGAAGACGGCGTCCGGCACCACCAAGAAGGTGCTGAAGTACGTCATCTCCGACGGCACGGACATCGGCGACCTGCACCAGACGGTGAACGACAAGCTCTCCGGCAAGACCTACCACGTCCAGGCGGCCAAGGGCTCGACGTCCACCATCCGGGGCGGCGCCACCACGATGTACACCCAGAGCATCTCGGGCAACCTGTTCGGTCTGATCCCGATGACGTTCACGCCCGACAGCCCGCCCCCGCTGAACCTGCCGCTGATCTACTTCACCAACGTCAAGGTGGTCCAGGCGGCACAGTTCGGCGGCAACCTGCACGTGCCCGGCATGCATGTGTACACGACCGACTGACCGGTCCTGCAAAGCCCGTTCGGGAGCCGCACACAGCTGAGGGCGCCCCCTGGTCCAGGGGGCGCCCTCAGCGCCGTACAAGGCCCTTGTGGGGCTTGTCAGTTGTTCTGCGTGCCGCCGAGGTGGTGGACGCGCAGCATGTTGGTGGTGCCGGGGACGCCGGGGGGCGAGCCGGCGGTGATGATGACCGTGTCGCCGGCGTCGAAGCGGCCCAGCCGGGCGATCTCCTGGTCGACCAGGTCGACCATCTCGTCGGTGGTGTTCACGAACGGCACGACGTGCGACTCCACGCCCCAGCTCAGGGTGAGCTGGTTGCGGGTGCCCTCGTCCGTGGTGAAGGCGATGATCGGCTGGGTCGCGCGGTAGCGGGAGAGCCGGCGCGCGGTGTCACCGGACTGGGTGAAGGCGACCAGGCCCCGGCCGCCGAGGAAGTCGGCGATCTCGCAGGCCGCGCGGGCCACCGAACCGCTCTGGGTGCGCGGCTTCTTGCCCGGCACCAGCGGCTGCAGGCCCTTGGAGAGCAGCTCCTGCTCGGCCGCCTGGACGATCTTCGACATCGTCTTGACCGTCTCGACCGGGTACGCGCCCACGCTGGACTCGGCCGACAGCATGACCGCGTCGGCGCCGTCCAGGATCGCGTTGGCCACGTCGGAGGCCTCGGCGCGGGTCGGACGCGAGTTGGTGATCATCGACTCCATCATCTGGGTCGCCACGATCACCGGCTTGGCGTTGCGCCGGCACAGCTCGATCAGGCGCTTCTGCACCATGGGGACCTTCTCGAGCGGGTACTCGACGGCGAGGTCACCGCGGGCGACCATCACACCGTCGAACGCCATCACGACGCCCTCCATGTTCTCCACCGCCTGCGGCTTCTCCACCTTGGCGATGATCGGGACCCGGCGGCCCTCCTCGTCCATGACGCGGTGCACGTCGTGGACGTCCTTGGCGTCCCGGACGAAGGACAGCGCGACCAGGTCGCAGCCCATGCGGAGGGCGAAGCGCAGGTCCTCGACGTCCTTCTCGCTCAGCGCGGGCACGTTGACGGCCGTGCCGGGCAGGTTGATGCCCTTGTGGTCGGAGACGACACCTCCCTCGATGACGATCGTCTTCACCCGGGGGCCCTCGACGTCCAGGACCTTCAGCTCGACGTTGCCGTCGTTGATCAGGACCTGGTCGCCGCGCGAGACGTCGCCCGGCAGCCCCTTGTACGTCGTACCGCAGATGCTCTTGTCGCCCGGCACGTCCTCGGTCGTGATGACGAACTCGTCACCGCGCTCGAGTTCGACCGGACCCTCGGCGAAGGTCTCCAGGCGGATCTTCGGGCCCTGCAGGTCGGCGAGGACGCCGATGGGCCGGCCGGTCTCCTTGGACGCGGCCCGGACGCGGTCGTACCGCGCCTGGTGTTCGGCGTGGGAGCCGTGGCTGAAGTTGAACCGGGCCACATTCATGCCCGCCTCGATCATGGCGACGAGCATCTCGTGGGAGTCGACCGCAGGGCCGAGAGTACAGACGATTTTCGAACGGCGCATGGGGCGATCCTATCGGTTTGTTTCGCTACGGAATATTCCGTCTGGCGGAAGATACAAATGAGTGCCGCACCGCTCAGGTGCTGGTATTCAGTTGTTCTTTCCGACCAGTGCGTAGGTCTGCGTCGCGATCTCCAGTTCTTCATCCGTCGGAACCACGGCCACCGCCACCCGCGCCGACTCCGGCGAGATCAGCCGGGGCTCGCCGGAACGCACCGCGTTCAGCTCCGGGTCGACGGCCAGGCCAAGGCCCGCCAGGCCCGCGATCGCCGCCTCCCGCACGGGCGCCGCGTTCTCGCCGACGCCGGCCGTGAACGCGACCGCGTCCACCTTCCCCAGTACGGCGTAATAGGCGCCGATGTACTTCTTGAGCCGGTGAATGTAAATGTCGAACGCGAGAGCGGCCTCTTCGTCACCCTCGTCGATCCGGCGGCGGATCTCCCGCATGTCGTTGTCCCCGCACAGACCGAACAGACCGCTCCTCTTGTTGAGAAGAGTGTCGATCTCGTCCATGGACATTCCGCCAACCCGGGCCAAATGGAAGATGACGGCCGGATCCACATCACCGGAGCGCGTACCCATCACCAGGCCCTCCAAAGGAGTGAGCCCCATGGAGGTGTCCACGCACCGGCCCTTCTCCACCGCGGACGCCGAGGCGCCGTTGCCCAGGTGCAGCACGATCACGTTGACCTCGGACGGGTCCTTGCCCAGCAGCCGCGCGGTCTCCCGGGAGACGTACGCGTGCGAGGTGCCGTGGAAGCCGTAGCGCCGGATGCGGTGCCGGTCGGCGATCTTCGGGTCCAGCGCGTAGCGCGCCGCCGACTCCGGCATCGTCGTGTGGAACGCGGTGTCGAAGACGGCGACCTGGGGCAGGTCGGGGCGCAGCGCCTGGGCGGTGCGGATGCCGGTGAGGTTGGCCGGGTTGTGCAGCGGGGCGACCGGGATCAGCCGCTCGATCTCGCTGAGCACCTCGTCGTCGATGACGGTCGGCTCGGTGAAGAACATGCCGCCGTGCACCACCCGGTGCCCGATCGCGGCCAGCTCCGGCGAGTCCAGGCCCAGGCCGTCCCGGCTCAGCTCCTCGGCGACCGCCTTGAGCGCGGCGTCGTGGTCGGCGATCGGCCCGGTGTGCTCGCGGGTGTCGCCGGAGGTGAGGCAGGTGTGCTTGAGCCGGGAGGTCTGCTCGCCGATGCGCTCCACCAGGCCGACGGCGAGCCGGTGGGCGTCACGCATGTCGAGCAGCTGGTACTTCACCGACGAGGAGCCGGAGTTCAGGACGAGGACACGGGTCGCGGTCACGGTGATGTGGATGCTCTCTGTACTCAGTTGGCGGGCGTCTGGGCCTGGATCGCCGTGATGGCGACGGTGTTCACGATGTCCTGGACGAGCGCGCCCCGGGACAGGTCGTTGACCGGCTTGCGCAGCCCCTGCAGGACCGGTCCGACGGCTATCGCGCCGGCCGAGCGCTGCACGGCCTTGTAGGTGTTGTTGCCGGTGTTGAGGTCGGGGAAGATCAGCACGCTGGCCTGCCCCGCGACCTCGGAGCCGGGCAGCTTGGTCGCGGCGACGGACGGCTCCACGGCCGCGTCGTACTGGATCGGACCCTCGATCTTCAGGTCCGGTCGCCTGCCGCGGGCCAGCTCGGTGGCCTCGCGCACCTTCTCGACGTCGGCGCCCGAGCCGGAGGTGCCGGTGGAGTACGACAGCATCGCGATCCTGGGCTCCACGCCGAACCGGGCGGCCGTACCGGCGGACTGGATGGCGATGTCCGCGAGCTGCTCGGCGTTCGGGTCGGGGTTGACCGCGCAGTCGCCGTAGACCAGCACCTTGTCGGCCAGGCACATGAAGAAGACGGACGAGACGATCGACGACTCGGGCCGGGCCCGCCCGTCTCCCACCGCCGCCCTATCCGACGCGCTTCGCGCGGCCCCCTTTGCTCCTATGATCTCGAAGGCGGGGCGGATGGTGGCCGCCGTGGAGTGCACCGACCCGGACACCATGCCGTCGGCCAGGCCCTCCTGGACCATCAGGGTGCCGAAGTAGTTGACGTCCGACGCGACGTCGTAGGCCAGCTCGACCGTGACGCCCTTGTGGGCCCGGAGCTGGGCGTACTTCTCGGCGAAGGAGTCGCGCAGTTCGGAGGTGGCCGGGTCGATCAGCCGGGCGTCGCCGAGGTCGATGCCGAGGTCGGCGGCCTTCTTGCGGATCTGGTCCTCGGGCCCGAGCAGGGTCAGGTCGCACACGCCCCGGCGCAGCAGCACCTCGGCCGCGTGCAGCACCCGCGACTCGGTGCCCTCCGGCAGCACGACCCGCCGCTTGTCGGAGCGGGCCTGCTCCAGCAGCTTGTGCTCGAACATCATCGGGGTGACCCGGTCGCTGCTGGGGGCGCTCACGCGCGCGACCAGCTCGGCGGTGTCGGCGTACCGCTCGAACAGACCGAGAGCGGTCTCCGCCTTGCGCGGGGTGGCCGCGTTCAGCTTGCCCTCCAGGGAGAACAGCCGCTCGGCGGTGGGGAAGCTGTTGCCCGTCACGGAGAGCACCGGGGTGCCCGGGGCGAGGCGGGCGGCGAGGGTGAGGATCTCCTCGCTCGGCACCTCGTTCAGGGTGAGCAGGACGCCGGCTATCGGCGGGGTGCCGGCACTGTGCGCGGCCAGCGAGCCGACGACCAGGTCGGCGCGGTCGCCCGGGGTCACCACCAGGCAGCCGGGGGTCAGGGCGCCCAGCAGGTTGGGCAGCATCGCGCCGCCGAAGACGAAGCCGAGGGTGTCCCGGGCGAGCCCGGAGTCGTCGCCGAGCAGGACCTTGGCGTCGAGGACGTGGGCGATCTGGGAGACGGTCGGCGCGGACAGCGCGGGCTCGTCGGGGACTACGTAGCAGGGCACCGGCAGCCGGTTCGCGAGCCGCTCGGCGATCTCGTCGCGGTCCTCGCGGGCCACCCGGTTGGTGACCATCGCCAGCACGTCGCAGCCCAGGCCGTCGTAGGCGCGGTAGGCGTTGCGTGTCTCGGCGAGCACCGACTCGGTGGTCTGCCCGCGGCCACCGACCACCGGGATCACGGACGCGCCGAACTCGTTGGCGAGGCGGGCGTTCAGCGACAGCTCGTCCGGCAGCTGGGTGTCGGCGAAGTCGGTGCCGAGGACGAGGACGACGTCGTAGTCACGCGCCACCAGGTGGAAGCGGTCGACCAGCGCGGAGACCAGCTCGTCGGTGCCCTGTTCGGCCTGGAGCGCGGACGCCTCCTGGTAGTCCATGCCGTAGACCGTCGCCGGATCCTGCGAGAGGCGGTACCGCGCCCGCAGCAGTTCGAACAGCCGGTCGGGGCCGTCGTGCACGAGCGGACGGAACACGCCCACCCGGTCGACCTGCCGGGTCAGGAGCTCCATGACCCCCAGCTCCACGACCTGGCGGCCGTCACCGCGGTCGATCCCGGTCACGTACACGCTGCGCGTCACGCGTCCACTCCATTTCTCATATCGTGTGACCTGTATGTCTTAAATGTCGCGTCTTCGGCATAAAAATCGCCCACCAAGGTGAGCAGAACCCTCTTGACAATACCCCTGGCCCCGGATAAGACGCCCGTCAAGTGCCTCCCTGCCCGGTGGACGTGAAACAATCGACACTGGCTCACCGGTAACGACAGCGAGCAGGAGACACAGCACGATGCGCATCGGAGTTCTCACCGCAGGCGGCGACTGCCCCGGCCTGAACGCCGTGATCCGGTCGGTCGTGCACCGGGCGGTTGCGCAGTACGGCGACGAGGTCATCGGCTTCGAGGACGGCTACCGGGGTCTGCTCGACCGGCACTACCGCAGCCTCGACCTGGACGGGGTCAGCGGCATCCTGGCCCGCGGCGGCACCATCCTCGGCTCGTCCCGGCTGGAGCGCGACCGGCTGCGCGAGGCCTGCGAGGGGGCAGCCGATATGGTCGAGGAGTTCGGCATCGACGCGCTGATCCCGATCGGCGGCGAGGGCACGCTGACCGCGGCCCGCATGCTCTCCGACGCGGGCCTCCCGGTCGTCGGTGTCCCCAAGACCATCGACAACGACATCTCCTCCACCGACCGCACCTTCGGCTTCGACACGGCCGTCGGCGTCGCGACGGAGGCGATGGACCGCCTGAAGACCACGGCCGAGTCCCACCAGCGCGTGATGGTCGTCGAGGTCATGGGCCGGCACGCCGGCTGGATCGCCCTGGAGTCCGGCATGGCCGCCGGCGCCCACGGCATCTGCCTGCCCGAGCGCCCCTTCGACCCCGCCCACCTGGTCAAGATGGTCGAGGAGCGCTTCGACCGCGGCAAGAAGTTCGCCGTCATCTGCGTCGCCGAGGGCGCCCACCCGGCCGAGGGCACCATGGACTACGGCAAGGGTGAGATCGACCAGTACGGCCACGAGCGCTTCCAGGGCATCGGCACCGCGCTGGCGTACGAGCTGGAGCGGCGCCTCGGCAAGGAGGCCAAGCCGGTCATCCTCGGCCACGTCCAGCGCGGCGGCGTCCCCACCGCCTACGACCGTGTCCTCGCCACCCGCTTCGGCTGGCACGCCGTCGAGGCCGCGCACCGCGGCGAGTTCGGCAAGATGACCGCGCTGCGTGGCACCGACATCGTGATGGTGCCGCTCGCGGAGGCGGTCACCGAGCTGAAGACGGTTCCCAAGGACCGCATGGACGAGGCGGAGTCGGTCTTCTAGACAGTTTTGCCGGCCTTCTAGACCGTCCTGTCCTCCACGCTCCGCCAGAAGTTCTCCACGATCCGGTCGAGGAAGTCCCGGCCGGACTCGCTGGCGCTTCTGCTGCCGCCGCCCCAGCTCAGGGTGGCGGCCATGTGGCCCTGGTAGTCCTCCTGCAGTTCCTGCAGGACGGCTTCGAGGACGTTCCGGTCCACGGGCGCCAGCTTCGCCACCGGACGCACATAGGCCTGCCAGCGGGTGGTCACCGCGCTGTGCAGCAGTTCGGCGAGCTTCGCCTCGCGGCCGGTGACGGCGACGAAGTCGGGCAGGGCGAGATCCAGCACCCGGGCGAGCGCGGCCGACTGGCGCTCGTTGCCCCGCCACTGCCCGCTCTCCTCCATGCGCACGTAGGTACGCAGATCCATGTCCACGGCACGGGCGACGTCCTCGGGCGCGACCGCGCGGGCGATGCGGTGCTCGCGCAGGGTCTGCGGCCGGCCGAGGAGTTCACCCGGGGAACACCACAACACACCGGCCAGTGCTGTGAGTTCCGGGTGGCTGGGGGCGGCGGCGCCGCGTTCCCAGGCGATCACCAGATCGGGTGTGACGTACGGCAGCCCGTACGAGGCCCGCATGCCGTAGGCGACGTGCTCGGGGCCCATACCGAGGGCGGCGCGCAGCCGGCGGGCCGCCGGGGCGTTGAAGGGGGGAGCTGAGGGTTGGCGCACCTCGCACAAGCTAGAGGTGGTGTGACGGCGTGGCTACGGTCTGTTCGGACAGGATCACGGGTTGGCGGAACGTACAGTTCCGGCCGTTCGGTATGTAACGGACGGACCACCCTTCCGGCTCATCCCTTGACCACCTCTCCCTCACCCCTTGACCGCCCCGCCCAGGGCGAAACCGCCGCCCAGCCTGCGCGCCACCAGGACGTAGAGCAGGATCACGGGCGTCGAGTAGATGACGGAGAACGCGGCGAGCTGGCCGTACGCCACCATGCCCCGGTTGCCGAAGAAGTCGTTGATGCTGACCGAGGCCGGCATCTGGTCCGGGGTGAGCAGCAGCATGAACGGGACGAAGAAGTTCCCCCACATCATCACGAACGAGAACACCGTGACGACGGCGAGCCCCGGCCCCATCAGCGGCAGCACGATCCGGACCAGGGACTGCAGCGAGGACGCCCCGTCCGTCCAGGCCGCCTCCTCCAGCTCCTTCGGCACCCCGTCCATGAAGTTCTTCATCAACCAGATCGCGAACGGGAGTTGGGAGGCGGCGAAGAACAGGATCGTGCCCTGCAGGGTGTCGATCAGGTTCACCCGTACGAACAGCGCGTACACGGGCACCATGATCGCGGTGATCGGCAGGCTCGTCGCGAACAGGATCGACAGCAGGAACGGCCGGTTGAGCCGGGAGCGGAACCGGGAGAGCGGATACGCGGCGAGTGCGGCGCAGGCGACGGTCAGCGCGGTGCCGCCGCCGCACAGGATCAGGCTGTTGAGCAGCGGGGTGTAGGTGATGTCCGGGGTCAGGATCGCGTCGAAGTTGCCGAGGGTGAACCCGTCCGGGATCCTCACCCTGAGGTCCGCGTGGGGATCCACGGAGGACAGCACCACCCAGGCCAGGGGAAGCGCGAAGGCGACGGCCACGACGAGGAGCGAGACATTGGCGGCGAGCCGCCGCGAGGTGCGCTTGCGAGGCATTCCGTGCTCACACCTCCGTCCGCAGCAGCCGCAGATAGACGACCGAGAACAGCGACCCGACGAGCAGCAGGAGCAGGGCGACCGCGGTGCCGTACCCGATCATGCTGTTCTGGAATGCCTGTTCGTACATGAACAGCGGCAGGGTCTGGCTCTTGTTGCCGGGCCCGCCCCGGGTCATCACCCAGATCAGCCCGAAGACGGACAGCGTCTGCAGGGTGTTCAGCATCAGGTTGGTGCCGATGGACCGCCGGATCATCGGCAGGGTGATGTGCCACGTCCGCCGCCATCCGCCGGCCCCGTCCACCTCGGCGGCCTCCGTGATCTCGCCGGGTATCTCGTCCAGCGCGGCGGAGTAGACGAGCATCGAGAACGCCGTACCGCGCCAGACGTTGGCGAAGGACACGGCAAGGATGGGCAGCGTGAACAGCCAGTTCTGGCCGGGCAGATGAAGCCGGTCCAGGATGGCGTTGAGGGTCCCCTCGCGCCGGAAGAAGGCGTACAGCAGGAACCCGGCGACCACTTCCGGCAGCACCCACGCCGTGACCACGACCCCGCCGGTGAGCGTGCGCACCGGTTTCGAGGCGCGCTTCATGAGCGCGGCCAGGGCGAGCCCCAGTGTGTTCTGCCCGACGAGCGAGGACAGCACGGTGAACACCAGGGTCAGCCAGACGGCGTTCAGGAACGCCTCGTCCTGAAAGGCGTGCCGGAAGTTGTCGAACCCGACGAACGACGAGTGTGCCTGGCCGGTCAACTGCAGGTCGGTGAAGGCGATCCAGACGCAGTAGGCGATCGGCCCGGCGAGGAAGAGCAGGAGGAGGACGACGGCGGGGGTGAGCGGGAGTGCGCGGCCGATCCGGCGCCTCATTTGGTGACCACTTGGCCGCCGGTCACGTCCTTGAGCGTGTCGTCGTACCCGCTCGCCGCCTTCTCCACCGACTGGTCACCGGTCGTCACGCCCTCCATGGCCTCCTGGATGGCCGTCGACACCTTCGGGTACGCCGGATACGCGGGCCGGTAGTGCGTGCTGGACACCAGGTCGGTGAAGAACCTGATGCCGGGCTGGGCGGAGGCGTACGAGGGGTCGGCGGCGACGTCCTTCCGTACGGAGATCCCGGAGTTGGCGATGTACCACTTCTTGGCGTTCGCCTCGGTCTGCATGGTCTTGATGAAGTCGAAGGCGAGGTCCGGGTTGCCGGCCTTGGCCGGGATGGCCCAGGTCCAGCCGCCGGACATGCTCACCTTGCCCGGGGCCTGCCCGGCTTGCGTGGGCATGTACGCCAGTCCCAGCCGCTTGGACCAGTCGGGCCACTCGTGCCCGCTGCCCGGCAGCCACTCCTGCGGCAGCCAGGAGCCGTCGAGGTCGATGCCGAGCCTGCCCTGGGGGAGGAGCTCGCCGTTGACACTGGTGGCGAAGTTGGGGTCAAGGGCGTCGGAGACGTCGGGCCCGAGCTTCTCCTTGTAGACGGTCTCGACGAACCTCAGCGAGTCCTTGAAGCCCTGACCGGTCGTGATCCACTTCTTCGTCGTGCTGTCGTAGAGCGGATCGGAGGTGCCGTCGCCCGTGCCGTACAGGAGCATCTCGAATCCCTGCATGGTGGCGCGTTCACCCGCCGGCTTGCCGGTGTAGACGTTGAGCGGCGTCACGCCGGGGACCTTCTGCTTGATGGTCCGGGCGGCGGCGAGGACGTCGTCCCAGTTCTTCGGCTGCCAGTTCTCCGGGAGCCCGGCCTTCCGGAACACCCGCTTGTCGAACCACAGCCCACGGGTGTCGGTCCCGTCCGGAACGCCGTACGTCTTCCCGTCCTGCCCCTTCGCCGCCGCTTTGGCGGTGTCGATGAACTGATTCCAGTCCGGCCACTTGGCGAGGTACCGGTCGAGGGGCTTCAAGTACCCGCTGGTGATGTCGGAGTTGATGAGGAAAGTGTCCTCGTAGACGAGGTCCGGCGCGGTTCTCGGCGACCGCAGCATCTGCTGCAGCTTGGTGTAGTACTCGGCGTCCGGGGCCTTGATCGGCACGAACTCGACTTTCTTCCCCGGGTACTTCTGCTCGAAGTCCTTCTTGATCCCGGCGAGGTAGGTGTCCATCACCTTCACCGAGTTGTCCGTGGACTGCTTGTACGACACCTTGATCGTGTCCGGACTGCTGCCGGAGCCGTTGCCGCACGCGGTGAGGGCGCTTGCGGCGAGAGCGGCGGCGAGGAGGGCGGAGTAAGCGGCGGTGGGGCGCACGGGCATGACCTCCTGAGGGCGCACTGCTGAGTGGCCAGGTGGTTGCCGTGCGAAGGTAAGAGGAGTGGTCTAGTCAGGTCAATGAGCTTGCGCAGGATTGGAGTTCGGCGTCCAGCTCGTCTCGTACGACCGCGTCAGGACCACGTCGATCGCGGCCGGCATGCCGGCATGCGGCTGCGGGCCTCCAGGTCTCCCCGGTCTCACCGCCCCTGCGCCACCCACCGATACACCAGCTCCGGCCTCCCCACCTGCCCGTACACCGGCTTCCGTGCGGCCCTCCCCGCCTCCACCAGGTGTTCCAGATACCGCCGGGCCGTGATCCGCGAGATGCCCACCGCCTCGGCCACCCCGGCCGCGGTCAGGCCCTCGGAAGCCTCCCGCAGTGCTCCCGTCACCCGCTCCAGCGTCGGACCGCTCAAGCCCTTTGGCAGGGCCGCGGGCGACGGGGCGCGCAGGGCCGCCAGGGCCCGGTCGACCTCGTCCTGGCCGCTCGCCTCGCCGGCCGCCGCACGGAACTCGGCGTAGCGGACCAGGCGGTCCCGGAGCGTGGCGAAGGTGAAGGGCTTCAGGACGTACTGGACGACGCCCAGGGAGACGCCCTCGCGGACCACCGCCAGGTCCCGGGCCGACGTGACCGCTATGACGTCCGTGTGGTGGCCGGCCGCGCGCAGGGAGCGGGCCAGCTGCAATCCGTGCACATCCGGCAGATGCAGGTCCAGCAGGAGCAGGTCCACGGCCGTACGGTCCAGGAAACGCCGTGCCTCCGCGCCCGTGTGTGCCTTGCCCACCGCGACGAATCCCGGCACCCGGCCGACGTACATGACGTGCGCGTCGGCGGCCACCGGGTCGTCCTCGACGACCAGGACGCGGATGGGCTGCTGCTCGTTCCTCATCTGCCGCCACCCGTGGTTGTCCGCAGCGGCAACCGCACCTCGAACACCGCTCCGCCCTCACCCTCCTCGTCGGACTCCGTCACCGTCAACGTGCCCTCGTGGCGGTTCACCGCCTGCCGGACCAGGGCCAGCCCGAGGCCCCGGCCGCCGGGCCCGGCCGGCTTCGTCGAGAACCCCCGCTGGAATACCAGGTCGGCATGGTCCGGGTCGACACCGGGACCCGTGTCGGACACCTTGAGGACCACCTCGGTGTCCGAGGCGTACGCCGTCACCGTCACCCGCGCCCGTGCGCTGCCCTGCGCCGCGTCCACCGCGTTGTCGATCAGGTTGCCGAGGATGGTGACCAGGTCGCGGGCGGAGAGGTCGTCGGGGAGCAGGCCGTCGTCCAGGCGGCTGTCCGGGGACACGACCAGCTCCACGCCCCGCTCGTTGGCCTGGGCCGTCTTGCCGAGCAGCAGGGCGGCGAGCACCGGTTCGCCGACCGCCGCGACCACCTGGTCGGTCAGCGCCTGGGCCAGCTCCAGTTCCGCCGTGGCGAACTCCACCGCCTCCTCGGCCCGGCCCAGCTCGATCAGCGACACCACCGTGTGCAGGCGGTTGGCGGCCTCGTGCGCCTGTGAGCGCAGCGCCTGGGTGAAGCCCCGCTCCGAGTCCAACTCGCCCATCATGGACTGGAGTTCGGTGACGTCGCGCAACGTCGCGACCGTTCCCCGGCGCTCGCCTCCCGACACCGGGGAGGTGTTCACCACCAGCACCCGGGACGCCGTCAGGTGCACCTCGTCCACCCGGGGCTCGGAGGACAGCAGCGCGCCGGTCAGCGGGGCCGGCAGGCCCAGGTCGGCCACCGAGCGGCCGATCAGCTCCGTGTCGGGAGCCCCGAGGCCCAGCAGCTCCCGTCCGCCGTCGTTGATCAGGGCCACCCTGTACTGCCCGTCCAGCATCAGCAGGCCCTCGCGGACCGCGTGCAGCGCCGCCTGGTGGTAGTCGTGCATCCGGCTCAGCTCGGTGGCGTTCATGCCGTGGGTGTGGCGGCGCAGGCGCGCGTTGATCACGTACGTGCCCACCGCGCCCAGCAGCAGGGTGGCGCCGGCGAAGCCGAGCAGGGCCGTGACCTGGCCCTGGACCCGGGCGCTGATCGCCTCGACCTTGATACCGGCGCTGACCAGGCCGATGACGTGGCCGTTCTCCTCGACCGGGGTCACCGCGCGGACGGAGGGGCCGAGGGTGCCGGTGTAGGTCTCGGTGAAGGTGTGGCCGTGCAGGGCGGGGCCGATACGGCCGAGGAAGCGTTTGCCGATCTGTTTCCGGTCGGGGTGGGTCCAGCGGATGCCCGCCGGGTTCATGATCGTGACGAAGTCGACGTCCGCGTCCCGCATGACCATGAGCGCGTACGGCTCCAGTTCCACCGTGGGGTGGGAGGTGTGGATCGCCGAGCGGACCGAGGGGGCGTCCGCGATCGAGCGGGCCACCGCGGTGACCTGGCGGACCGCCGCGTCCTCGGCCTGCCGCTGGTCGCTCACGTAGGTGAACAGCGCGTACCCGGCCACGACCACCGCTATCAGCACGGCCTGCATGGCGAACAGCTGGCCGGCGAGGCTGCGGGGCCGGGGGAGGGACGGGAGGCGCATGTCAGCAGTGTGCCTCCCCGGTTAAGCGTGAACTAAATGAACGGAAGGGTGACCGCCCTCACAGGTCGGGAGATAGTCACGGCATTCCCCAAACAACGCCCGGACGTGAGCCGCACGCCGGTTGTTCGCCGACGAAGACGTCAAGGAGGGCAGTCGTGGCCGCCAGCACCCCCGATACGGCACCTGCCGCACCCCGCGTGAAGCGGGACCGGACCCACTACCTGTACATCGCCGTCATCGTGGCGGTCGCGCTCGGCATCGCCGTGGGCCTCATCTGGCCCGACGCCGCGGTCCAGCTGAAACCGCTCGGTACCGGTTTTGTGAACCTGATCAAGATGATGATCTCGCCGATCATCTTCTGCACGATCGTGCTCGGGATCGGGTCCGTACGGAAGGCCGCCAAGGTCGGCGCCGTCGGCGGTATCGCCCTCGGCTACTTCCTCGTGATGTCGCTCGTCGCGCTCGCCATCGGGCTCGTCGTCGGCAACGTGCTGCACCCCGGTGACGGGCTGCACCTGACGAACGCGATCAAGCAGACCGGGCACGCCCAGGTGTCCCCGGACGCGCTGCCGCCCGTCGACTTCGTGCTGTCGATCATCCCGACCACGTTCATCTCCGCCTTCACCGAGGGCCAGGTCCTGCAGACGCTGCTGGTGGCCCTGCTCGCCGGATTCGCGCTGCAGGCCATGGGCTCGGTCGGGCAGCCGGTGCTGCGCGGCATCGAGCACATCCAGCGGCTCGTCTTCCGCGTCCTGTCGATGGTCATGTGGGCCGCGCCGATCGGCGCCTTCGGTGCGATCGCGGCCGTCACCGGCTCGGCCGGATTGGACGCGCTGAAGAGCCTCGCCGTGCTGATGCTCGGTTTCTACGTCACCTGCGTGCTGTTCGTCTTCGTGGTGCTCGGCGCGATCCTCCGGGTCGTCTCGGGCCTGAACGTCTTCTCGCTGTTCAAGTACCTGGGGCGGGAGTTCCTGCTGATCCTGTCCACCTCCTCCTCCGAGTCCGCGCTGCCGCGGCTGATCGCGAAGATGGAGCACCTGGGCGTCAGCAAGCCGGTCGTGGGTATCACCGTACCGACCGGTTACTCCTTCAACCTCGACGGCACGATGATCTACATGACCATGGCCTCGCTGTACATCGCGGACGCCCTGGGCACGCCGATGTCCATCGGCGAGCAGATCCCGCTGCTGCTCTTCCTGCTGCTGGCGTCCAAGGGCGCGGCAGGTGTCAGCGGCGCGGGCCTCGCCACCCTGGCCGGCGGTCTGCAGTCGCACAAGCCCGCGCTGGTCGACGGGGTCGGTCTGATCGTCGGTATCGACCGGTTCATGAGCGAGGCCCGAGCGCTGACGAACTTCGCGGGCAACGCGGTCGCCACGGTGCTGGTGGGCACGTGGACCAAGGAGATCGACAAGGAGCGGGTGCGGCAGGTGCTCGCGGGTGAGCTGCCGTTTGACGAGACCACGCTGATGGACGAGGGGCAGGGGACGGTCACCGAGCTGCCCGAGCCCAGGGACGGGGAGCTGGCCAAGGCCTGATCCCCGAGAAGGAACTCCGGATGCCCGGCCCCGCCTGAACCCGGGCCGGGCATCCGGGAACCACCGCCGGGCGGCTGGGGCTCCCCCCGTACCTCAGCCCCCCGGCTTCCGTCATTTCCCCTCGCTCACCCTGGCCACCAGCTCGGTGGCCGTCGAGGCGGGTACGCCCGCCGCGGTCAGCACCGTGACCGTGGCCGAGCGACCCGCCTCCTGCGCTGACAGGAGGCCGTCGTTCACCGCCTCCATCACCGCGAAGAGCATCTGCTCGTGCACGTACGCCAGGGCCGGAGCCGGCAGCGGTGAGCTGAACACGCCATCGTCCAGGCCCTGTTGGAGCAGCCGGATCTTGCCCGCGCGCAGGGGGGCGAGGCGTTCGCGGATGCCCTGGACGGTGACCGTGCGCTGGGCCAGGGCGATCAGCAGCCGGTAGCGGTCGGCGATCTCCCAGATGGCGAGCACCGAGCGGGCCACCGCCTCCGCCGGGTCCGACACCCTGTCACGGGCGTGGTCATCCGCGTCCGCCAGCGCCGCCACGGCCCCGTCGACGAGGGTGCTGATCAGCGCCTCGCGGCTGGGGAAATGGCCGTACACCGTCCGTCGTACGACTCCCGCGGCGCGCGCGATCTGGTCCATGGAGGCGTCGGGATCGCGCAGCAGTTCGGCGAGGGCGACGTCGAGGATGCGGCGCCGGTTGGCGTCGGCGCGGCTGGTGTTACCCGTGGTCATGGCCGTCATTCTGCCTTCCCCGGCCAACTTGCACAGCATTGTGCAACGGCGTACATTGCACATGGTTGTGCAATTGCACTTCACTGTGCAAGTCCACTCCGCACCTCACGTTCTCGTCGAGCACCGAGGAAGGCGACCCCTGCCATGCGACTCGTCATGACCGAACCGGTCGAGAAGATGGAGCGCCCCTACGCCCGGCGCTGGTGGGCACTGCTCGTGCTCTGCCTGAGCCTGCTGATCATCGTGATGGCGAACACCGCACTCACGGTCGCGGCACCCGACATGACGAAGGACCTCGGCCTCTCCAGTGCCGACCTGCAGTGGGTGATCGACGGCTACACCGTCCCCTACGCGGCGCTGATGCTGCTGCTCGGCGCCATCGGCGACAAGTACAGCCGACGCGGCGCGCTCGTCCTCGGGCTCGTCGTCTTCGGCGGCGGTGCCGTCTTCGGATACCTCGCCGACAGCGCCGCGACCGTCATCGCGGCCCGCGCCGTGATGGGCGTCGGCGCGGCGCTGATCATGCCCGCCACGCTCTCCCTGCTCGCCGCGACCTTCCCGCGGGCGGAGCGGGCCAAGGCGATCACCCTGTGGACCGCCACCGCCGGGCTCGCCATCGCCGCCGGGCCGGTGGTCGCCGGCGCCCTGCTGCGCGACCACGGCTGGTCCTCGACCTTCCTGATCAACGTGCCCATCGCGGCCGTGGCGATCGCCGCCGCCTTCGTGCTGGTCCCGCCCTCCAAGGCCGGCCATCACGACCGGATCGACTACGTCGGCGGACTGCTGTCGGTGATCTGGACCGGCTCGCTGGTGTACATGATCATCGAAGGCCCGCACTTCGGCTGGGGCGCGAAGGCGATCACGGCGGCGGCCGTCGCCGGCGTCGGCCTGGCCGCCTTCATCGCCTGGGAGCTGCGCCACCCCCGCCCGATCCTGGATGTCCGCCGCTTCGCGCACCGCCGCTTCGCCGGCTCCAACCTGGCCGTCGCCCTGTTCTTCCTGGCCGTCTTCGGCGCCTTCTACTACCTCACCCAGCACCTGCAGTTCGTGCTCGGCTACGACGCCCTGGAGACCGGCGTACGGATGCTGCCGCTGGCCGGCGCGGTCTTCGCCGGGTCGGCGCTGACCGGCTGGCTCACCCCGCGGGTCGGCATGAAGTGGACCGTCACCGCCGGCATGGTCGCCGGCACGACGGCCCTGGCCCTGCTGACCAGGGTCGACGCGGCCTCGACGTACGCCGACTTCCTGGCCCCTCTGATCATCCTGGGCCTCGCCATCGGCCTCGCCCTCTCGCCCTGCACCGACGCCATCATGGGCGCCTTCCCCGAGTCCGAGCTGGGCGTCGGCGGCGCGGTCAACGACACCTCGCTGGAGCTCGGCGGCTCCCTCGGCATCGCGATCCTCGGCTCGCTGCTCGCCACGTCGTACGGCAACCACCTCGGCGACGCCACCGCGGGCAGCAAGCTCCCGGCGAGCGCCCTGGACACCGCGCAGGACTCGGTCGGGGCCGGGTACGCGGTGGCCCAGGGCATCGGCGACAAGGCCCACGCACTGGCCGCACAGGCGGCACAGGCCTCTGACCCCCAGCAGGCCGCACAGCTCAAGCAGCAGGCCACGGAACTCGCCTCCGGCGCACGGCAGATGGCGGACGCGGTCGGCTCCGCCTTCTCCGCCGCCGTCGCGCACACCAGCCTGGTCGGCGCGGTGATCCTCGGCATCGGCACGGTCCTCGTGGCCGTCCTGCTGCCGCGCCGTGAAGCCGCCGCGCCGGAGGTGAAGACCGAGGAGAAGGAACTGGTGCGCGGCTCGGCCCGCTGACCGATTCCCGCCTCCATCCACTAACGTGCGGCTCCGAAGCAACCGGAACGGCATGTTCGTGCGTGGCGTCGTACACGTGTGACGAGTCAGTACGTGTAAGTGGAGGCACGGGGGAATGAAGATCGACTGGGACCGGCGGACCTGCGCGCGGAAGGGCCATGTGACCTACGCGCCCGACGACCCCCGACTGCGCATCCGGCTGCATGCCGAGACCGCGCTCGGAGAGGTCTGGCGCTGCCTGCGCTGCGGTGACTTCGTGCTGGGGGAGCCGCACGGCTCGGGACCGGCTACGGACGCCCCGCTGGTGCCGCGCGGAAAGGTCCTCCGCGACCTGTTCATCCTGCGCTTCCTGGCGATCGAGCGGGCCGTGCGAGGGGTGTTCATCGTGCTGGTCGCGGTCGCGGTGTGGAAGTTCAGCAACAGCCAGTACGCGGTGCGGCGGCTGTTCAACGAGTACCTGGACGTCTTCCGCCCGGTCTTCCGGCACTTCCACTACGACCTCGACCACTCACCGGTCGTCGGCTCCGTCCAGAAGGCGTTCGGCTACAAGCACTCCACCCTGCTGCTGGTCGCCGCCCTGCTGCTGGCCTACGCCCTGATCGAGCTGGTCGAGGCGGTCGGCCTCTGGTACGCCAAGCGCTGGGCGGAGTACCTGACGGTGGTCGCCACCGCCGCCTTCCTCCCCCTGGAGATCTACGAACTCACCGAGAAGGTCAGCTATCTGAAGATCGCCACCCTCGTCCTCAACATCCTCGCGGTCCTCTACATCGCCCTGGCCAAGCGCCTGTTCGGCCTCCGTGGCGGCCGCAAGGCCTTCGACGAGGAGCGCCACAGCGCTTCCCTGATGGAGGTCGAGGAGTCGGCGGGGGTGGCCGTGTGAGAGGTTCCAGCTGTCCACCGGCAGTTCCTCGTGGAAGGCCGCGTTGGCCGGGCCCGTGAAGTCGTGCGGGCACGGTCGGTGTGTGGCGCAGAACACCGCCTCCGCCCGACGCCTGCCCATGTCGCGGTGCCACGCCAGGAAGCGCCGAGATCTGCGCCACGACCAGTCCGGGCCGGCGCGCGACCACTCCGGGTCGCCGCAGGGCGGTTGACGACATCTGAGCATTCCGTCAGGGCGTCTCAGCTTCTCTCGGCGTGTGTCGTCATGGCGTGAAGCTCTCCGGCTGGGACGGTGCATCGTGGCGTGCCCTGCCCGGTATCGCCGCCGGTGTTCCACCTCCGCGGTTGGGAACGCAAGTTCCTGCATCGAATGCGTGAGTTCTTGAGGCGAGGATCGTTGGCTGATGTGACGGACCAATCCGGGCTGTAATGCCAGGATCCCCGAGAGTCACTGAGGATCTGGGTAACGGTGTAGCAGGCCTGGTCGATGGCGATGGCGTCGAAAGTCCGGTCCCCTCCTGCCCCCGGCCTTGCCTTGACGCCGACGTCAACACCTACGGTCGTAGACATGCGAATCGGCGAGCTGGCCGCACGGGCCGGGACCAGCACCCGCACCCTGCGCTACTACGAGGCACGGGGGCTGCTGCCCGCACGGCGTGACGACAAGGGACACCGGACCTACGACGAGAGCGACCTCAGGCTGCTGCAGCAGATCCGGACGCTGCAGGACTTCGGCTTCGAGCTGGAGGAGACGCGACCCTTCGTGGAGTGCCTGCGCGCCGGGCATCCGGAGGGCGACTCCTGCCCGGCCTCGCTCCAGGTCTACCGGCGCAAGCTGGCGGAGCTGGACGCGCTGATCGGGCAGCTGTCGGCGGTGCGGGAGACGGTCGCCGGGCAGCTGCGCCGGGCCGAGCTGGCCCGGGACGCGCTGGCCGTCGAAGCGCTGGTTCCGGGTGGCCCGGAGCCCGCATGCGAGCTGGGAGGGATTGCGCGATGAGCTTGGTGAGCGGACTGACCGAGGTGACGGACGCGGATTTCGAGACGGAGGTGCGGGGCTCTCAGCTGCCGGTGCTGGTGCAGTTCACGGCCGACTGGTGCGGTCCGTGCCGGCAGCTCGCGCCGGTGCTGAAGGACATCGCCTTCGAGGAGGGCGACCGGCTGAAGATCGTGCAGATCGACGTCGACCGCAATCCGGGGACGACGGTCGCCTACGGGGTACTGTCCACGCCGACCCTGATGGTCTTCCGGGACGGTGAGCCGGTGCGGTCGATGGTGGGGGCGCGGCCCAAGCGGCGTCTCATGGAAGAGCTGGCCGACGTGCTGTAAAGCACGGCCGCCCACGAAAAAATCCCCTGAGCAATTGCGCTCGGGGGATTTCTCTGCGTATATTCAGTGGTTCGCGACTTCGATTGAATCGGGTCGCGGAGAAGTTCACTGAGCAGAGTATATCCGGGCGGGAGCGGAATTGTCAAACACCGAATTTCCGGACGATGAATTGCGGCGCGAGCAGGAATTCATCGACGGACTGTACGCGCGCGTGGACGTACTGCGCGGCGCAGCCGAGACCTCGGTCGCGGACGCGCTCGCCCAGGGCGACAAGCCCATGCAGGCCCGGCTGGAGCGGGACATCCTGGTCGCCGAGCGCTCGGGGCTGCTCGCCGCCCTGAACGCCGTCGACGGCTCGCTCTGCTTCGGCCGGATCGACCTGGCCGACGGCACCGCCCACCACATCGGCCGGATCGGGCTGCGCGAGGACGACGCCGAGCGCACCCCCGTCCTCATCGACTGGCGGGCCGACGTCGCCCGTCCCTTCTACCTGGCCACCGGTCACACCCCGATGGGCCTGCGCCGCCGCCGGCACATCAGCACCGAGGGCCGGACCGTGACCTCCCTGCACGACGAGATCCTCGACCTCGGCGACGCCACCCGCACCGGGTACGAGGACCACAACGGGGACGCCGTGCTGCTGGCCGCGCTGAACTCGGCGCGCACCGGCCGCATGAGCGACATCGTGCAGACCATCCAGGCCGAGCAGGACGAGATCATCCGGGCGCCGTACCGCGGGGTGCTGGTGGTCGAGGGCGGCCCCGGCACCGGCAAGACCGCGGTCGCGCTGCACCGCGCCGCCTACCTCCTCTACGAGCACCGCGAGCTGCTGGCCCGCCGGGCCGTGCTGATCGTCGGCCCCAACCCGGCCTTCCTCGGCTACATCGGCGAGGTGCTGCCCTCCCTCGGCGAGACCGGAGTGCTGCTGGCCACGGTCGGCGAGCTGTTCCCCGGCGTGAAGGCGACCGCCGCCGACACCCCCGAGGCCGCCGCCGTGAAGGGCCGCGCCGACATGGCCGACGTGCTCACCGCCGTCGTACGCGACCGCCAGGCCCTGCCGGATCCGGTCATCGCGATCGAGCACGACCGCGAGGTCCTGATGCTCGACGACGGTCTGGTCTCCGTCGCCCGGGAGCGCACCCGCGCCGCCAAGCTGCCGCACAACGCCGCCCGCGAGCACTTCGAGGGCCACATCCTCAACACCCTCACCGAGCTGTACGCCGAACGCGTCGGCACCGACCCGTACGACGGCAGCAGCCTGCTCGACGCCTCCGACATCACCCAGATCCGCGACGAACTCGCCGAGAACCCCGAGGTGTGGAACGCCGTGGACCAGCTGTGGCCCCGGCTCACGCCGCAGCGGCTGGTCGCCGACTTCCTCGCCGAACCCGACGGCTATCTGAGCGAGGAGGACGCGGCCGCCGTCCGGCGCCCGGTGACCCGCTCCTGGACCGTCGCCGACGTCCCCCTCCTGGACGAGGCGGCCGAGCTGCTCGGCGAGGACGACCGGTGGGCGCGGGCGCGCGCGGAGCGCGAGCGCGAGACCCAGATCGCCTACGCGCAGGGCGTGCTGGACGTGTCGTACGCCTCCCGGACCTACGAGTTCGAGGACAAGCACGACGAGGAGTCGGAGGTGCTGTCCGCCCACGACATCATCGACGCCGAGCGGTTCGCCGAGCGGCAGGAGGAGGCGGACCACCGCAGCGCCGCCGAGCGCGCCGCGGCCGACCGGACCTGGGCGTTCGGGCACATCATCGTGGACGAGGCGCAGGAGCTGTCGCCGATGGCCTGGCGGCTGCTGATGCGGCGCAGCCCGACCCGCTCCATGACCCTGGTCGGCGACCCCGCCCAGACCGCCGAGGCGGCCGGTGTCGGCTCCTGGGCGGACATCCTCGCCCCCTATGTCGAGGACCGCTGGGAGCACACCCGGCTCGGTGTCAACTACCGCACGCCGGCCGAGATCATGGAGCTGGCCGCGGCCGTGGTCCGCGCCGAGAACCCGGACTTCGAGCCGCCGAGCTCGGTCCGGTCGACCGGGGTACGGCCCTGGGTGCGGCGGGCCGGCGGCGATCTGCCCGAGGCCGTGGCCAAGGCGGTCGCCGAACTCACCCCGGCCGAGGGCCGCCTGGCCGTCATCGCGCCGCGCGGGCTGCACCGCTTGCTGGCCGGGCGGCTGGACGGCGTCACGGCGGGCGCCGAGCCCGATCTGACCCGTACGGTCGTGCTGCTCGACCCCCGCCAGGCCAAGGGCCTGGAATTCGACTCGGTCCTGGTGGTGGAACCGGGCGACTACGGCACGAGCGACCTCTACGTCGCTCTGACCCGCGCCACCCAGCGGCTCGGGGTGCTGTACACGGACCGGCTGCCGGAGGCGCTGGCCGAGGGCGTCACCGGGCCGTAGCGGGACTCCCGCTGGGCGACGGCGGCGAGTAGCTCGGGTGCAGCGTGGAGGACAGGGGCTCCAGCGACGCGCACAGCGCGGTCGGGAAGGCCGGTTCCCTGCGCCGCACGGCCCGGCACCCGCCGGCCGCGCTCTCGAAGAACGGCTTCCAGCCGGAGCGCTCCGCGCGGAAGAAGTAGCGGTCGCCCAGGCGGGACGTGCAGGCGGAGTCCTTGGTGTCGTCGCCGCACGCCGGTCCGGTGCGCCAGGAGAAGTCCAGCACCAGCCACTTGCCGTCGCAGTGCTCGGCGTCCCGGTAGGAGTGCATGGGTGCGCCGACGGCGATCATCGCCTGCTCGTAGGAGGCGGTGGTGCAGCCGGTGGCCGGCGGGTGGCAGCCGAGCCGGCCACACAGGCGCAGCGCGAGCGCTTTCGCGCCGTCGGTGGTGAAGACCGTGTCGTTGTCGACCACCAGCTCCCGCTCGCCCAGCGGTTCGGGCAGCCGTACCCGGACCGTGGCCGTCTTCTCCTTGGTGCACCCCGAACGCCGGTCTGACGCCGGGGAGTTGAAGGTGACCTGCACATGTACGGTGCCCGGCACGGTGCCGTATTCGGCGTCGGTGTCCACCGCCTTGAAGTCCCGCACGCAGGAGTGCTCGCCGCTGGGGACGTTTGCGTCGATGCTCAGCGTGCGGTGGTCGGCGCCGAGCCGGGCCGCGGTCACCGCGGAGGGTTCGGCGATGGTCCACGGGATCGGCCCCGTCTCCGTGGGCGAGGCGCCTCCCACCCGTGTGCCGCAGCCGCCCAGCAGCAGGACGACTACGGCGCACAGCAGGACGGTCACTGATCTGTACGGTCGCACGTGCCTCGATCCCCCCGTGGCTCACTGGTGTTGACCTGGGGGCACTATAGGACGGGCGTCCCCGCCCGGTCAGGCGGGCCGGAGCCAGACCGTGGCCAGTGGGGGCAGGGTCAGCCGGACGCTCGCGGGGCGGCCGTGCCGGCCCTGGGGCTCCGGTTTGACGATGTCGGGGTTGGTGACATCGCCGCCGCCGTACCGTACGGCGTCCGTGTTCAGCGACTCGTGCCAGGCGGGTACGTCCTCGGGGACACCGAGCCGGTAGTCGTGGCGGACCACCGGGGACATGTGGGAGACCGCGAGGAGCGGGTTGCCGTCGGCGTCCAGACGCAGGAAGGCGAAGACGTTGTCGTCCGCCGCGTCCCCGGTGATCCACTGGAAGCCCGCCGGGTCGGTGTCCCGCTGCCACAGGGCCGGGGTCGCCCGGTACAGCGCGTTCAGGTCCCGTACGAGGTCCCGTACGCCACGGTGGTCGGCCTCGGCGCCGTAGGAGGGGTCGAGCAGCCACCAGTCGGGGCCGTGCGCCTCCGACCACTCGGCGCCCTGCGCGAACTCCTGCCCCATGAAGAGCAGTTGCTTGCCGGGGTGGGCCCACATGAAGGCCAGGTAGGCACGGTGGTTGGCCCGCTGCTGCCACCAGTCGCCCGGCATCTTCGACACCAGGGACCGCTTGCCGTGCACGACCTCGTCGTGGGAGATGGGCAGGACGTAGTTCTCGCTGTAGGCGTACACCATCGAGAAGGTCATCTCGTGGTGGTGGTACTTGCGGTGCACCGGCTCGTGGGTCATGTACTGAAGCGAGTCGTGCATCCAGCCCATGTTCCACTTCAGGCCGAAGCCGAGCCCGCCGAAGCCGCTCGGGCCCTTGTGGTGGGTGGGGCGGGTGACGCCGTCCCACGCCGTCGACTCCTCGGCGATGGTCACCACGCCCGGGCAGCGCCGGTACACGGTGGCGTTCATCTCCTGCAGGAAGGCGACGGCGTCCAGGTTCTCCCGGCCGCCGTGCTCGTTCGGGGTCCACTGGCCCGGCTCGCGCGAGTAGTCCAGGTAGAGCATGGAGGCGACCGCGTCCACGCGCAGCCCGTCGATGTGGAACTCCTCGCACCAGTACACGGCGTTCGCCACCAGGAAGTTGCGCACCTCCCGGCGGCCGAAGTCGAACTCCAGGGTGCCCCAGTCCGGATGCGCGGCCCGCAGCGGATCGTGGTGCTCGTACAGCGGGCGCCCGTCGAACTCGGCCAGCGCCCAGTCGTCGCGCGGGAAGTGCGCCGGCACCCAGTCCATCAGCACACCGATGCCGGCCTGGTGCAGCCGGTCCACCAGGTACCTGAAGTCGTCCGGGGTGCCGAGCCGGGCCGTCGGGGCGTAGAAACCGGTGACCTGGTAGCCCCAGGAACCGCCGAAGGGATGCTCGGCGACCGGCATCAGCTCCACATGTGTGAAGCCCATCTCCCGTACGTACGCAGGGAGTTGATCGGCAAGCTGCCGGTAGGTCAGGCCGGGGCGCCAGGAGGGCAGGTGGACCTCGTAGACGGAGAAGGGCGCCGCGTGCACCGGGGCGTCGGCCCGGTGTGTCATCCACTCCGCGTCGGCCCACTCGTGCCGCGATACGTCCACGATCGACGCGGTCGCGGGCGGCGCCTCCGTACGGCGGGCCAGCGGGTCGGCGCGCAGGGTGCGCGAGCCGTCCGGGCGGGTGATCTCGAACTTGTACTCCTCGCCCGCGCCGATCGCCGGCACGAACAGCTCCCACACCCCGGAGGAGCCCAGCGAGCGCATCGGGAAGCCGGTCCCGTCCCAGAAGTTGAAGCCGCCCGTGATCCGTACACCCTGCGCGTCGGGCGCCCACACCGCGAACCGGGTTCCGGACACCCCCTGATGGGTGGTGACATGCGCGCCGAGCGCCTGCCACAGCTGCTCGTGCCGGCCCTCGCCGATCAGGTGCAGGTCCAGCTCGCCGAGTGTGGGCAGGAACCGGTAGGGGTCCTCGGTGTCCAGGACGTTTCCCTCGTACGCCACCAGCAGCCGGTAGTCCGGTACGGCTCCCAGCGGCAGCAGCCCCGAGAACAACCCGTCGCCGTCGTCGTGCAGCTCGGCGCGCAGCTCGCCGGTGTCGACCGTGACGGACAGTGCGTACGGCCGGAAGACCCGGAAGGCCACGCCTCCGGGCACCGGGTGCGCGCCCAGTACCGAGTGCGGGTCATGGTGGGTGCCGTGCAGCAGCCGCTCACGGTCGGCGGGGGAGACACCACCGGCCGTCGGCCGCTCGTGCGCCGGCACCTTCTGCCGGGGAACGGTCTTCTCCCTGGTCTTGGTGTGCTTCTTGCCCTTCGGGGTCACGGACGAGCCTCCTGGTTTCACGCGGCGAGGCGACGGATCGCCGAGAGCGGTACGGGCAGCCAGTCGGGGCGGTGCCGGGCCTCGTAGACGATCTCGTAGACCGCCTTGTCGGTCTCGTAGGCCCGCAGCAGCACCGGATCGGTGCGCGGATCGCGGCCGGATACCTCCGCGTACCCGGAGCAGTAGGCGGCCCGGCACACGCGCGCCCAGTCCGGCGCGGGCGGGGTCACGGAGTGGGCCGCGTAGTCGAAGGAGCGGAGCATCCCCGCGATGTCCCGCACCGGCGGCTGCGGCATTCGCCGTTCGGCCGGCGGCCGGGCCGGCTCGCCCTCGAAGTCGATCAGCGACCACTCCCCGGACGGGGAGCGCAGGCACTGGCCCAGGTGCAGATCGCCGTGGATCCGCTGGGCGGTCCAGGTGCGGCCCTCGGTGGCGAGGCCGGCCAGCGCCCGGTAGGCCGAGCGCAGTCCGCCCTCGTACGGCCGCAGGCTGGGCACCGCCTGGACGGCCGCCGCCAGCCGCTCGGTCATCCCGTCGGCCAGCGACTGCAGCTGCACATGACCGAGGGTGACCGTCGGCAGGGCGCGGGCGAGCGCGGTGTGCACCTCTGCGGTGGCCCGGCCCAGCCCCCGCGCCTCGGCGGCGAAGTCCTCACCCTTGGCCAGCTCGCGCAGCGCCAGCTCCCAGCCGTCGCTCGCCCCGCTGACGAAGGGCTGGAGCACCGCCAGCACATACGACTCCTCGTCCAGCTCGGCGTGCAGCCAGGCTGTCGGAGCGGGCACCCGGGGGCAGCCCTCGCGGGCCAGCGCCTGGGGTATCTCCAGGTCGGGGTTGATGCCGGGCACCACCCGGCGCAGCAGTTTCAGGATGAACGTATCGCCGTAGACGATCGACGAGTTGGACTGCTCGGCGGTCATCAGCCGGGCCACCAGGCCCTCGCGTATCTCCTGGTGCGGGTCCCGCTCGAAACGCAGCCCGCCGATGCGGGCCCGGGTGCGCAGAGCCTCCAGGAGCAATTCGGCGGGCCGGGGGTCGTACAGGGCCTCGTACACCGTGCGTCCGGCGAGCGGCCCGTCCTCCACATGTCCGATCAGCGCGGGCGCCAGTCGGGGCGGCAGCGCCTCGCGCACGCCTATGAGCAGCTGGTAGCAGTCGCCCGGGTGAGGCTCGGCGCCCAGCGTGGACGGCTGGTGGACGCGCAGCAGCAGGTGGTACAGGCCCAGCCGGCCGTCGGGCGGCAGCAGTTCGGTGACGGCCACGGGGGTGAACCCGGTGACCGGGCGTCCCTTGCCGGCGAACCAGCGCTGCCTCGGCAGCCACTCGCGCAGCAAGGGGTCGAGCGAGGCGAGGAGAGGAGTGGTGGTGCTGGAAGAGGTGACCGTTTCCGCCATGGGCGTCACTTCCTTTCCCCGTGTTCGTCGGGGTGTTACTGATGCGTGCCCCGGGTGGGGCGGTGGAAACCGCCCCACCCACAGGGTCTAAGCCGCTTCTCGCCGCAGCCGGAACCAGTAGAAGCCGTGCCCCGCGAGGGTGAGCAGGTACGGCAGCTCGCCGATCGCCGGGAAGCGGACCCCGCCGAACAGCTCGACCGGGTGCCGCCCGCCGAACCGGCTCAGGTCCAGCTCCGTGGGCTGTGCGAAGCGGGAGAAGTTGTGGACGCACAGCACGAGGTCGTCCTCGTACTCGCGCAGAAAGGCGAGCACAGCCGGGTTGGTGGACTGCAGCTCGTTGTAGGACCCCAGTCCGAAGGCAGGATTCTGCTTGCGGATCTCGATCATGCGGCGGGTCCAGTGCAGCAGCGACGACGGCGACGACATCGACGCCTCGACGTTGGTGACCTGGTAGCCGTAGACCGGGTCCATGATCGTCGGTAGGTACAGGCGTCCCGGATCACAGGACGAGAAGCCGGCGTTGCGGTCGGGGGTCCACTGCATGGGGGTGCGTACGGCGTCGCGGTCGCCGAGCCAGATGTTGTCGCCCATGCCGATCTCGTCGCCGTAGTAGAGGATCGGCGAGCCGGGCAGCGAGAGCAGCAGCGCGGTGAACAACTCGATCTGGTTGCGGTCGTTGTCGAGCAGCGGCGCGAGGCGGCGGCGGATGCCGATGTTGGCGCGCATCCGCGGGTCTTTCGCGTACTCGGCCC